>JBGSJM010000282.1:0-27525 GCA_041742015.1 Verrucomicrobiales bacterium | reverse complement strand
TCCATTGAGTCTGACAAGTTATCGGGATAATGCCAATAGTTTGCGAGGAAACAGTTACAAATTAGAGGGGCGTATCGAGGAAATGTTGAGGTGGAGTGAATCCGGCCGGTTGATTGCTTTTGATGCTTCTGACGAATCGGGCTCCATCCTCGTGCCCGTTTTGGTTCCTGCTGAGTTTAAGAATGTCAACCTCGAACGAGGAACGGAATTAATTATGACTGTCAGAGTAGATCGAGAAGGAACCTTGGTAGCCGAGTCGATAAATCAATGAGTTATACTAGAAACGGAAGTTAATATGAAAAAAAATCCGATCACTTACCTGCTTGCGCTAACCGCTGTTGGCACTCTCATCTCCTTTAACGCGGTTGCTCAGGTTTATACGCCGCCAGTGCAAAATACGCCTTCGAATGGAACGGGTGGAGGAGGCAGTGGTCCCTCGACAGATAATACCACTATCGTCAATCAAAATAACCAACCACGAAACAACCAGGTTCTTGGGAATGATGTGCCTTTTCTGGATCCCACAACCAACACCTTCAGTTTTGACGGGAAACAGTTCAATATTCAGGACAATCAGATTTTCCGCGCCCGCTTTGAAAAGTTCTTGAATGCCGCAGAATCCAGCGATGAGTCCGATCTTGCTTATCGGAAGGCGATTCGGGACATTCTAGACAAATTGTCTCCTCACAACCACAATGATAAAAATCGTCTCGCGGCAGCGGTGGCTCGCTTACAGCATGCAGCGGTCTTTCCACAGGATGCGAGAAATTGTGAATCGCTGGCCAATGCGGTTTATCGAGTGTTTCTTGCTAAAAAGAATGAAATTAATTTGACGCAGCTCAATGTGGAGCTGGACAAACAGCGTCGGCAGTTGGACTGGAATTTTGATCAATGGAAAGATGGCAGAATCATGGATCGCAGCAAAGACGACAAAGGAAAGGGTGGTGCCGCAGTTGATCCAACAAACGCAGGTCATATCCAGAGGTATGTTCAGCGGATCGCGGAAACTGAGGCAGGCCGGGTGGCCAACAAAGCGTTAGGGGAACTGTCCGAGCTGGAAGCCAAACTGGAGTTCCAGGCGCTGATCGTGCAATTGTTTATGCAGCGCCGTTTTGAACATGTCATTATTGGGGCACGGCTTTATACTGAGTTCTTTAAGGATGGTGCAGGGCGTTTGCAATTCGAAAAAGGATCGGATGTGGAGCAGACTTTTAGTAAAACCATTGGATTTAGTCCCACCGTAACGACGTTGGATTCCTTTTCCAACGAAGCGATCCGGGACGTCGAACAAAGTGTGGAGTCCTTCAAATTCCTTCTTGAAAAGGAAGAAATCGATGGAGCCTCCCGGCAGTTGCAGCAGGCTTTTGTCATGGGAGAGTTCCTACCCGCAGTTCAAAGTGTTCCCCGGGAGAGCAAAAGGAAGATTTTGTCCTACACTCAAAATGCCTTTCAACTCGTAAATTCCATCGAGGTAAAGGACTACAATCTTGCAGGAACGCTGATCGCGGAGATGAAAATCCAGGCTAAAGATTTTGAGTTTTCGAAGCCTACTTCGGCAGTTGAAACAGCCAAGTTAACAAGCAACATGAAATTGCGTACGGCAAAAAATGCGGCGCTAAAGGGAGATGATGCGGCTTTTGAGAAGAATCTGGCTGAGGCTACAATGATATGGCCGACCAATCCTGCCATCCAAACCGAGTTTTCAACCTTGTCCGATGCCGGTGACACCCAGCAACAGGCAAAACTTGAGTTTGATCGTTTGCTTAGCACTCAAAGTTATCGACAAATTTTTACCAATAAAGCGGTGTTCATAGCCGCGACGGTTGATGATCCAGAGAGACAGGAAAAACTCAATCAGATTCTTGGAAATATTCAGGAAATCGAAATCACTTTGAAACAAGCAGAAACATTGAAAAATGCTGGCAATGGTTTTGCGGCTTGGGAAATTGTTGAAAAGACATTTAAAAAATTTCCTGATGATGTACCGCTTTCAGCCAAACGATCAGATTATTCAACGGATGTTGCTGAATTCGTGAAGTCCCTAAAGACGGCTCAAAACCTCGAAGAAAGGGGGCAGAGGGGTTCAAGTCTGGCTTGGTATCTTTCAGCCCGGCGAATCTATCCGCAGAGCGAGCATGCCGCAGAGGGCATTAAAAGGTTGGTGGATGACATCTTGCCGGAAGGTGGGAATTCAGCGGTTGGCAATAACAACATTGACAATAATCCCTGATTAGGGAGCCAATTTCTGTCAATGGAAAGTAAAATCTGTTCGGACTAAATTAAGACAATATTTAGTTGACGAAACAGGATAATTTAGCTCTTGTAGACAGCTTTATTTTGCAAAAAGTTTACCCATGGTATTGAAGAATTTTAAAACTATCCGGCTCGCATTTTTTGGAATTGCCGTTTTGTGTTTTAGTCCGGTTCAAGGACAAGGACTTTTGGGTAACTTTCTGAGTGGGGATTCAACAAAATCGAACACCAAACAATCGACAGGCACCACAAAAAAGCCTCAACCTGCCTCACAATCCAAGTCGGATTCGCCTCTTTTGGAACTCCTATCCACCAAGACTCCCCAAGAGAAAGCTAAAGAGGAGGCTGCACGCAAGAAAGCCGCTGATGCCAGGGCGAAATCAGATGCCAAGAACAAAGCTATCGCTGCAGCGGAAAAGAAAAAGACTGATGAATTAAAAGCTCGGGAACAGGCTACCCGAGAAAAAGCGAAGGCTCAAGAAAGGGCCGCAGAACTTGCCAAACAACAGAAGGACGAAGCCATGGCAGCTCTTCAGAGGAAAAAGGTCGAAGAGCAGAAAGCAAGGGATCTAGACGCTCGGGAAAGGCAGAAGGCAAGTGAAAAAGCCGCTGAACTTTTGGTAAAGCAAAAAGCTGATGCTGAAAAAGCAAAACGTATTGAAGAAGAAGAAAAGGCAGACGCCGCCCGGAAGCTGGCTTTGGCAGAGATGCGCCAGAAAGAGGAGAAGGCTAGACAATTGTTGGCTACCGTGCGGGCTCGGGAAGCAGCGCTGAGGGCCGTTGAAGAGGAAAAGTTACGCGCGCAAAGGGAAATTGATGCGGAATTGATTGCTCATGCTCACGGAAGGAGCAGCAGTAGTAAGCCATTTGGCGGTTTGTTTGGCAGTCGTTCCAGAATGAATGTGGTTACGCAGCAAAAGCCGCAGGGCGTTGGCAGTCCTCCCAATCGTTACCTCTACATTAACGAAAGGGAAATCAGTCGCTTGAACTCAGCCAATTCGAGATTGGAGATTGATCTTGGTGATCAGAGAGCCCGGGTTTATCGGGGGAGCATTTTGGTGATAGAAACCCAAATATCATCTGGTAAGCCTGGATATAGCACTCCAACAGGTCGATTTATCATTCAGGAAAAGTTGGTGGAAAAGAAATCAGGACGTTATGGAACTTGGTATGACGGATCTGGTGCCGAATTGCGAGGGGATGATAGTTTCGATCCTCCTCCAGGTGCAGCGCAGTTTGTGGGGGCTGACATGCCTTATTGGTTGCGGCTGACAGACGGGATTGGCATGCACGTGGGGTTTGTTCCCGATGGTCCTGCCAGCCATGGCTGTATCAGAGTTCCATCAAATGTGCAGCCATTGATTTTTTCCAAGGTTGGGATCGGTACCCCGGTATTGGTTCGGGGCTGACCGATCAAACAATCAATCGGCATTTTCTTTTCGTTGGGAAAAGCTTATCCTCTGGATTTATGTCTAAACAACATCTCAAGCTGGGGGTAAACATTGATCATGTTGCGACTCTACGGCAGGCCAGATATTCCTCAAACCTCCGCTCGCCGAATGCTGAACCGAGCCTCCTCGCTGCCGCAAATGAGGCAGAGGCTAATGGTGCTGATTCCATCACCATTCACCTCCGCCTTGATCGACGTCATATTCAGGATTGTGATGTGTTTGAATTGCGAAAAAATCTACGGGTTGATTTGAACCTGGAAATGGGAAACACCCAGGAAATTGTTGATATTGCTCTTGAGGTAAAGCCGGATTTTGTATGTTTCGTTCCAGAGAATCGCCTGGAAGTGACCACAGAAGGGGGGCTGAATTTACTGCACTATGATCCCACCTTAAAACGAAACATAGAGCAACTCCAAAAATGCGGGATTAAGGTAAGCCTATTTATCGATCCAGAAGTTGATCAAGTCAGGGCGGCAGCTCAGACTGGTGCAGATATGATTGAGTTACACACCGGAACTTTTGCCAATGCAGCAATCGAAGGCGGGCAAAGTGAGTTAAGAAAAATCATAAAAGCCGCTGAAGTGGGGAATGGAGAGGGTCTTCAGATCAATGCTGGACACGGAATCACGATTTCCAACGTTTTGAATTTGATGAAAACGCCCTACTTGGCAGAATTGAATATAGGTCATCACCTGGTTTCTCGTGGAATGTTTGTTGGCTTTGGACAGGCCGTTAGGGAGATGAGGCTTCTCATGAATGTCTATTCGAACAAGTGATAAGATCAGCCTGTGGTAACCCAGTTGTCTGACTGATTGTACCCTACACCGGCGGAGCCGGAACCAAAAGGTTTTCTGGGGTTGGGGCGGAATAAATAAGTTTGCGTGGGTTCAGGTGCTTTGAATTTTTTGGCTGAGCGTCAACCGTGCCGACGGAGGTTAATGCTGAAGACTGATCATTCAACCCTCGATTCGAGAGAGTGTTTCCCGCATTACAAGTGCGCGTAAAAACGCATCCGAAATCGCGTTTCCGAATGAAATTTTAACTGGTTTTTAATATTCCTCGCTGAGCGAGGTTGGTAAGTAAGTGCCTAAGCAACTTATAAAAAGGCATCTGCCTAAATGTATTCTTCACTGAGTGAAGTTGAATTATTTTAACCCTTTTGTGGGCTTTGTCTTCAAAATCCTGCGCATTTTACACAGGATTTTGTTCGTTAGAGACTGTTGGGTGACCAAATGTACCCTGCTCAATCTCGTAAGCCTCAGCCTCGATAGACTTTGTTGAGCATTAAAGCCTTTACAACCAAAAAGCGACCCGTACGGGACTTGAACCCGTGTCGCCGCCGTGAAAGGGCGGTGTCCTAACCGCTAGACGAACGGGTCGAAAAGCGTTTGGAAATATGATGGAGATTTCAGGGCGTGCAAGTTAAAAAGAAAGAGAATTTCTTATAGTTACTGACGTCTGAGGTAGAACATTCTCATCGGTGCTGGAAACCTCCGAAAAGTTTGTTCAACACTTTATCAGTTGAATTGCGCTCAATATTCCTCATGCTTTTTAGAAAAACTGGACAATGGATTCTTGACCAATCAAGACAGTTCGATTAAAGCGCATTTATTCTATGCGCAAATCGACAAAAATTGACTTCTTCACCTTTTCTACCGACGGGCCAGATCTGGAGCCCATACTTCGGCGGCTCCACTCACTACCGATCAATAGCCCGAAACGCACCACCCAGCCAACTGATGACTGGGTTCGTCTGGCTCGGACGCATCTGAAGGAAGGTGGTGTCGGATATTTCGGAGATATGATGAGGATCTCGATGTCGCCCCCGGGTTTTCGAGCCAATCCTGAAGGGAACATTGCTCCGATTATCTTTAACATCGACGAAGGTGTCGCAGAATGTTCTGCCTTCTATTACGACTTTGAAAGCCGTATCCTCGCTCTGCAAAGAAATTCCAAAGCGGTATCCATCACCCAGTTTGCACATTTTATTAAAGAGGTGGGAGAACTTGGCGAGGATCTTGAAATCAGGCCCATCTTGCGGCCAACTAACTTGGGTAAGGTAAAAACTCTGAATCTAATCAGGAAAATTCACATTTCCGCCAACATTATTGACGTAATGCCTACGATTGAAGATATTGATGCTAACACAAAAAATGTGATTCTCAATGCCATGCAGACAGAGTCCTCGTCAATTGAATTGATTTTGAAAGCTGGCAGGGAAAAAGAAGGTACTTTGAATAAAGCTATCGCCATTGAAACCTTGGAATCCTGGCTGAAAATTCACAATAGCTATAGCGATGACGAAAATGAAATCGTCCGGAAAATCGAAGTGTGTGGGGTTGATGACACTGGCGAGCGAATCGAGTTCGATATGTTGAAAGATAAAATTTTCACCCGCATGGACTTTGATTGGGTACCCAATGATGATGCTCTATGGGAGAACCGGCTTCAGAAAATTCAGCAAGGCTGGGATCTCAATCACGCCAATCTGAAGAGAAATCTCGAAGATTTAAAAAAGGGAAGTTAAAGTATCATTTTTTGATCCTCTACCGAGATGCGCCCTTGCTGATTCCATTGAAGCGGTGTCCAATACATGCAATGAAACTCATACTGACCATTCTGACAAGCGTGGCGCTGCTGGTGCCAGGGTATCAATTCGCACAGGCGCACGAAGTGGCTGAATCCATGGCGACTGCTGCGACGAATTTCCTCAATAATTTAACCGCCGAACAAAAGGCAAAGGCCGTCTACGATCTGAAGGATCCGTGGCGCAAAAATTGGCATTTTATCCCCAAACCTTTTGAGGGAGAAAACAAGCGGGGTGGCATTACGCTAAAAGAATTGCGTCCCGACCAAATGCATCTTGCTTACGCTCTGTTGAGCACAGGACTCAGTCCCGAAGGCTTTTCCACAGCCCTTCAGATTATGAGCTTGGAGAATGTTCTTTGGGAGTTGGAGCAGGACCCTAAACGCAATCCCAGCATGTATTACATCAGTATTTTCGGCAAACCTGGTGATCAAAACTGGGGCTGGAAAGTCGAAGGGCACCATTTTTCCTCGAATTTCACAATTGCGGACGGAAATGTGGTTGCGGGTACTCCGGTCTTTTTCGCCTCGAATCCTGGAGAGGTTTTGTCCGGGCCACTGAAAGGTCTGCGGGTGCTGGCTGGAGAAGAGGATTTGGGCAGAAGTTTCGCCAAGTCTCTGAGTGATGAGCAGAAAAAAGATGCGGTCATCATGGAGGCCGCACCAAAAGATATTTTGACCGAAGCTACCCCGAAAGTTGAACCGCTGGCGGGTGGCGGGATCGCCTATGATAAATTGAGTGAAGATCAGAAAAAACAACTGCATCAGTTGATGAACGTCTATATCAACCGGCTTCGGGGGCCAGTGGCTGAAAAAGAATGGAAAGAGATAAAGGACGCTGGATTGGAAAAAATCGTATTTGGCTGGGCGGGAGGTTTTGAGAAAAACGAGCCTCATTATTACCGGGTGCAGGGGCCAACTTTCCTTCTCGAATACGCCAATACCCAGAACAATGCGAACCATGTTCATGCGGTGTGGAGGGATTTTGATGGAGATTTTGGCGAAGATCTGCTCCGCAAACATTTTGCTGAGTTTCATAAAAACGAAAAGTAGTGTTCATGTCGCAGAGACTGGCTGAGCTACAGGCAAAAGATCTTTCCCGTCTAAAACTCATGATGGGAAAAGTCCTTGAGTCAGATGTAAACAAAGTAAGGCGGGCTCTTCAAAAAAAAGAAGAATCCCGGGTTTTGGATATCGCCTGTGGAGCTGCCCACGAAGCCGAGGCACTAACTGACTTTTTAGCCGATCTTAAAGGTTCTGGTGGCGCGAAAATCAAGTTCACTGGAATCGATATTCGAGCCCGTGAAATTTCTGATGCCCAGCGTACTTTTGGTAAAAGGAAAGTGGATCATCTAAACGGAGTCGAAAAAGAGTTTGAGTTTTTAACGGGTGATGCAACAAGACTCAATGGTCACGGTCAATTGGGCGAAGATTTTGACTTGGTTTTTCTCAGGCACCAGAATTTTTGGAATGGGAAAAAAACGTGGGAAGAAATCTTTGATCACGCTCTTTCCAAGCTCGGCGACGAAGGGCGTTTGGTCATCACCAGCTATTTTGACAAAGAGCATGAACTGGCCCTGGAGGCCATTCAGCGGCTTGGAGGAAAGTTGATTTGTACCGAAGCCAACTTGGAATCCCGAGAATTACCAACCCCAGGTAAGTCAATTGATCGGCATGTGGCGGTTTTTCAGCGGGAACCGGGACCGGGATGCTGCTCGCTCAATCCATTAGTCGCTTATGAACCGGGGCTTTCGGACTTCCTGGATGAAAAAAACCTTTCCGCTGGCCAGAATTTCGTGAGCCGCCTCTAGCTAGACCGTGATCGCTTGGTGCAGGGCGGTGATCAACTTCATCGGCCCGCACGGGATAGGCAAGTGGCAGCAGATCGAAATTCTGGCCCTCGACCGCAAGGCCATGGAACTGTCCTGACGGTGGTACCGGTTCTCCTGCCGCTGGTATCTTCAGCTCGACGCCGATTGGTTTCCTTTCAAGCCAGTTTCTCGCTAATTTCTACCAGGGGTTCGCTGATCGCCTGATCAAGGAAACGCTCCGCATCCGTGGTTATGCCCGCTACATGGACGACATGGTGCTCTGGCACGACGACAAGGATGTCTTGCTTCGAACAGGGGGCGAGATCATTCGATACGCCGGCGATGAACTCGGGCTTCCCCTGAAAGAGCCGATTCTCAATCGCACCTCGGGTGGGATGGATTTCCTCGGATTTCGTTTTCACCACGATGGCTGGGTGCACCTCAAGCAGGTCGAGCCGGAGACGACTGGAGCGGCGAATTCGCGGTTATGAACAGGCCTGGGCTGCAGGGGCGATCAGTGATCTGGAATTGAGACAGCGAGCCGAAGCAGCGCTTGCTTTCGTCAAGCCCGCCCGCTGCGGACGGATCCGAAGGCAACTGGCGGCGGAATCGATCTACGATTAAAAACCCAAAAACCAGTGTTCTCATTACTCTCCAAAGACCTCTTCCAATCCCCGACGCATCACTTCCGGGTTCGGGGTTCTGCCGGTCCAATATTCGATTCCGATTACGCCCTGGGAGACTAGCATTCCGAGGCCATCAATCAACCGGCAGCCTTTGGCGGTGGCTTCGCTGATCAGTCGGGTTTTTGGAGGATTGGGAATGACATCTGCCACAATCATAGTGGATTTCAGTGAGTCTGTGTCGAGATCCAGCCGGGCATCTACATCCGGGAAAAGTCCGATCGAAGTGGCATTAACGACGATGTCAGTGTCCTCAGGAACATCATAATCACCCTGCCATGGGATAAAGGTTACGTCCAGGTCACCGCCCACGGCGGATTTTAGTTTTCCAGAAAAAAGATCATAAAGCGCTTTGCCCCTCTCCACGCTTCGGTTAACGATGATGATGGATTTGATCCCGGCGAGGGCCATTTCCACCCCAATAGCACGGGCGGCTCCTCCTGCGCCAAAAAGGATCATGGATTTACCGGTGGGATCAGCCAACTCTTTGAAACTGGAGACGAAGCCTTTTCCATCGGTATTTTCGCCGATTAGTTTGCCCTCGCGATTGACTACACAGTTTACGGCCCCCATTAATTCTGCTGATTCGCCGAGGCCATCCAGGTGCTGGATGACGGCAACTTTGTGGGGTATTGTGCAGTTAAAGCCCTGAAAGCCAAAGGCGCGAGCCCCAGCCACCGCAGCAGCGAGGTTTTCCGGTTTCACTTCCAGTGTAAGATAGCGCCAGTCCAAATTCATGGCGCGAAAGGCGGGCTCTATCATCGCTTGGGTGGGGTTTTCCGACACGGGGTATCCAAAACATCCCACCAACTCCTGCTTGAAATTCAGTTCATTCGCCATGGTGTGGAGCTTAGGCACGTTGACACTGAATTTCAAGATCGCTTTAGTTCAATTGCTGGATAGATTCTGACTGATGCATGCGCCTTCGGTAATAGAGAAAAAAAGAGACGGCAAGATTTTGTCGGATACAGAGATTCGCGATTTTATCAGTGGCTACACGACTGGAAAAATTGCAGATTACCAGATGTCGGCACTCGCCATGGCGATTTACTTCAAGGGGATGACCCCCGAGGAAACCACATCGCTCACCCGTGCGATGTTGGACTCTGGGAAGGTTTTCGAGTATCCCACACAAGCTCCGCGGGTCGTGGATAAACATTCCACCGGGGGAATTGGGGACAAGGTCTCACTTGTGCTGGCTCCGTTATTGGCCTGCGACGATCTTTGGGTGCCGATGATTTCGGGACGGGGGCTTGGCATCACCGGGGGGACGCTGGACAAGTTGGAGGCAATTCCGGGGTTCAATGTGTTTTTAAGCCGCAAGGCGGCGTTGGCTCAATTGGAGGCGATTGGTGTGGTGATGATGGGGCAGACCCCCGAGGTATGTCCGGCGGATAAAATGCTTTACGCTCTTCGGGATGTGACTGCTACAGTTCCAAGCCAGCCACTGATTGTCGCTTCAATCATGTCGAAAAAGTTGGCTGAAACCCTGGATTCTTTGGTTTTGGATGTGAAATATGGCAGTGGCGCTTTTATGAAGAAAAAAAAGGACGCCATTTCCCTTGCTGGTGCCATGAAACGAGTTGGAGAAGCGATGGGTGTGGAGACTCACACGGTCCTTAATCCGATGAATGAGCCGCTTGGTCAGACAGTAGGCAACGCTCTGGAGGTTAGGGAGTCGATTGAGACCTTAAAAGGCGGTGGTCCGGCGGATCTCCGCAGAATCGTGATCAAACTGGCGGCAAAACTCTCAACGGTGGGCGCAAAACAACTCGGGATGTGGCTTGATGATGGCACCGCATGGTCGAAGTTCCGAAAAATGGTCGAGGCACAGGGTGGGGATGAGTCATTGCTGGATGGTTTTTCAAAGGTTCATCCTGCAAAGGTCGTTGCCGACATAAAAGCAAAATCCTCCGGGGAGATTTTGGAGGTTGATGCTGATACGGTGGGTCGGGCCAGCGTGGCACTTGGAGCCGGCCGCTCGCGGGCTGAAGATGACATTGACTTTTCTGTTGGTTTTGATCAAATCATTAAAATCGGAACCAAAGTAAAGACCGGTGATCTGGTTGGCCGGGTTCACGCGGCCAACAAAAATTCGGCGGTCGAGGGGGCACAGAACTTTTCTAAGGCGGTGATAATCGGTTGATCCACCAAATCTATTCCAAAACAAACACTGGATCGCCCAGCACTTTCATTCTGGGAGTAACCCCGAGACCGGGCTCTATTGAAGCAGCCATGCGACCGTTTTTTCGTTGGGGGGCCCCGCTTGCAGTACTGACTGTTACATAAGAGTTGAAATCCGTCGCAGTGAAAAAATTGGACGACACCGTGCTGTGTGCGAGGTGGGCAATCGCAGCAGTGATAATATCCCCGCCCCAACTGTCCTCAATTGTCATCGCGAGACCAAGTTCCACCGCTAGATCTCTAGCTTGTTTAGCTTTGGTTAATCCGCCAAATTTACTGATTTTGATGTTAATCACGTCCATGGCCCTGTCGTTGTGCCCGCGGATCAGCGGAGCAAGGCCATCGATCAATTCATCCAGCACCATGGGACCATCCCAGTGATCCCGCACCGCCCGGCACTCGGCATAAGTGGCGCAGGGCTGTTCGATGTAGACATCCAGGTCTTTGACTCCACGACAGACTCGAATGGCTTCGTGCTGAAGCCACCCTGTATTGGCATCAGCCACAAGAATGTTACCAGATTGCAATTCGGCGGCAACGGCACGAATTCTTGCAATATCGAGATCCACATCCGCCCCTCCGACTTTCAATTGGAAACGGCGATAACCTTCCTCCCGGTAGTTGGCGACTTTCTTGGCCATCTCTGTCGGACTATCTTGGGAAATGGCGCGATAAAGCGCAAAATCAGAACCAAAGCGTCCACCCATCAGTTCACAACAAGGAAGGCCCGCTTTTTTCCCGAGTATATCCCAGCAGGCTATGTCGATCGCTGACTTGACATATGGGTGGCCCTTTAGGGCAATGTCCATATTTTGATTTAGTTTCGTTAGTTCGATGGGGGAGGTTCCGATAAGAGCATCTCCCAATTCGTGGATTCCGGCGCGGGCTCCCTGTCCATATGCGGGAAGGTAGAACGGTCCAAGTGGACAGACCTCTCCCCATCCGGTAATTCCTTCATCAGTCTCGATTCCCACAATCGTGCTGTCAAAAACGGAGACGCTTTTTCCTCCCGACCAATGATAGGATCCTTCTTTTAATGGGAGGTCGACTTGATAAACGGAGATCCGGGAAATTTTCATATTAAGTTGGGACAAGATCTGGGCAAAAAATAAGGATCAATCGCGCACAATTGATCCTCATAATTGATTTGTTGATTAATGTGTCACTTTAAAACTCGTCGAGCTTTCCTTCATTCTGCGCGAGCAAATAATAGAAGGTGACGCGGTTTTTCATCCGGGTTTCTTTCATCATTTCGCACACGGCTTTTACTTTTTCCATGGCGACAATCTTATCTTCAATGTCGAGTTTGTTTTTCATGAAACCATTGACCACTGTCTCCAACTCTCTTTCGTCAGTGGCGGCGATGTATCGGGCGTCGCGGCTTAAGAGAGAGGGGCCGAGATATTTTTCGATCTTGGCGACGACGCTGGCATCGACATTTGGATCGTATTGGCGAGTCAACCTAAGGTATTCGCTTTCTTTGACATCAGCTTTGGTATCTTCTCTTTTGCAAACCTCGATCGATTTGATGGTGAAATGGAGATTGCCTCCGTTTGGATCAGGAAGAGCCACATCGTCCCCCACCTTTTTATTGAGCAGAATATTACCCCGCTCTGAGAGGTAAGCGATGATTCCCTTGTCTGGATCCGAATCCCAGGCTCCCAATATCGAATAAATCAAAGATTCGCCCCCGTTTTCCGGCGTCAGGACAACGGTTGTGCCAATGCCGACAGACGACGTATCAGGAGAACTGAAATCAATTGGAGTGGCGAGGCGTAAATCTCTCTCCCAGTCAGCCTTTCGTTTCATTAGGATACGTTGGTATTCCTTGGCAGACTTGTATTCGAAGTTTTCGCGAAGATCTCCATAAGAACGTGCGATTTTAATGTCTTCGCGGTTTTGCGGAATTTCCTCTCGGATCAACTTTTCATAAGCTGCTTTGCGGGACTGCAGGCTATCTTCTGAGACAAACATGACCTCTTCTTCTACCTCGCGACCGGCGACGAGATCCTGAACTTCCGGACGGAGTTTTAAAACTCTGGCCATCAGGGATTTTCGTGTCAACTCATCAAAGGATGCGGATGAAACCAGCCGACTCGCGAAATTTCGAATCGTATTGATGTCGGCGTCTTTGATCAAATCGGAAATCAGGTCGCGATCATCGCAAACTAAGTCGCGAAGCCGGTTAGCAGCACGAACCGCGCCTTCTTCCTTTAGCTGGTCGGTTTCCAGAGAACTCATTACCGATAGGCTCAATGAGGGATCAAAAATAACCTCGGAGTAGCGGCCTCTCTCTTTACAAATCCAGGCAAGGGCGTCTGATGTGAGGACGCGCTGGTTAAGACCATTTTCGAAGTAATCAATCACCGCATCACTTTGTTCTTCCCCAATAATATGATTGGCGATTTCAGTTATCGTCCGAAGATTGGTGTGTTTGATGATTCCAAGCATCCTGCCTACCCACTGGTCCCCGCCAAACGCAAGTGGAAATCCTTTAAGGATTAGACGGGCTTTGTGAAGCGACACGTTTTCGAGTAGCTCTGCAATCTTTTCATCTTCCTGAGCTTCCAAAATTTGATGCATCTGGACCCAGTGGTCTTCTGCTGTAAGGTCTTTAACTTTGGAAATGAGTTCATCCCGTGCCAAAATGAGTTCAACTGCTGGAACGAAATTGAGTTTTACCCCTTTACGCCCATCTTCACCTATGGTCTCAGCAACTGATTTCAGTTTGGAGGCTCCATCTTCAAAAAGATTCACATCTTTGATGAGGTTCTCTACCGCCTTTACTTTGGCTTTGAGATCTCTGGACTGCTCATATTCGTCAATGAGTGCCCGGCATGGGTCTGTCCCCTCCTTGCGCAATTCGAGTGGTTCGGTGCGTTTTGATGGGACCACAAACTGCCGATCTTCCCGGAGTTTCTTTTTTGTCCCGTCCCACCAGCCTTTGTACTTTCCTTCGGCAATAACGCGGCCTTTCAGCAGTGTTTCCAAATCATCCAGCATGAGGCGGTCTTTGTTTTCCTCTAAAATGGACTTCACCAAAGCCACTGGGTCTTCCTTGGAAAGAGCCTTGAGTTCATCAAGATGAGAGTGACGTCTGGCGATGAAGGAATTTTCGGCTACTGGAACTAGCGATTTTGCGGCAAATTTCATGCCCAGTGAGTGAGCGGGCTTGTCCTCAAAATCCACTATTACTTTGAGGTTGAGTCGGTCAAACTCCGTCACCTTGCCTGCCCCCCAACTTGAATGAAGACAGAAAGAGCCTGGAGGCATTAAACTTAATTTTTCTCCAGTATCCTTGTCAATTTTGTCCCTGGATACCAGTTTTTCGAGATCTGAGTGCATTCTTGTAAAGTAAATTGAACCTGCCATCTTGAAAGAGAAAATTTTATTTTTTAGTTGCCAACTTTGGCTGCGCTCGCTACTCTCGACTAGAAACATGAAAAAGCTGGCATTAATTTTTTCTTTCATCGCATTGACATCATTTTGTCTCGGAGATATCCATGAACCTCCAAAAATGAAGTACACAAAAATGCGAAAATTGGGACGGGGAGTTTCCAATATAGTTTATGGTTGGACCGAGATCCCCATGACAATGCATCGTTGGGGTGAATTGCATACTGAACAGGTCACAGGGATTTGGACCGCTGGTTTTTTTCAGGGCCTCCAAAGGGCTGGAGCCCGCCTCAAGTATGGAATTTATGAAGTAGTTAATTTTCACAAACCTCTCTATAAGGATAGCTTCCGGCCACCGTATGCTTCCATCAATTTTCTACCAATGATCAATAATGTTGGCTTCGAAGAGTTCCCACCGCAAATCGGTGAACTTTCCACAGTGGGTTATGTAAGGGGGCGTACTTGGTGAGGTGGAGAACCTTTGGCTTTGTCCAAATCAGGACAGCGCCAATCTCATACCTAGACCGCTTTGGTATGCTCTTTTGGGATTTGGGCAGCATTTAGGACCGTTCTAGGTCCCATTTGTCGGTTTTCACTCTTTCGGCTTTTGAGGTGGGAGGCCAAGTCGAGTCAAACATTGTCGATAATGCGCCTGAGTTAATGCTAAAGCTTGCATTCGAACTATCTTAGTAATGCTTCTGGGATAACTCCGCAGTAGTAGATGGTGCGGAATAACTAAGAAGCTACTGAATGATCTAATGACCCTAGTTAGTTGTCGCCGCGCTGTGATAGGACAGTAAAAGTTTAACACTGCCGTTTTTGGCTTATCAGAGAAAAGCTTAGCCAAGATTGCTGGCGCACAAAATCCCTCTGACGTGGCCTATAATTTTGCAATAATCAACTATTGGCCTTGGCCTTGTTTATGATGAGGAAAGAGACAATTTTTGGTCACGAATTTTTAGTTGCTCACTTTTTTCTCTTAAGTTCTGCTGCTTAGTGGTTAAGCTGCGCTTCGAACAGTTTTTCGAACTAGATTTTCTTCGGTTTCGATTAAGGGTGAGAATCCCGCCAAGCTTGCTTCTATCCCCGAAACCAGTGATGCCAATTCATCTAGATCGTTGTTTATGCGTTTCATTCGATTGGTGACTTCTTCGCCAAGAAACTCCTTAACGACGTCGTAGGACTCTGCTTCAATTTTTTTGACTTCCATTTCAGCTTGTTTCAAAATTTCGCTTACGCTCATCTCCGACCTTAAAAGAGCGGTCAACCCAGCCACTGCTCTTTGAAGATCATCAAAATATTCACTTTTGTTCCTTACTCGCGGGATGTAATTTTCATACTCCTTTTCCTCTTGGGCGGTTGGCGCGACCCACTTTACAATACCGCTGGTTGGGGTTGTTGCTCGATTCTGTGGCCTTGCCTGTGATTCAAAGGTTGCGTTAGACATCATGGTGCTTATTTTTTTTGCGCTTACGTAGCCGGGCTTTTATCTAATTAATTAACCAAAGCTAGAAAAATACGATACCGCTCCTAAAATTGTGAGTGTGGTGAGAATTGCCAAATATCCAGTAATCATTTTGATTTCTTAGTGATTAACTATTCTTAATAAAGTTTTGGCAAAAGAGCAACCTTTTTTTTGGATGTTGATTGTTTTGGTATGAGTTCTTAATTTAAAAGGTTGGTGGAGGGTTGTCTCAGGTGTGATTCGGTGGGGTGGTAGTTAATTAAGGTAAATCTTAATTTTTTTCTAACTTTTCTATTGTTAGAATGATAAGGTTCCCTAAATTGTGCCATGATCGAGTTCGCGGTTCTGGGGAGTGGGAGTTCAGGAAATAGTGCGGTAGTTTGTTATGGATCAACCCGGGTGCTGGTTGATGCGGGCTTATCTGCGCGACAATTAGAGTCAAGGCTCAATAAAATCGGAGTTCATCCGGATTCTCTTACTGCGGTCGTATTGACACATGAGCATGGTGATCATGTTCAAGGATTGGAGGTTTTTTGCCGAAAACGTTCGATTCCTGTTTATGCAACCGTTCACACCAGTCATATAGTGCAACAGGATCGGATCAAAAGTGCTTCAATATGTTGGAGGAAGTTTGAGGCGGGTTGTAGTTTCGTAATTGGTGACTTTGAGATAGACAGTTTTAATGTACCTCACGATGCCGTTGATCCGGTGGGTTTTGTGTTCAAGAGTCCTGCTGGTTCTGTAGGAATTCTCAGTGATGTCGGGCATGTCACCCGACTCATTGTGGAGAGATTAAAGGGGGTTGATTCTCTTTTTGTGGAATCGAATTATGATGATGTGATGTTGCAAAATGACGAGAAACGCCCTTGGTCCTTGAAACAAAGGATCAGTAATCGGCATGGCCATTTGAGCAATAAACAAACCGCAGAGTTGTTAAAGGAGATTGCCACGAGCGAATTGAATCGGGTGATTTTGGGGCATCTCAGTTCGGATTGTAATACCGCCGAGATGGCCCTTAGGTTCGCCCGCGAAGCTCTCAAGGAATTGGGATTGGAGGATGTCGAAGTAGAATGTGCTCAAAGGCAAAAGCCGACTCTGCTCTATCCTGCTGTAAAGGGTGCTGAGATACGGAGTGTGATCCCCGGCGAATTGGATTCTGAAATTGCTGCTGCGGTGGCTGCCGTGAAGGCTGAGTTGGAAAAGGCCGAATCTGTAGGGGCTGCTTTGCTGGAGGTAAAAATCACTCCAAAGGTTCAGAGAAATTCGCTAATACGAAGAGAGAAACAACCTCTCGATGTAATTGAAAGGACTCGGTTTGCTGAAGAAGAAGTGTGTTCTCCAATTATGGATACCGATTTGGTTCAAATGGAAATGACGTTCTAACGTATAAACAGATTGAGCTGGGGCTAGTATAGCTTGACATTGTTCGGGCGCTCTTCAATATCTTAACTGTTCTGAATAATACTACTTAATACTGTTTAAAATGACTGTTAACTTACTTAAACTCATTCAGGGTGCAATCAGCGATCAAGTTTCTGGCCGAATTGCAGAATTGATCGGAGTGGACGAGGCTTTTGCGAAGAAAGCGATCGATCTTGCGCTCCCTACGCTCTTGGCCGGCTTTATCGGAAAGGCGTCAACTGATCAAGGGGCCAGTCAGTTGGGAATGGTTCTGGATCAGGCTGATGGAACGATCCTTGACAAAATTGGTGCTATTTTGGGAGGAGCAGAGGGCGGGAGTGTTCGGCTTCTAGAGATGGGTAAAGGACTGATGAGTGGTCTTCTGGGTGAGAAAGCTGGAGGGATCGTTGATCTCATCGGGAGTGTGAGTGGCCTTGATAAGGAAAAATCAGGGGCGCTCTTGGGCATGATGACCCCAATTCTGTTTAGCTTGTTGGGCAAACAAAAGAAGATGATGGGGCTGGATGCTGCTGGTTTTGCCAAGCTTCTCCTCAGCCAGAAAGATTCTTTAAAGGGAGTGCTGCCCCCCGGCGTAGGGAGTTTACTTGGAATAGACGGACTCGATTTGAATGATGTAGCGGATGCGGCGTCATCGAAGTTAAAAGGAGCTGCGAGTGTGGCTCAAAAGGAGGCACCAGTGGTGGCGAAGAAGTCCTTTGCCGCAAAGTCCAGCGGTGGAAGTGGGATGAAAATGTTGGTTCCACTTTTGATTGTCGGCTTGATCGGTTTTGCGGTTTGGAAATTCGGTTGGCCAAAACTTTCAGGCGGAGGAGCGGTTGTAGGTAACGTTAGTTCAGGAAATCCAGTTTCATCTCTAAACGGGATAATCTCGGATGTTAGATCGACTTTCGAGGGAATTTCCGATGTTCCATCCGCCAATTCAGCTCTTACCAAGATTGATGAATTGGTGTCTAGAATCAGTGATTTTCAAAAGGTTGCAAATGGGTTACCTGATCCTGCGAAAAACCAGTTAGTCAACACGGTGCGGGGCTTTGCTCCCCAGTTTTCAGACTTGTTGGAAAAGGCGTACGCAATCCCTGGTGTTAAGGCAGTTCTGGAGCCAAAAGTGAGTGTGCTCCTTGATAAGTTGGAATCATTTATCAGCTGAAAGTGCGATTCCGCATTTTTTCTTTAAATCCGTCGGTGAAATTATCACCAGATGGATTTTTTGTTTTGGGATTTCTTGGCTAAGTCGGGGTTGTGTGTGTAAGTTCGAAAGGCCGATTAAAACAAACGATTTATTGAATCTTGACAACGCTTAAGCCATCTCTAGAAGAATTTAAAGCACTTTCCCAAACTGGTAATCTAATTCCTGTATGGACCGAGTTGGCTGCTTATTATGAAACCCCGGTTTCAGCTTTTCATAAACTCAATGCGAAGAATGAGCGCCCCTGTTTTTTGCTAGAGTCAGCAGAAAGGAGTGATGAGATTGGAAGGTTCTCTTTTTTGGGGGCTGATCCGCGTCTGGAGATACGTTCCAGCGGGCGAAAGATATCAGTACGGAGAGCTGGTGAAGAGGAGTTTTCCACTTATCAACTATCTAAAAAGAGTGGAGATCCACTCTGTGAACTGGAGGGGATAATGAAAGAATATCGCCCGGTTAAAATCGACGGGTTGCCTGTGTTTTCGGGTGGGGCAGTTGGCTTTCTAAGCTATGATATGGTTCGATTTTTTGAAAATTCAATCCCTAAAGCACCTGCTGACCAAATAGGATTGCCGGAAATGGCTTTTATGATCACCGAAACTCTGGTGATTTTTGATCACCGCTTTCGGAAGATTCAAGTGGTCGCCAATATCTGTACGGATGATTACGATGATCTGGAGGTCGCATTTGCTGCTGCGAGAACTAAGGTCGATGGTATTGTCGAACGACTCTCCCGTCCGATGGGTTTTCCCTCCTTTTCGCTAATGGCAGAGCAGGGGGATATCAAAATCAAAAGCAACACTACTCGGGAAGAATATTTGGAAATGGTCAAGTTAGCCAAGGAGTACATTCTGGCGGGCGATATATTTCAGGTAGTGCCATCTCAGCGTTTCGAGGCTGATTTCCAAGGGCGGCCGATTGATCTTTATCGGGCCCTGCGCCATGTAAATCCCTCACCCTACATGTTTTGTTTGCAGTGGGGGGATGAATTTGCCCTTGTGGGAAGCTCACCAGAGGTTCATGTCCAGGCGATTAACGGTAGGATTAAAATCCGACCAATCGCCGGCACCCGTTGGAGAGGGCAAACCGAAGAGGAGGATAGTTCGCTTGCCAGTGAGCTTTTGAATGATCCCAAAGAAAGGGCGGAGCATTTGATGTTGGTAGATCTGGCTCGAAATGATGTTGGGCGTGTTTCTGACTATGGATCGGTTGATGTCAGCGAACGCTATATCGTGGAAAAATACAGCCATGTGATGCACATTGTTTCGAATGTTTTTGGAAAACTTCGTTGTGATCAAACGGCTTATGATGTGATGCGGGCCACCTTCCCTGCCGGAACCGTTAGCGGCAGTCCGAAGGTTCGGGCCATGCAGATCATTAACGAATTGGAGAAATCAAAGCGCGGAGCATACTCGGGTGCAGTAGGGTATTTTGGATTTGATGGAAATCATGATAGTTGTATCGCTCTTCGGACAGTTGTGCTGAAGGGTGGACGCGCCTATGTCCAAGCAGGCGCTGGAGTGGTAGCGGATTCGGTACCAGAAAATGAGTACGAAGAAACGGTCAATAAAGCAAAAGGTATGCTGAGGGCTATCGAGAGAGCCAAACATCTAGGTTAAAGAAGATGGCAGCTAATTCTACTATCCTTTTTGAAGCAATCTATCAAGAATCTCCGTAAGAGGACTCGACCCGTTCTGCCACGTCCCGATAGTGATAATCCACCGAGTAAATCTCTTTGAGATTGGCGAGATATTTGTCTTTGCTGCCCATTTTAAGGTAAAGAAGCGCTAGGTTGTAGAGAGCATCTTTTTTGGTGTCATCCATGGATTTTAGTTCGGAAATGGCCTCCTCGAATTGCTTTGCCGCTAGGTCGGTCATATTCATTTTTTCGTAGCACTTTCCGAGCATTGTCATCACCTTTAGTCGCAAATTGGGGCTCATTTTGGCTTGCTGAAGGTGTTGGATGGCTTCCCGGAAGCGGCCACCTTGGAAAAGCCTATCGCCAAGTTCAAAGCGCAGTTCCGTATCAGTCGGATTCCGAGCCACCCTGGCTTCGGATTCTTGGATCAATCCATCTAGCTGAACCTTCTTCAATTCAGCCAGTTGTGCTTTGTATTGCTCGACGTCCGGATGATGTGGGTTTTCGGTAACAAAAGCTTCCAGATCACGCAATTGGTTGCGACCAACTTTTTCCTTCATTTCGGAGACTTTCCTTTCCAATGTAGGGTCATTGGCGCTCAGGTGAAAGGCCCACTCGTAGAAGCTTGAGGCCGTGGCAAAATCTTCCAGTTTTTCGTAGGTGTCAGCTAGTTGTTTAACGATTTCGATATTGTTGGGATCCGTTTGGTATATGGCAGTCAAGCGGGTAGCCTGGTCCTGGAGCATTTCAGGGGTCATCCCGGCGCGATCCTGTTTCTGCAGGTTGGAAGATGCGTCCTTATCCTTCAGGAGATCTCTCCAGTCACCTTCCGAATCCCATTTTTGCGAAGCAATGGACCCACGAGCAGTTGCGTCTTTGTATTTTTTTGATGCCTGGAGGTCGGTGCGATCCTTCTGGACAATTTGGTTAAAAATTTGAGCGGCCTTATCGAAGGCTCCATTTTCCATATAAAAGTCACCGAGTTTATGGAAAAATTTGGTATTTTCAGGGTGCCCCTGAATCACGGTCTCCAAGGCGCTTCCAGCGGTCATGGGCAACCCGGCAAGGACTGCTGCTTCATAGAGCAATTCATTTCCTTGTGGATTATAGGGATCCGATGCCAGTACTTCCTTTTCTAGACCGATTAGAACACCGATGGGATCCTTTTTGAGTTGGCTCTGCAGTTTGGCAACTTTGATCGAATCTCCCCCAAGTTTAAGTGTTTTTTTACCCTCTGTTTCCTTAATGGCTGCTGCCCTTAGCATTTTCCGGCCTTTCAGAAAGCCTGGTTCCTGAGCCAGAACGGCTTGCAGAAGACTTACGGCATAGCCCCAATTGCGTAGTTCATAGGCGCTCTCGGCCTTGTTGTAAAGTTTGGCAAGTTTATCTGGCAGTTCTGATTCTGGCAGTTCGTCTTTGAACTTTGGGGTCTCTGGATTTTGTGGCTCAGACATCTTCGTTTTTGTCAGTAAATTTTGTTTTGGCTCGGTTGTGACTCTGTAATATCACTTCCTGATAGATTATCGAATTAGTGGCGTTCCCACAAACAAAAAAGCAAATTTTGTGTGGTTTCGAAGCGTTTTCCAGAGTGTTCGGTTTGCCTCTTGCTAACGGGAAGATTTCCGCTTTACTTTTACGATATGAGACAATGGGTTGTGGTGACATTTTTCCTCTTTATTGGCTTGGTCTCGATCGGGGCGGGGAACAAGACAAAGGGCTTTTTGGTGACGTTCCATTTGGAAGGTGAAGAAGCAGAGACAGAAAAATTTGTCACCCCGGTGAAGCTGGGGTCTGAATATCGGCAGTATTTTTTCCGGAAGATGCCAGCTTTCAGCGAAAAGGATATCTGGTGGTTTTACCCATTTATTGCCCAAGATGGACAGTCTTTTGGGGCAGCTTTCCGCCTTAAAGATGGAAAAGCGGAGGAACTGTCTGGCATTTCCGTGGAAAATCAGGGGAAGCTTTTAGGCACCCGGGTTTTAGATGCCCCCCTGCAGGCTTTGGTCATTGATCAGCCAGTTAACGATGGAGTAGTCGTTATTTGGTCAGGGCTTTCTCAAGATCATTTGAAAGCGATTAATGCTGTGATTCCTCATGTTGACACTCTTCAAGGACAGTCAACTCCTACCTTTGAGTTGCCTAGTGCGCCCGGTTCCCAGGAGGGGGGCGGCAAAAAACAGTTCAAAATTTTCGGGAATCCCCCGAAGAAGAAAACAGAACCGGTGGATTCTCCATCGAATCCCTTCGTTAATCCACAGTAAGCCTTTGTATTCGTTTGTTCGCGTTGCATCGAATTAGGCCACATGTTAATATTTGCTTTTTATCCGTTCCCGTTTTGATGAAGGATTCGTTTATTCACCTTTCGACCATAAAATGGCTTCTGTCTGTTTCGGGTCTTAGTTTCTTTCTTCTATGGTATTTAACTGCATTGCAGGTCCCAGCGTCGCGTGCCGTACCCTCTGCAAGGATAGAAGAGAAAGTATATTCCTCTGAGTCTGTAGGGTTTCGATTGATTCTGCCAACGGACAATCGGGAGATTTTTGGTGATCCTTCCAAATTCTATATGTACACGACCAGGAATTTTGAGGGTGTCAGTTCAAAGCCCTGGGAGGGAGGGCAATATGGCTTTGTTAGGGATCAGGTTAGAACCCAGATCGGAATTGTTTTTAAGAGGCTGCATGAGGGCATGGATGTTCGGCCGGTGCGGCGGGATAAAAACGGCATTCCCCTGGATGATGTTCGATCCATTTCGGACGGAACCGTCGTTTACGTGAATTTGATCTCTTCTGCGAGCAGTTATGGCAAATATGTCGTGGTTCGGCATGATTGGCCTGAGGGCGCATTTTACTCACTTTACGCGCACCTCGCCTCGTCTTCGGTAATTGCAGGAGAGAAAATAGTGTCCGGGCACGTTCTAGGGCGTCTTGGGTTTACAGGGACCGGAATAGATCTTGAACGCGCCCACGTGCACGTAGAATTGAATTTCCTTTTGAGTGATCGCTTTAAAACCTGGTATGGTAAGCACTTCACGTCGCCGAATCACCATGGTATTTATAATGGATTTAACCTTACCGGTATGGATGTGGCACGACTGTTCCTCGATCACCGCAAAGATCCTGGGCTCACGATTCGTGAGTTCTTGAATGCTGAAGAACCCTATTTTAAAGTCAAGGCACCGGGTGGGAATGTGCCAGGAATTTTGGCTCGTTATCCGTGGCTGGGCCGGAACATGCAGAAAGCTAAAGGTACTCGGAGCTGGGAAATCACTTTTGCGCAAACCGGTGTCCCTCTGGCTATTTCTCCCGACACCAATGAACTTAAGTATCCGGTCGTCTCCTGGGTCAAAACCGTCAACACAAACCATTCCTTTATGACGATGGGGCGGCTGGCTGGTTCGGGCAGCACCGCAAGTCTTAGTCCAGAGGGGTCTCGCTACATCCAATTGATCACCGAATCTTTCTAAGAAGCAGGTCGCTATCAGTAGTAATACATCATTCTGTTATCCGAATCGGAATCAAATATTGTCTATTGTCTTCCATGTTAAGCGAACTGGACCCAGATATTGAAGTGTTAATTATTCATGCGCTGAATAAGGCGGTTCTGGCCAGTGGCCCGGTGAAGCTTTATCATGGTAAAAATGATCAGGACGGGTTGTTTGCGGAGAAGAAGGGACGATATCTCAAAGCGGCGAATTATGGATTTGGTGTCACCCCTTG
The DNA here is from genome assembly GCA_041742015.1 of Verrucomicrobiales bacterium. GTDB lineage: Bacteria > Verrucomicrobiota > Verrucomicrobiia > Verrucomicrobiales > DEV007 > Arctic95D-9. The sequence goes on along the minus strand of JBGSJM010000282.1, from coordinate 3,736 downwards.
TCTTTGGACAGAGGAGCGCCGCAGTTCAATGAACCTCACTCTTCAAGTCAGACTGGCCTCGGGAGGATTGGAACGCCTGATTGAATCAACCAATGCTGATTCCAGAGCGTCACTCATCAAATCATCTTCAGAACTTTACCGAAGGGCGCTTCTTGAAAGATGGGTTGCTTTGTCCATCGCCAAAAATTGGGAAAGCGATTTCCCAAAGATTTCTGAGTACTGCTCCCATCAAATCGCCGAAATCCAAAACCTGATACCTGCTTCGTTTTTCAAAACCAAACAACCCGAAGGGAATGACAATCAAGAGGCTAATCGTGGAATTGCCGACTTCAAACGCCGTATGGCACACGAACTGGTCATCGCTTGGAAGTTCGCTCCTAATCCAGAAGCAAGAACGAGTATTGCCAATGCACTAAGAAATTCCGGCATTAAGCAAATCGGGGCCCCCAAGGAAAAACTGGTTATGGATGGGGGGCTCCACCGGTGTGAGGGTTCCGCTTTTCCGGGAGATAGAGTCGAGATTGTGGAATGTGGTTGGCTTGTGCATGATGGAGTGGGTGAATTTCTTTTGGAAAAAGCGATTGTTAAACTGATCTAATTTTTAGTGTATAGTAGCCCGCTATGAGACCTGCAATCAGCATCGATTTTGGTGCCGCCTACACAAAAATTGCTTTTCGAAAAGAGCCTGACAGCACGGCGAAACTCCTCAGCCATGAAAAGCTGCGGCTTGACGAAGATCATGTTTGCATCCCTACGATCGCGGCTTGGCGGGAGGCTGATGACCGTTGGATTTTTGGCGGCGACGCTGCTGATGTTCAGTCTGGGCCCGGCATTCATGTGTTTCGAAATTGGAAGCCCATCTTATTTGCTCCCTCTTGTAAAGTCCTTGATCCCGAGTCTTCAATCGGCAGGCTTTTTTATTACAATCTAGAAGGTGGGGGAGAATGGCCGCCGATCAAGAAACTGGCGGTGAAGTATTTTGAGTGGCTCCTAAATGTGATGCTTCCCGGATTGATGGATTTTACCTCCTGCAAAGACCCTGTACTACGAATCAGCATTCCCGATTTTTCCGATGACGCATTATACAGCTATCAGATGCAGGAAATCCTTCTCGAAGCCGGGTGGGAATCACCATTTGTCTTTTGTGAGCCGGAGCCAATGACAAACATCGCGGGTGCCTTGAGCCAGGGAAGAAATAAAATGGTAAAGGACGAAACCGGCACGGTTTCGCCGGATGTTTTTGAAATTTTTTCGGGAAGTGGAATGATCAATTATCTCGATTATGCATCCGCTAATGAAAACTCACATGGGTTTACCATGCTCCTGATAGATATAGGGGCATATACCACTGACTTTGCAATGATCACCATTGATGGTGGAGAAGGTGGCGGCCTTCCTCCGAGCGAAGCACATTCAGTTCCCTATGGCATCGATCTACTTGATAATCTGGTTAAACATGGATTTACCTCCGAATTAAAGTCGCCCGAAAAGACGGCGCTGATTGAGAAGCTCTCCGCAACTGATCGCGAAGCGTTTCGTCGCACCGTTTACTCCGAAAATCGCTCATGGAGTATCAATAACCTGACCTTGGGTGAAGGATCGGACCATTTGGTGATCGAGAAGTGCATCAACGGGTTGGGCAATCGAATCGCCAATGAAATCGATGCATTCCTGAACCGGTTTTCTGTGGTGAAAGTTGACGAAGTCGTATTAACCGGGGGAGGCTCAAATATTCCCAGAATTGCCCAGCGTCTTGGGGATCGTCTGGTGGCTAGAGGGGTCAAAACCATTCATGCTTCAAGTTTGCTGAATATTGGTGGCATTAAGACTGTTAAACTCAGCCAGCAAATTGTCAGGGGATCAAGCGCTATAGGCGGGGCCTCAGTTCTCTTTGGCGATGAGTAGTGGCCCTAAAAAAACTATCTCTCGTGAATGATTTCTTCGAAAACGCCACCTCCCAGGAGTATGTCGTTTTCATAAAAAGCGCAAATCTGTCCAGGAGTTAGAGCCCGTTGCGGTTCGTAAAACTCAAGGATCACCGATGATTCGTCAGGGTTCATTTCCACAAGAACCGCAGGGTGGCGGTAGCGTGGCTGGGCTGCGATGGACCCGCATTGGGAAAGGGGGCGGTTGGTGATCGACAGACTGCCGACCCGACATTTTTTGGCCCACAAATAAGGTGTGTCAGATTCTTCCAAGGCAACAACCAATTCGTTTTTATCAGCCCGCTTCGCGACGACCACATAGGCTTTACCGTGAGTGTTCGAAGCCACCCCCAGCCCCTTACGTTGTCCCAGCGTGTGGAGGTGCAGGCCCTGGTGTTCACCCACTATCGAGCCGTTCAAAGTCACGATGGGGCCGGGCACATTATCGATATAGTGGGCAAGAAAATCCGACATCCTGATATCTCCGATAAAACAAATCCCCTGACTGTCCTTTTTCTTAGCGACAGGTAAAGCGAAGCGTTCTGCTTCCTTTCTCACCTGTGGCTTTGGGAGGTGGCCGATGGGAAAAAGTGCTGGCTGAATTTGGTGTTGTTCCAACATTGCCAGGAAATAAGTCTGATCTTTGCCGTCAACACCCCGCAGAATATCGCTAGTCCCGTCCTCGTTCCGGCGGATCTGGGCGTAGTGACCCGTGGCGATTTGATCAAATCCCTGAGCCCTGGCGAAATCGAGGAAGATCCCAAATTTCATCTCCCGGTTGCACATCACATCGGGATTTGGGGTTAATCCATTTCGGTATCCATTGAGGAGGTAGTCAACCACCCGGTCCCGATACTCTTCCTCTAGCGACAGGATCCGAAATTCAATTCCAAGATGATCACAAACCGCTCGGGTATCGATGATGTCCTGTTCCCAGGGGCAATCCCCGGGCAGCCCTTCTTCGTTGGTCCAGTTTTTCATGTAGGCACCAACGATTTCATGGCCTTGCTCCAACAAAAGCGCCGCAGCCACACTGCTGTCGACCCCGCCCGACATCGCTACAAGAATCTGTGACATAATCCGTGTTACGGCGATTCTAGGTAATTGCAAACTGGGCGAGTTTATAACTCGATTCCCGCAGCACAGAGCCGCTTAAAATCGTCCCATTCAATTTGAATATTGGGATCGCCGGCCTTTATTTCACGCATGGTTACCAATGCGATTTGCTCCCGTGCCTGGGTAAGAGTACGGCTGATTCTCGTTTGATCAACCCTCCACATTTTCGCAAGGATGGTTTGGCTGATGCCGTGAAGATAGGAGAGTTTCAGCATTAGCAGCGTGTCCGGATCCAAACTGGCAAAGGCAGTCTTGATCGCTCGGCTCATTAACTCCCCAAGGTCAGAATCGATGATGCTTTCGTTTTCCGGATTGGCGACCCGATCAAATTTATCGATGCCACGCGCTTCATCATCGTCGTATTCAGGAAGGTCACCCCGAAATTTATCGCGTCGCTTCAAATCCAGCCAGCGGTTCCAGGTAATGCGTATTAGCCAGGTGGAAAGGGAGCTGCGCCCTTCAAATTTGGTCAACAAGGGAGTGGTGGCTCCGTTTTTTCCTGCTCCAAAGCATTCCGCCATGACATCTGCAACCAGATCAGAAGCTGCGACTTTTTCCACTCCCCGAGACATTAAAACCCTTTCGAGAGTTGAGAGATACTCTTGATGAAACTCCGTCACCGCATCCTTGTCCCCGGCGAGGGCGCGCTGGGTTAACTCGAGGTCCTGAGCATATTTTAATTGCTTGGGTTCTGT
>JBGSJM010000281.1:0-8044 GCA_041742015.1 Verrucomicrobiales bacterium | reverse complement strand
TGTCGAAACGACCCGAAAGCAGTTTAAATCCCAGAGGCGCCCCCCATGAGGGAATGGGAAACGGGTAGGACTGCACTGCCACAAATCCGACCAGGGGGGTGAGGCCGGAAATATCACTAAACACAAATCTGGGAGCCATTTTGGCACCGGGAATCCCGGTTGCTTTATAGAGAAACAGGTCTTCATCCTGAATCCAGCGATAGAAATAACTATCCCCACCCATCAACAATAACTGAGCCCGTCGCCACGTCTCCTCGTTGACCGGGTTGACCGTCCAGGATTCAGGGATTGTGAAACTGCATCCATCAGCATCTATCCACCGCCACAAAGTCTCTGGTATGTCGGCGGCGGTCTCTTCCGGCTGGCCAGGATTGCAGCCAGGATCATTGGGGGCTTTTTCGGATTTTTCATTCTCCCGAATACAGCCGAGCAGTTTGTGAACTGCCGCTTCCCGGGCGGAGTGCTCTCCGCGGGCGTCGATATATTGATAGGTGGTAAAGCCAAAGGGAATGGCATCCTTTCGGTCACCCCTGAGGAGGAAAGGAAAGATTTTTTTGTTATGGAGTTCAGCAAAATCGATTTCCCGGTTCACCCAGGTGGACTTGGCAGAATCGGGCGAAAAAAGCACAATCACATTTTCGGATTGTTGGATGGCCTCCGAAATCGTCTGTTTCCACTGCGGCGTGCCTGGTTCGATGCCTTCATCAGTCCAAACAGTCATGCCTTCCCGTTCCAGCAGGCTGGAAATCTCCTGCATGGATGCAAAATCGCTTCTGCTGTAGCTGATAAAGATCGAATGGCTCATGATGGGGAAGGGTGGAGCATATTCTTCCGTGATCAATCACTCCTTTGCAGAATTTTGTGGATCGGTGGCAGCCTTCTGAACGAAAATGCTCGCTGACTGTACCCTGTTGAATGGCCGATTGTACCCTGTTGAATCGTTATTTCTACAAAGAATCCTTGGCCCAGTTCTCGATTTTTTGGGCCATCGCGAAGAGGCCATTGCGGCGACTTGCGGTGAGATGATTGTCGAGGTGGAGCTTTTCCAACTCCTTTTGGGCATCGATTTGCAGGATTTCTGAGGCGGTTTTGTTCCAATTCAGTGCTAAAATGACCGCGATTAAACCACTCACAATCGAGGCATCGCTCTCCCCACGGAAGCGGAAACGACCCTCGGGTGTGATTTCTGGGATCAGCCAGACTTGAGACTGGCAGCCCCGCACGAGGTTGGCTTCACATTTTTCTTCAGCAGAAAGGGGCGTTAGTTTGCGACCGAGGCCAATCAAATAACGATAGCGCTCCTCCCAATCCCCCAGGATCTCGAAGGTCTCGACTATTTCTTCAAAGCTGGCAACGGGTTCCTGGCTCATTGTTGAATCCATATTTTTATTTCCTGGGGCACGGGTGAATCGGGCACCGAAATGTAGCGGTCAAACTCATCTTGATCAAAATAGATCTCAACCAATTTGGTCGGAGTCGGGGCATCTAGAAAAATGACTCCAGCCACGAGCGATTTCTCGTCTTTGGATATGGCGACGTGTTTGACCACGACCTTTTCCGGTCCACCGAGGGCTTCCAGAATTTGAGCGCGAGCGATTTCGATTTTCGAGGTCCCGCCCGGCATTTCCATAACTTTTGCCGCCTCAGTATGAGTCTCGGCGACCTTACTGACAGCCGGGGCAGTTTGGCGGTTTACACCCAAAAGTTCAGTGGTTTGGTTGCTGATCCAACTGGCTCCCTTGGGACCAAAACTGGACAAAAGCCATAAAATACCGCAGATCACGATCAAAACTCCAATCCCGCCGACGTTCTTTTTCAAGTCGACCATATCGATGATTGGAGCTCGATTTTCGCGCCCAGGGAGAGGGTCTTTTTGTGGTTCTTCGGCCATGAGCCGCAAAATACGCGCTCCCAAACTTGTTTCCATCGCAAAATCCGCTTAGGTTCGACAACTTTTCAACTCAGGGAAATGCCAAAGGTCTACCTCAAAACATACGGTTGTCAGATGAATGAACGCGACTCGGAACAAGTCGCTCAAATGTTCATTGACCGCGGATTCACGGTCACGCCCAAAGCGGATGAAGCCGATGTGGTGCTCGTAAATACCTGTTCGGTCCGGGATCAGGCGGAGCAAAAAGCCCTCGGGATGATGGGGCAGATGGGCAAACACCGGAAGAAAAACCCCAATCTGGTTTATGGCTTCCTCGGGTGCATGGCCCAGAGCCGCGGAGCGGAGCTGCCTCAGTTGCTGCCCCATGTGGACTTGGTCGCGGGAACTCAGAAGTATCACAAGGTGGTCGATCACTGTGTGGAGCTGATGGCCCGGAAAGAACAGGCCCGGATGGATGACTTGCGGACTCCGATCATCGATATCGAGGAGGAGATAGATTCGCAAAACACGATTCGCGATCACATCGATAAAGACTACGGAGTGAGCGAGTTTGTGAGCATCATGCAGGGGTGTAACATGAAGTGTACCTTTTGCATCGTGCCCTTTACCCGTGGGGCCGAGCGGGGTCGCCCCATCCCGGAAATCGTGGAGGAATGCAAGCGTCTGGTTGATCAGGGGGTTCGCGAGGTGACTTTGCTGGGGCAGATCGTCAATCTTTACGGTCGCCACGAGTTTCCGCAGGTTGACGGGAAAAGCCCCTTTACCCAGTTGTTGGAGGCGGTTCACGAGGTTGATGGCATCAAGCGAATCCGCTTCACATCGCCCCATCCCATTGGTTACAAAGATGATTTGATTGCTGCTTTTGGTTATTTGCCGAAGTTGGTTGATCACGTTCATTTCCCGATGCAATCGGGCTCCGACCGGATTTTGAAACTGATGCACCGGCCCTACAAAGCCGCCAAATTCATCGAAATCTGCGATAAAATGAAGGCGGTGCGCCCGAACATAGCCATTTCCACCGATATCATTGTGGGATTTCCCGGGGAAACGGAAGAAGACTACCTCGAAACCAAAAAAGCAGTCGAAAAAGTCCAGTTTGATCAGGCATTTGTCTTTCGTTATTCCCAGCGAAAGGACACTCCCGCCGCCGAAATGGAGGGTCAACTTCCGGAAAGAATCAAAGAAGAACGGAACCAGGACCTGCTGGATCTCGTCAATTCCATCGTCGTTCGGAAAAATGAAGCCCTCGTCGGAACCCGGCAGGAGGTTCTTTGCGAAGGTCCCAGCAAAAACAACTCAGCCACACTTTCAGGTCGCACCCGCACCAACCGGATTGTCATTTTTGACGGTGATCCGCAGCGGATGGCTGGTGAATTGTTTGAGGTGGATATTACCGAGACAACCGGGCATACCCTCTATGGTGATCCGGTGTTGGTGGCCGGGACTTTGTGACGGGGCGACAAGTCACAAGATAACGCTGACAGTCAATTTATCTTCGCTGACAGTCAATTTATCTTCGCTGACAGTCAATTTATCCTCGCTGACCGTCAATTTATCTTCGCTGACATTCACATCCCCCTCGCTGACCGTTTTATTCCCATCCCGAAAATCGATGGGATTCAAGGTTTTATTTAGCCGCTTTGTTTTGATTCGATGGGTAAGATCCTGATTCTCGACCTACCTTCATCGATTGTGATTAATGCTCTCCGAATCAGTTCCTCGCAGTGATTCTGCAACACCGAGAGAACCTTGGGAGCGAGATTGGCCGGAGTCACATCCTGCGTCCGCACCTGAATGACGCTTGGTGTCTCAGCTCGCGTCAGAGCCAGGATTATTCCGAAATCTAAATCGTGAGTAAAAACGACAGAATTGTTGTCTAGCGCCCACTGCATGATCTCCTTGTTTTCATTCAGCAGTGCCGACTCTAACGGAGGACCAATGCACCGCCTTGAAACCGTGCTGTTCAAGCAGGGACTCCCATTGGGGAGAAAGCTTCAGTCGATGACACGTTTCACAGGACAACCAAGGAAACCTCAACCTCCTCCACTCGCCAGACGGCATACGCCAGCGCCTCCCGGATGTCGTCCTCCTCAAAGTAGGGATAAAGCTGGAGAATCTCAGCGTTCGAATGTCTGCTGGCAACCAGTCCCACGACCGTTCCGACAGTAACGCGCCAGCCTCTGAGGCAAGGCTTGCCACCCATGACTGTTGGATCGTGTGTGATTCTAGTTAGTTAGGCCAATCATCCCATTCCCGCCCTGCTCAAAAGTAGTTACCCGGAAACGTGAAAGCTCAATTTCAAACTGATTTCGGAAAATCCGGAAACAATTTCGAGTTTAAAATCACCTCTTCGGCTGAAACGAAAAATGTCAGTTCACCTTCAATGCTGCAAATCCAAACTTCTTTGGCGCCGCCCTCAAAATAGAGCCGTTTTTTTTCCTCAATTTCACTTTTCGTGTTTGAGGGTGAAAGCACTTCAATGCAGAGTTCAGGGCAGGTTTCGAAACAATTTTTATTCTCGGCTGATTTCCAAACTTCATCAGAGCACCAGGCCGCGTCCACTGCTTTAACCCCTTCGCTGGTGGATACCGGACACTCGGAAATCACCTCACCGCTCGTCTTCCGGGTTTTCAGGAGGCAGCCCAAGTCTATCTGCTTTTTGCCGTGAGAGGGAGAGGGTGGTGGCGACATGATTAGCTGGCCGTGTTTGTCAGTTTCGATACGAAAGCTCAATGTGGCCAACTCTTTATCAGCTGAAACACAATTCCAGACCGCAAGATTAAAAGCGTGAAAATCCACTCCCGCCGTTTCAATCTCCGGCAACGACAACACCGAACTCATGGCTGAAGCTTAAAAGGGGATGCACGAAAAACAAGATGTTTATTGACGAGAAATAGCCCACACGAACCCAACCTGGGTTTCCCCTCGCTAACCGTCACATTCCCCTCGCTGACAATCGATTTTTAGCTTTTTGACCCGTCATCGTGTGTGCACCCACCACTCCCGGCGCTGACGGCGTTATTTTACAGGGTACGATCCCGCACCTAACAGGGTCAAACATTTCGCATTTTGTTTTAAGCTGTAATTTATTCATGATTAAAAGATTATCGGGTGATTGAGTTAACCCGATTTGATCTGGACACCCCAATCATTTTCCCAGAGCCGGAGGCTAGGTATCGGACAGCCGGAGGCGCAGCGAGCTTCAGCAAGCAAGCCTCCGGATCCTCAGTTCCCCTCCAGCTCCGGAAGGAGCGATATCACCTTCCCTACTGAAAGTGAACGCCACGGACCGGTGGTATCGCTCCATCCGGAGCTGTTTGAGGGGCGTTTATTTCCAGAGGCTTGCTCGCTAAAGCTCGCTGCGCCTCCGGCTGTCCGATACCGAGCCTCCGGCTCTCCGAGGGAAATATCTTTCGGCTCCGCAAAGGAGGTGGAATACCAAATCGGGCTTTCCCATCGTCTTGGCTTTCTTGAAGACTTGCCACATGAAAGATTGGCGTCTCAAGCCACCGAGACCGCCAAAGTGTTAAACGGTTTGATCAAAGCCCTGCGCCGGAACGCCCCTCCAGCCTAAAGTCTCCAGCCTCCAGCCTGAGGGATCGAGACGATGGAGCCGATTGATATCCCACTGACCTGGAGTTGGTCCGATCAGATCGGCCCGCCACCGCAGGAATGGTGGACGGAGGGTGATCAACTTGGACGGCTCCCGAACTGCCGCTGGATGATGAGACCACCCTCGTGCTCGATGCTGACAAATCCGTGGCATACGACGAACTCCCGGTCTTCTTGATCGATTAGTTCGTAGGTTATGTCTGGGGTAAGGTCACCACGGATCATTTGCAATCCCCCCAAGCAAACGAAGGCCCTTCCGTGCCCGCAAGCCATGATTTTTCGGGTAAAATACAAAATACAGTCTGGAAAATCTTGATTTCTCCAAAATCCAAGCTCATTTTTGATGAACGCGACACTGAAAGACAGCCAATGAAAGCATTTTTATCCCTTTCTCCCCCTGCACCCCCTCAATCCCTCCTCGACTGACAGCTCAACCCAAAGGGCTTGAAAAAGCAATTTCCTATCAATCAATAAATGAACCCAAACGATAAAAACATCAAAGAAATTCCGGTTCATGAGCTTGAAAGCAACAAATCGAAAGCTGTTACCGATGAATTGATTCGCCGGTTTGATATTGAACGGAATGCGATCCAACGATCGGGAAATGACCGCGATTATGATTCATGTTATTCGATTGCCAGGGAGCTTTTGGAGCGCGGCTACAATCCAGCGATCAATTGGCTAATCGAAATAGCAAAAGAAAATATTGGCAGCTACGCCAGTAACATTCTAGCAGTGGGAAATCTTGGAAATGTTGGTTCTGATCTGCTCAAAAGGCTAACCAATCTTGAGGGAAAACTGTATAATGATGATGAGGTTGGCGGCTATTCGGTTCGCCCACTACAAGGAGCGGCAAGTAATGCCAACCGTGAGTTCGAAGTCAGAGCAGAACGGCAGCGCGAGGAGAAAAATCGGCAATTTCTGGAGGACGAAAAAAATATTGCGATGCAGCGCTCGGCGAGAGCAGCTGAGGTGGCAAGCATTATTCGGGAGGATGAAGCAACCCGGATGGCACCCGTCGCGGCCAGGAATTGCGTCGTTTGCCAAAAGCCACTTAATAAATTTTTGGCCTGGCTCAAGAAGGGCACTTATAAATCCCATTATAGATGTAAAACCGTAGGACTGGAAAAAATATTTGATAAGCCGTGGCTATATAAATATAATGAGGACGGCTACTGGAAATGGATAATTTTCGAAAAAAACGGTCATGTCAAGTTGCATGAAGATAAATCTATTATCGGACATTGGCAACGATGTTCTAACAAGTGTATAACGATTACTTTCCCAAAAATTGACCGTATGACGGGCTCTTATAATTTCGTATTCTACGAAAAAGATATGGTGATCGCTAGCGATGAGCCATATCGATTCTTAAGGTTGGATTGGTAAGGCAGAGAATGACAGGGCAGGCTCACTGTAAAGGAGGAAAGCCGGAGTTTAGTGGGTCAGTCCTGGGTCAGTCCTGGGTCAGTCCTGGGTCAGTCCTGGGTCAGTCCTGGGTCAGTCCTAGAATTTAGAATTTGCAGCACCTCCCCCGGCATTACCCTCCTTCATGCCCCGAGCCCCCCGCATCGAATACGAAGATGCCGCCTACCACGTCATGGCCAGAGGGAACCGAAGATTTCCCACGTGGGAAATCGGGGTCATGCGACAATTCTTGACAAAACGTCTCCCCGGTTCCAATCTCCCCCATGCGCCGCACCCCACGCACCAGCGATACAGAGGTGGGTCTGGGGACCAAGGGGGGTCTGGGGACAAGGGGGGTCCCAGACCGAGTATTCTCTCGGAAATCACTCACTGATTATTTGCCGTCATAGCGCACGGGGAAGTGTCATGGCCCACGGGAACGGACCAGTTATTCTCAGTCAAAAGTAGAATATCAATGTACGTTGATATTCAAAATAAGTGACTGCAAATAGCTGGTCCATCCCCAATTTCACGTCCCCTCCCGAAAGCGATATTCGGCGAGAAACTCCGCAAACAGTTTCTCGAAAGCCGCACGGTCCGCGCTCGCGTGCACATACAACCCGACGACATGATCTTGGCCCTTCTCGATGAATTTGAACTGGCGCACCCACATATACTCCGGTGCAGTCACTTCTAGCTCCGTCCGAATGGTGTCCACTGTCCCCAGGATTTCGCGATGAACGCCCAAAATGCTCCCATCGCCGCCCTTCTGCTTCACCGTGCGGATAATGCTTTCGAGGTCTTCAAGAACCTGCTGCTGCGGCAGTTGTTCGACTGAGCCCTTCGTCGCCGTGCGAGCGAGGATTCTGATTTCAGCTTTCCCGGCAGGAAAAAGGCTAAAGAGGCAGGCTTAAAGTAAGAAAAGAGATTTGATGCCGTAAAAATAACTCATTACAAACGGCTTATAACCCAATGGGTACAATTTTTTGACCGCCCTTGAATATTGTTTAGGGCCTGAATTCAACGATTTCCGGCACCATTCCGCCCGTGTTTTCACACACTCAAACGCCCGATTTCGAGCGAAAACCCGTCGGTTTGCGGTCCTCGAGAGGTCGAACTTTGGAAAAAACCACT
>JBGSJM010000280.1:0-7729 GCA_041742015.1 Verrucomicrobiales bacterium | reverse complement strand
GACAAAACCGGTACCCTGACCGTTGGTGAGATGACAGTGCGTGCCTTTTATGTGGATGGCAAGGCCTACGCCGTCACGGGAGAAGGCTATGGTCCCGAGGGCGAAGTGTTGTTCGACGACCAGCCAGCGGATGGAGCACACGCTACGCCATTGCATGAACTCGCCACGATCTTGCTGGCGAGCAACAGCTCTCACCTGGTGCAGGAGAAAGGAGCGTGGCAGACCATTGGTGATCCCACGGAGGGTGCCCTGCTCGTGGCTGGTGGCAAGGCCGGAGCGTCCCGGGAGCACATTGAAAGCAAGCTGGAAAAGCATCACGAGCTGCCCTTTGATTCTGATCGCAAACGCAGCACGACCATCCGCACCATGCCGGAGGGCCACCTCCGGGCCTTCGTCAATGGTGCGCCGGACGTGCTGCTGAAGCATTGCTCGCAGATCTACACAAGCGCCGGGGTGCGCCCGATGACCGATGCTGATCGACAGATCATCTCCGCACAAAACACGGCGATGGCAAAACAAGCCCTGCGTGTGCTCGGCTCAGCTTTTCGCGATGTTGATCACGCGCCACCGCATGAACTCACCGTGGAGAGAGTGGAGCGCGACCTCGTCTTTGTCGGCCTCACCGGCATGCACGATCCACCGCGCCCCGAGGCAAAAGAGGCGGTGGCCAAGAGCATCGCCGCAGGCATCCGCGTAGTCATGATCACCGGCGATCATCCGGAAACGGCAACGGCCATCGCCAGGGAACTCGGGATTGTTTCAGTGTCTGAGGCCGTCACCGGCACTCAACTGGAGACGATGAGTGATGAGACGCTGGCGCAACAGGCAAAAGATGTCGCGGTGTATGCGCGGGTCACCGCCGCCCACAAACTAAGCATCGTCCGGGCCCTGAGGGCCAATGGTGATGTGGTTGCGATGACTGGCGATGGAGTCAACGATGCGCCTGCGATTCGTGGTGCCGACATCGGCATCGCCATGGGTAAATCCGGCACCGAGGTCACCCGCCAGGCAGCGGACATCATCATTACCGATGACAACTTTGCCACCATTGTCGCCGCCGTTGAAGAAGGTCGCGGCATTTACGACAACATCCGCAAGACCCTGCAATACCTGCTCGCCGGGAGTGTGGGGGAGATGGTGCTGATGCTCGTTTGCGTGATCATCGGGATGCCCACGCCGCTGATGCCCATTCAATTGCTCTGGATCAACCTGGTCACCGACGGCCTGCCCGCCCTGTGCCTCGCCACGGATCGCATTGATCCTGAAGTAATGAATCGGGGGCCGCGTGCCCCGACCGAGAGCATCACCAATTATGGTTTCCTGCGGACGATGATTTTCACTGGACTGCTGACCTCGGGTGTTGCGTTTGCCGTTTACTGGTATGTATTGAAAAACGAAGGTGTGGAGGTGGCCCGTGCTCATGCCTTTACGGTGCTCGTGTTTGCAGAGTTGTTGCGTGCTTTTGGTGCTCGCAGTGAGACCAAGCCAGTGTGGCGAATCCCTATTTTCTCAAATATCTATTTGCTGGTGGTCGTGGCGGTTTCCTTTGGCCTGCAAGTGTTGAGCCAGCATAGCATTAGCTTCGGTCGCTTCCTGAAAACGAGTTACATGCCGTTTTCGGATTGCATGATGTTGCTGGCCCTTGCTGCCATCCCTCTGGTGGCGATCGAGATCGTGAAAGTCGTGCGGCGGGGTGGGGTTTGATATGCTCGCGGAGATTTTTCTCTTGAGATTGTTTTTTCTTCCCTGGCTACTTAGGGCCGACGTCTTTTTGAGCATTTTGCCCCAATGGACTTCTAAGCTCATTGATCTCTTCAGCAATTCTTCGAGCCGTAAGGTTCAGCCCTTGCTTTTCGAGTATTACCATTAGTTGAAGTTCAAGGTTTTTAGCGGTAGCCAAATTCCTTTCGGACGTGTCCTCATCGGCACTTTTTGCGGATGTGGTTAAAGTCAAAATCTCATCGAGAAGTTGTTTTTCGAATGAAGAATTTTGTTGAAATTGAGCCGGAGGTGACGCGGAGTTCGCATTATCCGGTCGATTCTGCCACTCCCGAATCTTGGCCTCAGTTAGGATTTGGAATATGTCTGGCATGATGACTTGAGCAGGAATTCTTTTATAAAACTGCCGGGATTTTTGCGGATTGATCAAAATTGATCTCATCGGGTGCAATCGCCCCGCCCGAAACGATGAATGTCATCGCCTCGTCGAGTGTCCAGTTCGTTAGGGTCAGGTCGGACACGGGCACGATTTCGAGGTAACCAGAGGTCGGATTTGGTGTCGTCGGCACGTAAACGGCGACGAGTTCGCGTCTGGTGACCATGTCGTGGAAGGTGCGGGTGACCAAGCCCACGGTTTTCATCTCGGCCGTGGGGAAATTAATGATAATGAATGATAGGGAATTGCTTTTGCAAGCCCTTTTATTTGAGCCGTCGTTCCTGTTGGGATTGAGGGGGTGCAGGGGGAGAAAGGGAGAAAAATGCTTTCATTGGCTGTCTTTCAGTGTCGCGTTCATCAAAAATGAGCTGGGATTTTGGAGAGATCAAGATTTTCCGGAAACGCAAAAACGGGGCCAGACTACCTATTCGATTTGAAGCGCTGAATATCAGTAAAATGAGATAATTCACAGTTGTCCCGAAATAATCAGCCTGGCCCCACTTCCCACTTCCCCCCATGCGATTGGCATAACGGTCCAGAATCTGCTGGATCCAGGGCTGAGCGTCGGCCTCTTCGGCGCGTTGAAATTCCTGTTCCAGATCCTGGATAGTATTTGCGTCGTAGAGATACCTGGCCCGGCGCAGCAATTCCGCCTTGGTCAGGGCGGGCAGAGTGGCTGGGTCAGGCTGTTCGATCAGGAGATGAATATGATTGCCCATCACACAAAAGGTGACCACATCAAGCCCGGTGAAGCCAGACACCCGCCGGACCAGTTGGCAAAAGTGCTCTTTCTCGTGGTCTTCAAAGATAAATCGTCGATCCACGATCCTCGAAATCGTGTGGACAAAATAGGTACCTTCTCCTCTCAAACGTGGCTACCTCATGTCTGGAAGGACAGTGTTATTAAAATCACATTCGAGCAAGCGAAAATTCACTAAAATTTGTCTTTCGCTGGACTGAGTATTTGATTGTCAAAGGTTATTGATATTTGACTGTTGACTGCAAATATTTTGTCTGTCCCCCACTTTACCCACCCCTGTCCCCCACTTTACCCACCCCACTTTACCCACTTATAACCAATTTCCTATCATTAAATATTTGGAAAACCGTTTGAAATTATCTGATGCTCTTTTCAATCGGTGGCTGTTCTCATTTCCCTCCAAACAACAGGAAAGACACCAATATTGCCTGCAGGTGGTGATTGATCGCTATCGGACCATAAGACGGCGATAGAGGTTGGCTCAGATTTCTCGGTCGATGTATACAGTGGCACAGCTAAATCCAGGCGAGAACCGGTTTTGGGCATGATGATCTCTGCAAGTTTGGGTTTCGCGGCAAATACGTCGGCTATGCAGAGAATAGAGGTGGGTGAGTCGGCCTTTGATTGTTTATGTGGGATTGCCAAGATGACGCCGTGCGGGCCGCCAAAGTAGAGGTAGGTGCACGCGGAGAGTGAGCTCGCGGACTCTTGAAAGTCCTGTTGCCTCAGCATGCGTCCTGAACACTCGTATACGATGGTTCTTGCTGAAGCGCGGCTGTACGCGCTCATCGTTCCAGAAATGATCGCTCCAGGTTTCGGATTTACCATTTGCGAAGGGTCGTTAGGCCTAAAGCCGCCGCTGCTGCGGGCTGTAATTAAAAAAGCGACTGCATCTTCCTTGCTCTGGTAACTGCCCCAAGCTGCACCCAAAAGAAGAGATCTATCAGGCGTTTGTATGGGTTTGCATTCAAGGGGGCCAAAGTCCGAAGGGTTGGTTCTACGGACAACTACGACGCAGCCCCTTTTAAATTGATATTGAGGGATGCTCCAAACACCTGAATCGGAAGTGGTGATTGTCCGCCTTATGTATTCACTGGTTACATCGAGTCCGTCTATTGGGCTGATTGGCGAGAGAGGATTTAAGGTCGGACCGAGGACCCTGCATGCGGTTGCTCGAACTCTATTACTCCTCTGAAGATAGGAGAACACTAGAAGGCTTGATCCCTGCGGATCGCTTACCAAGACTGGAGAATCTGCTTGTAATGTTTCGGGGGAAAGCGCCACCACCGGGCCCAGTTTGTGGGTCGAGGAGTCAAAAACTCGCGCTTTGATTATCCCAAGTCCGTCCGGACGGCGAGATTCTACCCACGCTAGCACATAGTATCCATTCCCCACATACGCCCCTGTAGGTGAAATCGAATTTCCAAGTTTTGTTTCATTCACCATCAGTTTCCCACCAGTCGCATTGCCGTTGCGGTCGAACTGCTGCAAAGATACGTTGAAGTCCTTCAGCTTGAATTCCTTCGTCTTTGTTTCGGATTGGAACACAATAAAGGATTCTGAATCACCGGCAATGATGGCCGCGCCCGTGGCCGCGGCCTCTGCAATAGGCGTGGGTGCGACAGTTCCCACTGTCACCGCGATGAGTGCCGCGAACGCAGAACGGATGCTCATGAGTAGTTAAACTTTTCCTCCTTATTATTATTCCCAGGAATTTGCTTATTCAAGGACAAAATTCAAGCCGCTTGCGGCCCTCGGGTTGGATGGGGTGGAGCGAAAATGCTCCACCTCTCGGACCTAATGAAAACCTGCTGAAATCTCTGGTTTTCTTGAAATTCAAACAGTCATCATCCGACCTTTCGGAATCGCTGGTAGAAGTCCAGTAATCTTGACTTTAAACTCGAAATGCAGTAAAAGTTTTAGGTTGAATGAACCCCAAAATCGAATTATTCACCCACCCGGCGGATCCGAAAGAGAGCCATTCCAATTATCCGCAACGCTCACAGCCATGAATGAAGAGTCGCAGGACGTGTTGGTAGAACGGCTTGAAAAGTTCTGTCATTGGTGGATTCAAGTGTGGAAAGCTGAAAATCTTGCACTAGGCGCACAAGTTGTATTGTTTTTTGGTGCGATTCTCATCGGGGTGATCTTCTTCAAAAGCTTCAGGTTCTTGAGCCGTCGATATCGCGGATTTTTTTGAAGTGAACCCCGATTTTTGAGCCACTGATTTGTGTTTTCTTAAGTGTGATTAAACATTAAGAAAACTAAAATGTCACAAAGAAAAAGAAGAAATCACAACCCGGAATTCAAGGCCAAGGTGGCCCTTGAGGCACTGAAAGGAATTCAAACCGTCACCAAGATTGCAGATGACTTTGAAATTCACAGCAACCAGGTAACGACCTGGAAAACTCAATTGCGCAAAGGTATTACCTCGATTTTTGACACTCCAGGGAAGGGAGCGAAGGGGACCAAACCCGATCCAACTCAAGACATTGAAGCTCTTCAGGCCAAGATCGGGGAATTAACCATGGAGAATGACTGGCTTAAAAAAAAATTAAAGAACTGGTCCCTGTAAACGAGAGGAAGGCTGCTGTAGATCAGCAGCCTTCCGCCCCTTTCAGTCAGCGCAGACAGTGCGAACTGCTCTCAATCAACCGCGCCCTGATCTACTATATCCCGGCATCGGAAACCTCACTCAACCTCAAGCTGATGCGGGAGATTGACGAGTTGCACCTTCAGTTTCCATTTTACGGCTACCGGCGGATCACAACGGTTTTAAACAGGGAGCGTGAAGGCCAGGCGGTCAATCACAAACGGGTTCTGGGCCTGATGCACAAAATGGGGATAAAAACCATTTATCCCAGACCCCGCACAACGATGCCGGACATCTCTCATAAAATTTTTCCATATCTCCTCACCGACCGGAAAATCGCAAAGCCAAATGAAGCATGGTGTGCAGATATTACCTATGTCCCAATGGAGCGTGGATTTATGTATTTGGTTGCGATCATGGATTGGCATTCGCGGTTTATCCTTGCATGGGAACTGTCCAACACCATGGAAACCGATTTTTGTCTGGGAGCCCTCGAAACGGCATCAAGACTCTGGGGTGGAGCGGAAATATTCAATACCGACCAGGGTTCCCAGTTCACAGCCAACGCCTTTACCGAGGCGGTTCAGGATTGCGGCATGCGCGTGAGCATGGACGGCAAAGGCCGCTGGATTGACAACCGGTTTATTGAACGACTATGGCGTTCCTACAAGTATGAAGAAGTATATATCAAAGCGTATGATGACGTGGCTCAACTACATGAAGGAACTCAAAACTGGATGGATTTTTACTGTTACAAGCGTCCGCATCAGGCTCTGGGAGACAAAGTACCGTGGGAAGTTTACAACGAACCCAACGGATCATAAAGGCTCCGGCTCCCGCACTGGTTCCCGCAGGGGAAGTTTCGGCTCCGCCGACTTCACAGCCGGGCATTTTTTCTTTTTTGTTTTTGTTCACCTGTGCTATTTTGCAAAAAGAAGGAACACTAACATGTTCCAAAAAACCACTTAAGGAAACGCTCGTTGGTGGTCTAAAGGATGGGGTTCACCTCATTTATCTGCAAGGCGTTGCTCTTGAATATTGCCATTTTGATGCCAGTTGTCTATTGCTTTGTGCATTTCGGTTGGAGAGACGGATTGAAGGCGCTAATCCCTTTGTATTTTGGGTTTCTGATATCTACGAGATCTCGACCCAAGTAGTTAGCGAAATATGAAACGACGAAATAGGATTTACCGCTACGCTTTGTAAATTACCCTTGTTACGTAGCAGATTAAAGCCAGCCTCAGAAAAGAGCCGCATGATATATATTCCGTTACATCGTTGGTATCGCTACGCACTATTCGCCCGCCAGAATAAGTTGTGACTGTCAAGTATTCCCTTCCTCCGCCCGCGACCCCTATAAAAAAAACAATCAGTGGTATAAAAATTAGCCAAGCCAAGGTGAGTTTCCAAAATTCTTGAGAGCCGATTTGCTGGTATAGTTCAATAAAGGAAGGCAGACTATACAATACATATGCGACAAGGCCTCCCCACGATCCGTATGCTATTCCGGCTATCAAAAGGCCAAAAAATGTCTGCCCGACGAAACAAATTGCTTTGTCTATATCTCGGATAAAATTCTTTTCGAGGTAATCCTTTTCGAGGTCCCCAAAAAAAACGAAAACCCGGATGCAAACGAGTTGAAGGATGAAGGAGATGAGAAAGGTCGAAGTGATAACTGCAACAATCGGTTGATAGCGATCAGGGAGATGGTCTGTTTCTCGTGCTGGCTTTCTGTTTTTCCACGAAGGTCTCGCCGTTGGAGTGGGCTTGGAATGAGTCCTAGGCTTGTGTAAAGATAAAGGTTTTGAGTGGCCTGGAACGACAATCTGATTACCACACCCTACGTGAGGGCACTTAATAGTATGACCAGCCCAGTGGGGCGGGACATCAATATTGTTTTGACAAAAAGGGCATGCGAATTTCATGGCGGTGAGCGAAGTAGCGAGATGTATACCTGGTAACTGGTCCTGGAATTAATGGTGAAGTGGGGACAGGGTGAAGTGGGGACCAGGGTGAAGTCAGTGAAGTGGGGACAGGGGAAGTCAGTGAAGTGGAAGTCAGTGAAGTGGGGACAGAGTAATAGTTGTGGAGCATTGGCCCATTTTGTTCAGATTGTTTGAAAGTCGGTGTTTAACCAGCAATTGGATTGAAATTAATCCTAAAATCAGATCCGATCAACATCGTGAATTGGCTTGATCGTCCCGATATGGAACGAAAACCA
>JBGSJM010000279.1:0-5961 GCA_041742015.1 Verrucomicrobiales bacterium | reverse complement strand
GCCCTGACAAAAGCTCCATGTGCCCTGACAAAAGCTCCATGTGCCCTGACAAAAGCTCCATGTGCCCTGACAAAAGCTCCATGTGCCCTGACAAATGCTCCATGTGCCCTGACAAATGCTCCATGTGCCCTGACAAATGCTCCGAGTGCCCTGACAAATGCTCCGTGTGCCGTCTCAAATGCTCATCGGAACTTCATTTCGGAAGCCGTTTACTTGGCCTCAGCCATTTCCTTGGCGGTGGCAATGCTCTCTGGCGACAAACGATTGAAGGGGACCACGTATGATTTTCCGTTTTTCATGACCAGTTTGGCGGACTCTCCCTGCAAACCCATAAAACGTGCCTCAATGATTTTTCCATCGCTGCTGGTCCAGTTGATGAATTCCTGGCTGGGCGTTTTGGCTCCGCTACTACCAGAGGGAGATGGTCCTTTCTTGACCCATTCCTGCTCTTTTTCACCAGGGTTTTGTTTGTCAATGACAGCTCCGGCCTTGATCCAAGCGGTGATGGTTTCAAGTTGCTTTTGGGGCAGTCGAGTCCCTTTCCGGGGCATAAAGTCGCTGTCGCCCTCGGGAAGATTCATTTTTTCGAGAAAACTGCTCTCCTCCGGGTTGCCGGGACGAATAATGTTGAATTTTCCGACCTGATAATCCCTCATCCCATCGAGACTCTCCAGATCCAAATTGCCTTTTGCATCGGAGCCGGCATGGCAATCAAAACAGTGTTCCTTCATGATCGGCAACACATCCTGCTTGTAGTCAATAGCCAGTACGGGCACGGAGAAACTGCCGAGAGTGAAAATAATATTCAGGTGCTTCATAAAAAAATTGGTCTAGGTCTTTCGTATATCGCTTCAGGCCCCTTTTGTTACCCATTCTTCGATCTCTTGATCCAAAAGCAGTCCGTCAATCGTCTCCCGAGCCCATGCCTGACTCGCGGCTTGCCTTTTCAGCAGACGAACCGTAACGACCTGAACCACTGGCACCTCACTCCACACCGTCTCGGCGAGGCAACGCCAGTGTTCCCCGGCTTTGAATTTCCGGGGCTCACTAATTTGTTCGTGACAGGACTCGCAGACCATGATGCATCGTTCAAAATCCGGCTCGGCGGGGACGGGCTCCACTTCATAAGTGATCAATTTTACTCCAGCGGCTTCGCAGACTTCGCATTTCGATTTGGCCCGGCGCGCCAGATCTTTGCCAAATGACGAAACTATCGCCATTCTCTCCTTATGTTTTTCCATTCCCTTGGCCATTTTTCGAAGTATTAGATTCCGATGGAAGAATACAGACAAGAGTGTCTGTGTCACGGAAGATTTTGATGGGAAGAGATGGTCGATTTGCTGCATATCCAGAAAGCTTTGCTCACGGCGGCGAGTCCGCTGCCGGGCTCCATCGCTGCGACCAATTCCCGCCCCTTGCGAATACCGGGGCGGCTCGATGGTCGAGTGCTCCATGCGGCTCTCCAGGAGCTGTTTCCCCAGATCGCGCCGGAAGAGTGGATCAAACTCGCGCGGGAACAACGGCTTTTGTCGGATAAGGGTCAGTCGGTTGATTTGGAAAAAACCGTCCGGGCAGGCCAGCAGTTTCAGCGGCTTGATTTCGCCGAGGTCGAGCCTGCGGTAAATGGTGACATCAAAATCCTCCATCTCGACGAAGCCTTGATGGTGCTGCATAAACCGGCACCACTCCCCATGCACCCCTGCGGGCGTTTTCACCGCAACACGCTCCAGCTCATATTGGAGATCGCCTGCCATCCCACCAAACCCCGGCCCGCCCACCGGCTCGATGCCAACACCACCGGCACCCTGGTCTGTGCCAGGTCGGCCCACTTCGCGGGGCAGATCCAGCCGCAGTTCGCGCGGGGCGAGGTGAAAAAACATTACCTCGCGGTGATCTATGGTCACCCTGACACCGATTCCTTCACGATTGATTTACCCATTCACGCCCGGGCCGGTGCAGGTGGCCTCCACGACGTATGTTTTCAGGTGGGAGCCCCCAGCCAGACCGAGATCTGTGTCATCCAGCGCCGGGCGGATGGTACCAGCCTGATTGAAGCTTGTCCGCTGACCGGACGCACCAATCAGATCCGCATTCATCTGTGGGAAATGGGATTTCCGATCGTGGGTGATCCCAGCTACCTGGTGAACCAGCAACGGGCTCATCGCCAAACGCTCGCGGTCACAGATCCGGTGATGAAACTCCACTCGTGGAAGATTGAACTCACCCATCCCCTGACCCGGGACGTGGTTGAGTTTTCGTGCGAACCTTCCTGGAGATGACTAACAGGCGACCAACCTCAGGCGATTCATGGTTCGCCCTTCATCGAGCCATTGTTGTTCGAAGTCAGTGGTGGGATAGAAAAACTCGTTTTCCGCCCAATCAGCGTTTTTGAACCAATCGCAGGTATCCTGAACTTTGACGGCCTCCTCGTAGTATTCCAGGGAATCGGTTTAAAAAAGCAGTTCACCGCCAGTGATGAGGAGATTATGAATTGATTGTAGAAAATCGAGCCGACACATTTGGCGTCTGTTGGCGTGTTTTTTCTTCGGCCAGGGATCGGGACACAAAAAGTGGAGCCGGGAAACCGCCTTTTCCGGCAACATCCACTTCACACCGTAATTTGAATCCACCCGCAGGATTTTTGTATTCGCCATGACTCCGTTTCGCTCCGACTTTCGCCAGACTTTGCGACAGCGACCGAGGAGACGTTCCATGCCGATGAAATTCCGCTCTGGGAAAGCCCTGGCCATTTGGACCAGGAAAGTCCCATCCCCGCACCCCAGATCGACTTCCAAAGGGCGTTCGGGATGATCGAAGAGATCCCGTGGATCGAGCCGACAAAACCAGTTTGCCGGGTAAATCTCATTGGGAAAGGGAAAAGGTTCATCAGCCATTTTGGGATGTTGATAGTTGAAAGTTGATGGTTGATAGCGGGAAGAATCGGTAGGACTATCAACCATCAACCTTGAACCATCAACCACCCATGACTCCACTCGCTACAATACTTTTTGATCTGGATGGTACTCTGACCAATCCAGCGCCGGGCTTTCTGGCGAGTATTCATCATGCTCTCAAGGAATTGCAGATGCCGATTCCGCCGGACGAGGCGTTGTATCATTTTATCGGGCCCCCGCTCCGGGAATCGATGGGGACACTACTGGGGTCGGATGACCGTGATCTGATCGAACAGGCGGTGGAGCTTTATCGCTGGCGTTTGAATCATGGTGGAAAATTTGAGGCCGAGGTGATTCCCGACATTCCCGAAGTGCTTCGATATTTTGTGGAAAAGGGCCACCCGCTTTATGTGTGTACCGGTAAGCCGGAGTGTGTGGCCACCGAAATTGTATCGCATTTTGGCCTGGCTAAGTATTTCCGAAATGTTTACGGAGCCAAACTCGATGGCCGCCACTGCGACAAGGCGGATTTGATTCAGCATATCTGGGCAGCGGAGAAAATCCAATCGCCTCTCGGGGTGATGATCGGTGACACGGTTTTTGACATGATTGCCGCCAAATCCAATGGCCTGGGAACTGTGGCGGTGCGCTGGGGCTTTGGCAAAGACGAAGATCTGATCGAAGCAGGGGCGGATCGATTCGTTGACACCGCCCTGGAACTCATCCCGGTGATTGAAGAGTTGATGGAGTGAGCCTTGATCAACTCTCAACCTGCTCCATCTCTTTGACCTTGCGCTGCATGGTGCGGCGGGAAATTCCGAGTAAGTGAGCCGCTTCGGTTCGATTGCCATTGGAGCGGTCCAGTGCCAGGCGGATGTAGCGATGCTCCATGCGTGTTAGGTTCAAGTCGCTAAAACTTTCCGTCTGGGATGGTGCTTCAATTCCACTGGCAGAACTGTTGCTGGTCAGTAGTAACTGATGGCTTTCACCGCCTTCCCGAAGAAAAGGAGGCAGGTGGCGGACGCCGATTTTTCCGCTACTACACATCACCACTCCATGCTCGATGGCAGTGCGAAGCTCGCGCACGTTCCCGGGCCAGTGGTAACTCAAGAGCCGCTGCATGGCATCACTCGTTAACTCCTGTTTTTTCTTGCCGTTTTCCTGGCAAAACTCCCGCAGAAAAGCATCCACAAGAAGGACGATATCTTCTTTGCGGTCTCGCAAGGGGGGCATGTAGATGCTCACCACGTTAAGGCGGAAATAGAGATCGTCCCGAAAAGTGCCTTCCTTTACCAATTTCAGAAGATTTTTGTTGGTCGCGGCGACCACTCGCACATCTACTTTGATGGTCTGGTTACTCCCGAGGCGTTCAATGGTTCGTTCGCCGATGGCTCGAAGCAGCTTGACCTGGACGGCGGAGTCAATTTCACCGATCTCATCTAGGAAAAGGGTACCGCCATTGGCTTCCTCAAACCTGCCGATGCGCCGCTCACTGGCTCCGGTGAAGGAACCTCTTTCATGGCCAAAGAGTTCACTTTCAAGCAATTGTTCACTAAGTGCGGCGCAGTGAACCGTGACCATTTTGGCGCGGGGGCGGCCGCTAAGATTGTGGATTGCTTTCCCGATGAGTTCTTTGCCCGTACCACTTTCCCCTTCAACCAAGACCGTGGCCTTGGTTGGGGCGACCTGGCGAATGGTTTCAAAAATCGGCTGCATGGCGAGGGAGTGACCGATGATGTTTTCCAGCCCGAAGCGCTCGTCGACCTGGATTTTCAGGGCTTTGACTTCATTTTCAGTCACCCGGCTGCGAATGGCCCGCTTGATGACCATCTCGACTTCATCGATATTCAGGGGTTTGCGAATGTAGTGGTAGGCACCGCGTTTCATGGCCTCCACCGCAATATCCTCGGAGCCAAAGGCGGTCATCAAAAGGCAGACTGGCGGGCGGGGAATCTGGAGAGCCATTTCGATAAGATCGATTCCATTTTCTCCACCCAGCCGTAAATCCGTGAGCATCACATCGACGGATTCGCTCTTCAAAATCTCGGCGGCCTCCCGGATATTGGCGGCGAGGTAGATGTCAAATTCATCCTCCAACGACATGCGCAAGCCTTCGCGAGTGTGCTTTTCGTCATCAACGATGAGTACCACTTTGTCTGAAAAATCCATGATCAGTCTGGGAGTACATCCACTTCGATGACATCGGTTGAAGCTTTTGAGGGCAGGAAACGAACCTGGCGTTCAGCTCGTGGCAGGATGATTTTTACCGTGCTCCCCTCATTGAGTCGGCTTTCAAACTCGATCTGTCCCCCATGTTCGCGGATGATCCGATGCACAATCAGCAATCCCAATCCAGAGCCGTTTTTCTTGGTCGTAAAATAGGGTTCAAATACTTTTCCGACCTGATCAGCCGGGATCCCACGTCCGTCGTCTGCCACGCTGATGGTGACGGTGTAATCGCTGTAGGAGGTGTTGATGATGATGCTGCCGTCCGACCCGATAGCCTGGGCACTGTTTCGGATCAGATTATAAAAGACTTGTTTAAACTGGTCGGGATCCACTTTCAGCTTCGGAAGTTGATCCGTCAGTTTCAGGGTGACGGTTATATTGCGATCCTGAACTTCATGAGCGAGGAAAGTCACGCTTTCAGCGAGGAGTTCATTGATATTTACATCCTCAAACTGGGGTTTGGTGGGGCGAACCGCACCGAGAAATTTTTCGATGATGAAATTGAGCCGTTTGATTTCGCTACGGGTGATTTCCAGAGTAGCGAGTAGATCGGCGGCCAGCTCAGGAGGCGCCTTTTTCTTCACCTTTCGTTCGAGCAACTGCAGGTGGATGTTTAAAGAATTTAATGGATTACCCAGTTCATGGGCCACCCCGGCCGCCAGCATGGTCAGCGCCGCGATCCGCTCGGACTCCACTTCTTCCTGCTGGACCTGGCGGGTCCGGGTGTCATCCCGCAGAATTAACACATACCCATCTGTTTCCACCGTACCGGCCTTTTTCGTAATCTTTTCGAGAGGAGAGATGTAGAAATTAAGGAAGCGATGCTCGGGATAAAAGA
>JBGSJM010000278.1:0-6443 GCA_041742015.1 Verrucomicrobiales bacterium | reverse complement strand
CCGGCCCTTTTGCTAATCTGATTGCCAGGTGGTGGATTGCCGGAAATCGAGACTCCATCACGAAAATTTTCGACCTTCTCAAACTTGCGGGGTGCGAAGAGAATTCCCAAGAATGGGACGAAATTGCGAAGTTTGGAGCGTTATTCGAATTCAATTCTACCGCAGAAGACTTGGTCAATTTGTTGACGATTACGGTCAATTATCCACGGGAACTCTGGGCTGCTCTTCTTTCCTGGTATGCAGATCGATGTGAGAAATTCGCAGAAGCCGGTGATGTTCGTTCAATTCAAGTCCTGGGGGAGTCGGTCAGATGGCTAAGGAATACGGTTTGCGATTTCGATTCCCAATTCGCTGAATCCTTTGATTCTCGATTATCACAGGCCATCCAAATGAGCTGGATGGATAACCGAAATTTTCACATGACCGAGGCCCTGATGAATTTGGGTCATTCTCCTCAGGCAGGCATCGAAGCGTTTGTAAGTCCCTTTCTTTGTGATGAGGCAACTCTTCAGACTTTCAAACTCGAAAGGTGGGATGATTTAATTAGCGTTTTTAGCAAAGTAATTAATCAAGATCAAGTTCCAGAACGCGATCAACTTTATCTGCGCATCTTCCAATGGTTGGCCATCCGTGGAATACTGGATGCAGTCTGCTTTAACACGCATGAGGTTCTTCGGAACCGTTTCACCGAGTGGAACCAGTCCAGGCCTGGAATCATTACCCGGTTCATGAAAGTATGTGGCGACCAAATCGAGACAAAAGTATTTCTTAGTTTCATAGAGAAAATTGAAAAAGCCAGAGTCCTGCAATTAGAAATTGAGAAATTACGTTCAGGCGATCAGTTCGAAAAACTAAAACTAATGATCGAATTGGTACCTGAAAACCTGGACGAGGAACCTTCCCAAAATGCAAAAAAAATTGCCAGATTAATTGAGGTAGCGATTATTTCCGATGAAACGAACATTGTCGATAAGTATAGGAATATCGGCCTTTTGGTTGAGCATGCAAAACGGACCGGCAGTGAAGCCCGCGCCCTTGTTCGCCTTTTTGTTTGTGATGACGTTGCAGCTAACCAGCAGCAGGTTTTTAAGATTTTACTGGAACATGAGGCTCCCGAGCCAATCATCCGGTATGCATTCGAAACCCTTCGAAAAACCGCTGCCGAATCTTCGGAGAATTTGTGGAAACAATGGAAGTTCTGGAGCAGCCATATTGAGCAGTTTGATACCCGAATCGCAACTCTGGCTGCCCATGATTTGCGGAACTCTAAGGAGTGGAAACCGGGTGATTTTCCCGAATGCCTTCTCCATGATGAGGGACTTAAGGCAGACATCGACTCACGCATGAAACTCTGCTATGAGTTGTCGCGAAATCTTCCACCCAAAATAGAGGTTACCGAATTAGAATCCAAACTCAAATCAGAGCCCGATATGGCGATTTACTCTCTAACGGAATTTCTCCGGAAATACCAGGATTATTCCATCGATGAGATTCCAGGAGAAGAGCTTACAAATCACGCAGGGTTAAAGCAGATAACGTCCGAAGCGCAATTAGTGGAATTGATCAACGTTTTACGTCCTCTGGCGTTCAACTCTGTGGAAAAGAAAACATTTGGACGCAATGAAGCGGCAATTATTGTTGATCTGTTGGACAAAGTTTCGGGAACCTATTCTAAACCAAATTTGTTGTGTTACTTCTTACCCAAAGGCCCCGGCTGTCAGTCAATGGTAATCGATTTGCTGGCAGTGTTGAGTCGGGGTGAAGTCACTTCCGATGCCAAAGAGTTTCTTAATCTTGTCCGGAAGTATTTTGATCAGGATCAACTCGATTCGATCAAGAATCTTGCCCTGTCGTGCAAGGATTTTTCTCTGGATCTGATTGGAGAAATAAATAAAAGATTATCAAAGGGGCTGCCATCTGATTAGGCTTGAATATCATGATTGCTGATTCTCACCAGGCGTTATTCAGATATGTGTTCTTTGCACTGGTTTGCACCTCGTTTGACATTGTGAACGCGGATGACGTAACCGTTCGCAAAAATGATATCGCGCTTCTTTATCTTTCTAAGTCGGTCGAACGACTGGAAACCCAGATTAGGTCTAATGAACACTATGGGCTAAAAGAGAAAATTGAGTCTGTAAAAGAAAAACGTGATAAAATATTGCAAGTTGAATTGACCAATCGGCTGATGGAGGAATTTCAACGACTGAACTCCCGGATTGAAAAATTTGGGGATCCCATTCAGTTGCTTCTTAAAAATTTCCCTGATCCATTGACTGGGAACTCCTTAAGTTCCGCGTTATGGGTCTATGATGAATTGACGAAGCACTATCCCAATGCCGATGAAACAACGTCAATTGAGAAATCTCTTGTGAAAAAGATATTTGACCTTGCGCTTAGCCAGCGGGATCCATGGGAAACAGAGCGACTCTATCAGGTCATTATTGACAAGTTCCCCGATTCACCCCTGGCCGCGCAGTCGAAAATTAACAAAGATAAAGTGATCAAACGTTCGAAGAACCGCTACGTCTGGATGTTTATCATTGCAGCTTTTTTGTTTTTATTGCCTTTCTTTGGGCTCTGGCATGGAGAACACATAAATGATAAAAACCCTGTGAGGATGAACCTCGTCCAAACTAGTTGCGCTCATTATTTTCTATTTACCAACCGCTTTGAAAGGGAGGGGGCTGGGGGGAGTGTAAAATTTTTAGTTACTTTTTTTTCGGGGTTTGTGGGCATTCCCATTTCCTTTATCCTGACTATACTCTATATCCCGGCATTTCTCGTGATGCGATCTGTCCATTGGGTTTGGCTGGGCTATCGAGGAGTTCGGTACCAATGCCCCTACCCGGATGATGGAATTCGATTTCGATTGCCTATCCATGTCTGTTCTTGCGGGACCCGCTATGACGATCTCCGGCCCGGAATCTATGGTCTGCTCTATCATACTTGCAGGCATGAAAACCATAAAGGAAACCACCAAAAATTGCCGACTCTGGATATGCTGGGGAGGGGGAATGAGGAGAAATCGGGACTGAAACGATTGTGCGGTAATTGCAAGCGCCCACTGATTCACCGCTCCGGGCTGGAAATGCCGGTTTATCCCGTCGCTCTCTTTGGTGCCCCCAACTCAGGAAAAACCGTTTACCTCCATCAGACGATAGAAGAACTCCTCTCAAAATGGAATAAGGGACGGAATGAGTGTTATATCGACTCTCCAGAGGATAAAGGGAAACACAAAACCATTATTGAGCGGTTGAAGAAGGGCGGGGTTCCTGCGAAAACTCGAGCCGTTCAAAATGCGATCGGGATGGCCCTGATGATTCCTGAATGGAGATTGCGGGCCTTGATCCATTTCTACGACAGTGCAGGGGAGAGATATGAGGATCTGGAGCAATTTCGTGACATGGGAGTGGTTCAGTTTCTGAGATGCGCTTTTCTTTTGATTGACCCGTTTTCCCTTCCAAATTCAAAGATCCTTCTTGGAAAAGAGGCCGATCAAAAAGCAGAGATTGTCGTGAACCATCTGCTTACAGCCGTAATCCCCATGCGAAATGATAATCCTCTGGCTATGGATGCCATTCCCATCGCCGTAATACTTACCAGGTGTGATGAA
This sequence comes from Verrucomicrobiales bacterium, assembly GCA_041742015.1. GTDB lineage: Bacteria > Verrucomicrobiota > Verrucomicrobiia > Verrucomicrobiales > DEV007 > Arctic95D-9. Next base: position 2,827 of record JBGSJM010000278.1, on the reverse strand, counting down.
TTGCCCGGAGAAAAGTATCCGGAATTTAAGAATCTGAACTCCAATCCCCCTTCCAGCGAGGATTGCAAAAGGATATTCGAAAAACTCGGTGGAACATCATTGATCAGGCTCTTGGAATCCAATTTCAAGAACATTGAATTTTTTGCCGTTTCGGCACTGGGAAGGCCGCCGAATACCGGAAGTGGACCTTTCGTTCCGCAGGGAGTGATTCACCCTCTGCGTTACTTACTCTCACACAAGCAACTGAAGAAGAGATGGTGGTTTGCCTGAGCGAGCCGGGGGGGGGAATCGCGTAGCGTCGGGGAATCGTGCGTTTCAGGCCATTCTGGAGAAATACAATTATGGAGACCACTGCGAGAAGACGCTCCGTCAAATGTGAGGGAATAATGCTGGGGGGACATTAAACTCATTACCGCAAGGAATCCGGCAGCGGAATCGCAGTGGTTCCCCCTGTTGTAACCGCAATCACTCCCCGGTCAGCGCCTGAATACACGGCATAACCATTCCAATCTAACAGAGCCTGCTGCTTTTCGAGGGGTTCCAGTTTGAAATAATCGCCACTGGTAGCCCGGGCGCAGCAGGTGATCACCTGAATCTCATTCGATGTATTGGAAAAACCCGCTACGGCTACCAATGTTTTGTCGCGAAGTTTCACTTCGGAGAGCGTCAGGGAACCATGATCTTTGATCGGTTCTGCCATTTTCATGACAAAAGCGGTGCTGGACCCTCCGACACCGGGGACTGATTCCACCACAGCATCGTAAGTTTTCACGGCCTCGGGATTGGGATAAGGAAAGGAAATCTTGACGACCTCCCCTACGGCCACATTCCCAACTGCTGGGATCGAACTCACCAGGGTCGTCTCGTCGATCAGGAAGGCCGTTCCGATTCCTCGGCTGGTCTGAACCTTGGCCACCGGTAGAAGGTGATGGGGGGCTAACCTCACTTTCGTCAATTGAAGCAAATCGGGACGGATCAGGCCAAGGGAATGAAGAACCATTGCCGCAACCGCAACCCCTAGGATACAGAAAAAAAAGGTAACCTGGAGCACGAGTAGCCCACGTAGCTTTCTCTCTCCGTTTTCTACTTGATTTGGAGTGATTCCAAGAGGGAGATTCATTTCTTAATTTTCCGTTGATGTTTCTGGTAGTGTTTCTAATTCTGACGCCTCTGATAGTGATCCTGATGCCCCAAGCTTAATAGGCTCCCCTATTTGAGAGGCATCGTATTTGTAAGCATCTACAACCCCCTTTGAACGGCTTGCTATATCGTAATGCCTCTCCCACGCGTCGATTTGCACGAGGTGCTCTAGGGGTGCAAAATCTCCGCGTTCATCAAAGAAGATTATCATGTTCTCAAGGTCGCGAATCGTTGCTTCAGGTGTTTTTGCGGTCAGTGGAAAATCATTGATGTCCTTTTTGCTTAATGCAGATATTGCGGACTTTTGAATGGATGGATCTCCTGCGATAATAACTTTGGGATGATCCGGAGAATTCGAAACGGGTCGTTTCAGACGAAGCGATTCCTGTGTTGCGCTCTCAGCGAGTTTCACAAGTTTTTCAGGGTGTTTTCGGATGAATGCTTCGATATCGAGGTTTTCTACGCACTTATTGGTAATTAAGTTCCAATACCCCATAAGGCTGTCATCCAACAATCGCTCCCGTAATAATTCTGGTTCATCCAGATCCTTGGTTAAATAGTCCCAAAGTGAATCGGATTTACCTTTATAATTTAAGACTTTCTCGCATTCACCTGACTTCGATTGGCTCTGAACCGAGGCGAACTCGTTACGCGCGCTTTCGACCTCTTTCTCGAAATCTCCTTTTGGATAGAATTCCACCAATTGTTTCGCCTTTCTATCGCCGTCCCCATTATTAGTGTGGGCTTTGATCAATTTTTCATGTCGGGTTTTGAGGGACTCGAAATCGTCATAGGCCTTAGAGGACCCGCCGATCACTTGTTCGATTTCAGCACGAAGATTATCGATGAGTCGAGCTGTCGGGAGTCTAGATTTTCGGAGATTCTGCTCGGTTCCGGTCTTAATATGGCATGCAATGGAATTCACTGCTGGGTACATGCAATGCATTTTAAGTAGATCTATGATCGCATTCATGCGGTCCAGCAAAACCGCCTTTCGCTCCATTTTCATCCGGTGTTGAGATTCCGCGAACTCCTGAAGAAGATCGGTGAGGAGACTGTCCCATTGCTGGATCTGCCGTTTGTTCCACATCTCAAGAGTATCCGTTAGATATTTTTGAATGGTCGATAAGACGATTCGGCTGTATTCGAGGTTCTCGGAATCTTCTAGCGCCGTTTCAAAAAGTGTGTAAATCCCATTAATAATGTTGCTCAATGCCGTCCCAGCCTTATTCTGAACCCAATTGTAAACATCGCCATTTTCGACTAAGGCAGTTCGTAGTCTTTCTTCTAAACTCTTTCCGGTGTTCTTCTCGGTGAATAATTTCTTAAGAGAGATTTCAAGGCTATTGTCCGGACCGACGGAAGAAAGGCATCGAAATGAATCACCGATGATCCTATCCATTTCATCGATATACTTTTTCTTTGTCTTTGAAACTTGGTCGTCAATAAGCCCTTGAATCGTTTTTCCGCGGCATTCTGACGCGCTAATCATTTGGCCCAACAATTGTTGAGCCTTTTCTGCAGCAAGGCATTCCTCAATCTCCAATTTTGGAAAGATCAACGCTGATAGATTGAAGAAGGAATACTTCAATATCTGGTTCTTGGGGGCATTGGCAGCGTCGACGTGTCGAGCGCCTTGATAGTCGTGGAATCCCTTTGCCCACGCAAACAAATAGAGCCCGACGAT
>JBGSJM010000277.1:0-4152 GCA_041742015.1 Verrucomicrobiales bacterium | reverse complement strand
TTGTTATTTATGTTGCCGGTCAGGCACTCAAGGGGAAATCCGAAAAGACATCCAATCTCGAAGAATTTAGCAACGTAAAAGTAGCCGGAAAAGTCAAACTGGAGGCCGGAGAAGTTTATAAACTCACGCTTGTTGCTGGCGAAATTGTCCAACCACGGATGATGAACGTAAAGGCGGTGACTTTTACCAAATGAGTTCGGAAAAAACTGGCGAGGTCACGATGAACTATCGGGTTCCTTATGCAGATACCGATCAGATGGGAGTGGTTTATTATGCCAATTACCTTGTCTATTTTGAGCGATCGAGAAACGAAGTTTTGCGGGAGCTGGATTATCCCTACACCCGTTTCGAGGCTGAGGGCCTGATCCTGCCGGTGGTGGAGGCGCATTGCAATTATCGTCGTCCGGCCCGGTATGATGATCTGCTGGATTTTCACGCATGGTTTGAGCCAGAAGGCAAAACCCGGGTTCGGGCCTGTTGTGAAGTCAGGCGCGGTGACGAACTTCTCGCAGAAGGGTACACCATCCACGCGTGCCTTTCAGCCGTGACGATGCGACCAGTTCGGTTGCCAGATATTTTTGGCTAATCGGTTACCCGGTTTTTCTATTGTTTTTTCTTGGCTCGGGAGAAGCGGCTTTTTCGGGCTGCGGCGTCTTCGTCTTCGCTGGCTGGTGTTACGATAGGAGTTGGTTTTTCTTCGGTTTTTTTCGAATTGACCGGCTCCACGGCAACCGTTCGGCGTTTTGGACGGCGGGCTCGTTTCTCGGTCTGGGCACGCTCGAAGGTGGGCAGTTTCCAGCCGGTTCGGGTCACAAACGCTTCAAATAGGATTAAACACCAGAGAGGAATGAGGAGCCATGGCTGGATTGATGCCATCTCACGGCCCTCCGGTTTTAACCAGGCGTCGGCCAAATCAACCAATTCCCGGCCACCAGAGGTTACGGAGGTTTGCCGCATTTCCCGGATTCTTTCGGCTTCAAAGGCCCACTCTCGGTTTGATCCCACCACCACCGGGCCGAAAGGCAGGGCGGACTGACCGATTTGTACGGCCCCTCGGATCAACTCGCTTTCGGGCAAATCGGTTCTTAAAGAGTAATGCCCCGGGGCGATTCGCTCCCAAGGTAATTCACGGGTCACCGGGGATTCGAGCCCCCGGCTCAGCTTTAGTTTCGGTGGATTCAGCGCGAACCTTTTGTTCCATTCCGCAGAGTCAAAAAGCAAATCAATCGAAAGTTCGGTTCCTTTGATTTCATGCCTTAGTCCGATGCCGGGCGGGATTTCCTCACCCATCAGCCAGCGGTTGATGGTCTGCATAAAATCCCCCGCTTTTTCCCATTCGCGGGTTCGGCGTGAAAAATCGCCGCCCAGAGGAAAGGAAACCGCCGCACTCCGGCCAATTCCGCGGCGACCAAAAGCAACCAGGGGAGCCTTGTATTCGTCAGTGGAAATGAGCGCGGCTTGATCGCCCTCCCGAATGTAACTGAGATTGTAACCATCCACCTCCTTTAGCCAGGGCAGGTCTCTGTTGGAAATTTCGAACCAGTTACCCGTTGGCTGAGTGGAGACGGGATCTTCGATAAAAGTGGAGCGCGCTACCGTGACGGTCTCCTGAGCAAAAATATTGGGCAAATCACCCGCGACATCGGTAAAAAACATCCGGCCCTCGCCAAGTTTGGCGATATCTTCTAGAAATGCTGCGTCAGAATCTTTGCGGTTTCCCATGCCGATCACGCTGATCGTCGCTCCTTCTTTGCGCATTTCCGCGATTAGCGATTGGTAGTTTCCCGGTTCTTCAGAGTCTGCTGCGTCGGAAAATAGAATCACATGGCGCTGACCGAGGTCTGATTTTTTCAAAGATTCCCAGGCTTCTTTTAGTCCGGTGTAAACGAAAATCCCGCCCCCGGTGGACTCAATCCGTCGAATTCGGGAGATTAATTCGACCCGGGCCTTTCCGACATTGAGTAATGGAGCGATCTCATGAGCGGAGCTGTCCACGGCAAAGACGGTCACGGCATCACTACCCCCGAGTAACTCCACGGCGCGGGCGGCCCCTTCATTGGCAAGCTGCATCTTGGTATGTCCACTGTTCACCGTCATGGCCATTGAGCCGGATCGATCCATGACGATCGCCATCGCTACCGCCAGCTTGCGATGTTCGCTTTTCAGCTCCATGGAAACCGGAAGCAAAGAATCCACCGCTGATTCGAAATACCCACCCGAACCAAAGCTGAATTTTCCGCCCACCATCATAAAGCCACCACCCTGTTCCCGGACAAAGAAATCCAGCGCCTCAAGGAATGGATTGGGAATTTCGTAGGCCGGCACATTGTTAAAAATAACGGAACGCGCCCCCGACAACATCCCCGGTTCCAAAGACAGAGATTTGGTGATCACCCCCACATCAAAACCCTGGGACTTGAGAATTGGGATCATGGGGTCCGAATCATAATTCGTCACCAAAAGAATTCGGGGACCCGCGACAACTTCGATCCAGTTTTCATGGGTGTTGTTTCCGGCGAAGGCGTCTTCCGTTGGATTGATTCTGGCCTCGTAATGGTGCGCGCCGGGAGCGACAATCCGGTCGGTGAGCCGAAGTCTTCCAACTCCGCCCTCCACTTTGACGGTGGTATTTACCAGCTTCTTATCTCCCCGGAAGATCTCGATTGGCACTTCGGAGTTGGGTGCCCCTAATACGGTTAATTCAAGGATATACGGCTCTCCTAACTGCACCCGCCCGGGGAGTTCAAAACTGGAGATCCGGTAGTCAACCATGGCTTCGCCCCGCAATTGACGGAAATCGAGTGGCACTTCCATGGTGACTAGTTTTTCAGCGATCCCGGTGAGCGGTTCAGTGCTGTAGCCATCGCTGAAAAGCAGGAGCCTAGTATGGCGATTGTCTTTGACCCTGGCAAGTACGTCATGTATCGCCAAGCTGGTTCGGGTTAGTTGGCGGTTGCCTGGATAGATGGTGGTTTCGATATTGGGTTTAGTAACGACCTCATCGGCATAGTCTACAAAGTGCAACTCATCGTGCCGACTGGGGCGGGATCTTTCCAGCAGATTGCGCCATTCATCCACATCTCGATCCACCACATCACGAGCGGAAAGGGAGCGGTCGATCAACACCCAGAGATCCATGCCCAGTTGATTTCGCATGATGGATGGATCCGCCAGGAGCACTACCATCAACAAAAGTATGATCATGCGGAGAGGTTTCCACAACTCCAAACGTCGAAAATACCAGCCTACAATCCCTAGCAGCGGGATGAGGACAAAAAACTGGGGTGCTCCAAACGTAATCGGCATTATTCAGTGCCGTAGCCTAAGAGAGAGTTCAATTTTCCCCAAACAAAAATTCAAGATATCTCTTTTTCTGAAATTCCTCCTTTGCGATAAGCCGGGGGCGCATATATTCCAGCCACCATGGCTGAAGCTTCCAAAACGAGTCCTGCTCCTAAAAAATTGATGGTTGTTAATCGCGGCGAGATCGCCATTCGGGTGTTTCGGGCGGCCACCGAACTTGGCCTCCGCACCGTTGCGATTTATGCGGAAGAGGACCGTTTCTCGCGTCACCGCTTCAAAGCTGATGAGGCCTACCCCCTTCGCAAGGAAAAAGGCCCAGTGGGAGCTTATTTGGATATCGAGGGAATCGTCCAGATCGCCAAAGACAAAAAAGTGGATTTGATACATCCTGGCTACGGATTTCTCTCCGAAAATGCGGGGTTTGCGCGGGCCTGTCGGGAGGCTGGTATTTTATTCGTCGGCCCTGGGACTGAGATCCTTGAGGCCATGGGTGATAAAGTTTCCGCGCGGGCTCTTGCCGAAAAAGCTTGTGTGCCAACTCTGCCGGGGACGGAAAAACCCATTGCAGATCCCAAAAAGGCCATGGAAGTCGCCCGGAAGATCGGTTTTCCGCTCATCGTCAAAGCTGCCTTTGGAGGGGGGGGCAGAGGCATGAGAGTGGTTGAAAAAGAGTCGGATTTGGAGTCATCCCTCATGGAAGCTCAAAATGAGGCGCAAAATGCCTTTGGGAATCCTGCCGTTTTTCTTGAGCGTTTCATCAAAAGAGCCAAACACCTGGAAGTCCAGATTTTGGGCGATTCTCACGGGAACATCATCCACCTTTGGGAAAGGGATTGCTCGGTGCAGCGC
>JBGSJM010000276.1:0-5906 GCA_041742015.1 Verrucomicrobiales bacterium | reverse complement strand
GGATGCGCGGCATCGCGGTAGAGTTTTGCGAGCAGCGCCGTCTCCTCACCGCTCAAAGCGCCGCGCCATGCCTTGCGAGCGAAGTCACCCTGCCAGCGCAGGGCCTTGTTTTCATCGGAGGGCTGGGTGAGCGCGGCGAGTCGGTCTTCGCGTGTTTTCAGCTCCACCAGATCTACCGCTGTCGCATTCCGCCGCACCTGCGCGGCGGTGTAATGATAAGGCGCGTTGGGTTCTTCTTTGTCCGCGCCCTGATCCGGCCACGGCCCGCCGATGGCCTCTAGCGAGGTGCGCTCCCATCCGGCAAAGATATTACGTTCGGCGTTGAGTCCCACCTTGGTAAGATTGGCCTCGGAGACGTTGCGTTTGCGCAGCAGTTGCTCGCGCTCTTTGTTACTCTCCTGGCTGGCATCGGCCTCGCGTTTTCTTCCGCCGAAGACGTAGCGGCCCGGAATGTAGCTCTGCGACTTGGGTTTCTCCTTCAAGACAAGCGCCTGGATGCTGGCGAGCTTGGTGCGGTTCTTGTCGAGCGTGAGGTCCACCTCGAAGACGTTGGCATTCGGCGGCACCGCAAACTTCACCGCGCCCGGAGGACGCACGCCGATAGCATCCGGGCCGAGCTTTTGCGAGCCCTCTCCATCCACACCCCAGTCGAAGGGTTTACCGCTGTTCGCGCCGACGATCTGCACGGCGTCCTGCCAGGGTTTGGCGCTGCCGTCTTTAAAAACAATGCGGCCTTTCTGCCACACGGCGTATTCACCGCGACTGCCATCACCGGCATCGGTGACGATGAGGAAAAGCTCCTTGGCATCGCCGATGTCGATCCGGAAAGGCCAATGACCTTCCTTCGTCGCTGCTTCGAGCACTTCCTCGCGGGCCTCGTGAAAGCTGATCTCGTAGGGCGGAGCGAAGTCTTCGGTGTCGAGCTGCTTTGAGCCGCCTTGCACGATGGACTGGCAGGCTTGGAGGAGTTTATCGTAGGAGAGATCAGCGGGCAAAGAACGCCAGGTTTTAGCCCAATCCGCGAAGGGTGAATCGCGGTCTTCGCTAGTGAGGATGCGCTGCCATTTTTCGAGGGCGACGGGAGAAAGTAGTTTATGCTTTAGCCCAAAGTTTTCCGGAGTTGGGCTGAATCCCAAGCTACTTTGCTTGGCCGCCGCGAGATACACCGCGTGCGCCGAGCCAAACTTCGCCCCCAGTTCCTCGCGATGCTCCGCACCCCATTTCTGCTGCTGCCCCACATGCCAGGCGATGAGATCATCCACCGCTTCCTTGATTTGCGATTGGACATCCTCGACCGGTTCATGCGGCACCGCGCTCCAGACAAAGCCATCATGCGGCGAGACGCGTACATGCTTCAGCGCACCCTTCGCGGCCTCCAGATATTTTTCAAACTGCGCCACGCCCATGCCCTGGGCTTCGCCGACGTTGGAAAAGCCCTCGCCCGCACCACCTTCGTTCGGCAGATACTCGCCCGCAGTCAAAACGATGCCGCCGCTGAGATCGCGGATCACATTCCGATACTCGGGGCGTGTGAGACGCGAGATCACGACTTTGCCAGGATCATCCATCGTTGCCTCGGCCAAGGTGTCGATCTGCCCGCGTGCCCAGGCGATCATCTCCGCGCGTTCCACTTCCGTCGGCTGCTTGCGAGATTTCTTCGGCGGCATGTCATGCTCCTCGATGCGCAGGATGATGTCCTCCAGTGCCCGCATGTGCTCCGCCGTGATCGGCGTGAAGACAAAGGCTTCCAAATCCAGCTCGCCCTCCGCCTGGGTGGCGTCGTGGCATTTGAAACAATGTGCCTCAAAACCTTGGGGAACTTCGTCCGCCTGTACTGGATACAAGCTGGCAAGAGTCAGCAGTATGAAAATCTGCTTCATAGGCGGGAGATGTCCGAGAATCATTTCGTGAATGAGAGGCATGTTTTGAGGTGCAACGATTTGTTGCGATCACACCTGACATGGAACATTAAATTTAATTAATGTCTTTGAGTTTCAAATCGACTACAGGTAAGTGCCGAGGAGTCGGAGTGCCGCCCGAATGGACGCAATAGACGCGGACTCGTTCGCGGTGTGATAACCCGTGGTCGGAATTTGGAGGGTGGTCCCGTTGATCGTTCCCCCCGTGGCGGCAACGAGTCGTCCCAATTCCGTGCGTCCGAGTGAAAGCGGTTTGGTGCGCTCCCGGTTCTGTTCGTCGATCCAGGCATCTTTGAAGGTGTAGCTGATGCCGAGGCGCTCGCAGCCACACTCGATTTCCGAGGTAAATCCAGGATCAAACGTCGCAGTTGCGTCTTTGCGGCGCAGGACGACTTCCTGTTGCCCGGCAGCTTCGGGTGTGGGGTATGGACTGGTATCGAGCACCAGCAGGCGGCGGGTCGTGATTCGTTCGCGTTGAAACCAAGCCAGCGCATGCCGCCAACTGCGCCCAGCTTCCTCTTGCGCCGTAAACAGTGCCGTCCCGGTGAAGCCCAACCGGAAGAGATAGATGAGTACCGCCACCGACAAAACATTGTCGAGCTGGGCGGAGACGTGGGTCGGTGTGACTTGCAACCGATCGAGAAATGAGATCGGAGTGCCCGGGTGGAGATTGGGCAGGCCACAGATTTCGAAAATCAAGTTTCGGCGGTGCGGGCAAAGACGCGATGATGAGATCGTCCCCTGGCCCAGGTAGGTTCCCGTGAACGGCAGATGCGCCTGGACCCGCTGGCCTGTGAAGCGGTCCGCGATCGTGGACATCATCTGTTCGGAGATGGAATCTCCGTCCAGTTCCCCACGGTTGCCGGCGATGAAGGCTGCGTATTGAAATTCATTTGGGCCCGTGCACAACAGCCCGTGTCGGTCAATGTGGGCAGAAAGAACCAATAATTCCGGTTGCGAGCCACGTGCCACGAGTACACCAGAGTGATGCTCCACGTTGACGCCGAGTTCCTCAAGCTCCCGCCGCAGCACCCGGAAGAAGGAATCTTCCGTCCCCACGACTGAGGGCTCCCGGACCAGTTGATAAAGGATTTCCAGGAATGCGGAGAGATCCGAACGGAAATCGGTAAACCTCTCCGGTTGGAACTGGGTTGCGGTCTCGCTCAATGCTTAAAGTATCGGGAATCCGTGTAAGCAGGAACAATGCCGATTGATCGCCCGAATCGGAAGATTTTACATCTTCCACTACTGCTCACTCCGCCAATTCCGGCCCCGGATTTAGATTCTGCCCCACATAGCCAAGAATTTCCTTTCTTCCAGTCCCGTCTTTGGCGGAGGTCACAAAGTAGTCTGGTCGCCCCTCGATCCGATTGCCAAGGGCGTCCATAAAGGCATCCACACATCTCTTGGTTGCGGTGGCGCTTAGTTTATCCGCCTTGGTGAAGATGATGGCGAAGGCAACTTCGCTCTCTCCCAGCCAGCGGATGTAGTCAAGATCGATTTCCTGGGGAGGCAGGCGGCTGTCGATCAGCACAAAAACCCCCCGCAAATTTTCGCGTCCGAGGAGGTATTCGGAGACAAAATCCCGGAAAATCATCCGGTCCTTTTTGGCGACTTTGGCGTAACCGTAGCCAGGCAGGTCCACCAGGCGCCAGCGATTGTCGATCATGAAAAAATTAATCAGCCGGGTTTTCCCCGGGGTTCCCGATACCTTGGCGAGCTGTCCCCTGCGACCGGATAACATATTGATGAGCGAGGATTTTCCGACATTGGAACGCCCGATAAAGGCCAGCTCCGGCACTCCCGGCGGCGGACAAGTATCCAGCGATGAGGCGCTGCTCTCGAATTCTGCAGATTTGATTTTCATCAGGATTCCAATTAGTTGAGGGTTGATAGTCGTTAGTTGGGAGTTGTTTCCTACCATCAACTCTCAACTCATAACTCTCAACAGATGAAATGGCACATTATTTCCATCGGCAAACCATCCCTCAGCTACGCCAAAAGTGGTATTGAGGAATATTCGAAACGTCTTCACCGCTACGTCACCCTGGAAATGAGCCAGCAAAAGGACACCGGGCAGGAGAAAAACAGCCGTTTTCTGCTGGATGCGAGCGAGGGTGCCATCCGCATCGCCCTGGATGAACGGGGCGAAAAATTGACCACCCGCGATTTTGCCGCCCGCACTGAATTCTGGCAGAATTCCGGGACGAAAAAGATCGCCTTCCTCATCGGCGGGGCGGATGGACACAGCCAGGAAGTCCGCGACCGGGCCGACCAAGTCTGGTCTTTGAGCGGTTTAACCCTGCAACATGAACTGGCCCTGGTGGTTCTGTTGGAGCAAATCTATCGCGTCCAGACTTTTTTGAAGGGAGAACCCTATCACCGGGAATGAGTTTAGAAATTTGATTTCCCAAAACCCAAATCATCATATATTTACAGTAACCTCACTGGTTCTAATAACACATGAAACACTACTTCAGTCGTCTGTCTGGCATTTTTTTAATTTCCGTTTCGTTCGTCATGGCCGAGGGGGTCCCTGTGGAGCCAAAAGCCGCACCACCAGTTGTAAAGCCGACCCCACCCACTGACAAAAAGTTGGTGAAGGCAAAAACCGAGCGTTTCGAAACCAGGCTGGAGTTGGAAGGCTTCGTGGAAAGCAAAACCAACACCGCGATTCGAATCAACCCGAAATCCTGGGCGGACCTGACGGTCCTCGACGTGGTCGATCACGGCACCGTAGTCAAAAAAGGCGATGTCATCATGCGGTTTGAAACCGACAAGTTGCTGCTGGCGATTGAAGATCTGGAGGCCTCTCTCCCGCTGGCAAAAGTCAAACTCGAAACATCAAAAACCGACCTGGCACTGCTCGAAAAGACTGCCCCTCTGCAGTTTGAGAATCAGCGGCGTAACCAATCCGAAAAGGAGGCCGACTTTGTTTATTTTGAGAAAGTGCAGCGCCCCCAAAACGAGCGCAGTGCCCGCGAAAGGCTCAAATCGGCCGAAAACTACCTCCTTTACAATGAGGAAGAGTTGAAACAACTCAAGAAGATGTATGAGAATGATGACATGACCGAGGAGACCGAGGAAATCATCCTCAAGCGCGCACAGGACGAAGTTGACCGTGGCAAATGGAGCCTGGAATTAACCAAGGGCTCGACGGATCGATCACTAAATGTGTTCATCCCCCGCGAACACGAGTCTTTGCAACAGGGCTTGAAAATCAGCCAGCTCGAATGGGAACAGGCCGAGGCGCGGAACAATCGCAACTTTACCACCAAAAAGCTTGAAATCGAAGACCTGGAACGTTCCCTGGCCAAAAACATCGAAAAAATCGCTGACTTAAAGGGCGACCTCGACAGCCTCGTCGTAAAAGCCCCTCATGATGGTGTGGTCTATTACGGAACCAACGTCAAGGGCAAATGGAATGCCTCTATGGTTGATCGCAAGCTGGTTCCCGGCGGCAAGGCGATGCCGGGGGAAACTCTCGTCACCGTGGCGGATCCCAATCAACTCCAGGTCCAAGTCGCTGTGGCTGAGGCGGATCTAAGAGATCTCAAACCCGGTCTGAAATCCAGGCTATCCCTGAAATGGAACCCAACCATCAAGCTGGATTCCAGCGTCGTCAGCCTTTCTTATGTGCCAGATGCCAGCTCCACCTTCCCCACGGTTTTCTCTCTGGACAAAAGCAGATCCACCCTCCCTATTTTTCCGGGGATGGGAGTGAAGTTAAACATGGACACTTATCTCAACGAAAATGCCCTCCTCGTTCCCCTGAAGGCTGTTAAAACCGAAGGCGATAAATCATACGTGATCAAAAGAGACGGCACCAAACTGCCGGTGGAACTAGGCCGGGCCGACAAGGAGAATCAAGAAATCCTCAATGGTCTCAGCGCAGGAGATGAGATCGAAGCCGACCTTTCCATCAAAACAGATGTTAAGAAGTAACTTCATCACCGCTCTCTGCGACGTAGCGGTGGGGGGGGGGGG
>JBGSJM010000275.1:0-5516 GCA_041742015.1 Verrucomicrobiales bacterium | reverse complement strand
GAAGAGTGGCTGGAGAGCCAGTTCGCAGCCACTGGCACAGTCGTTGTTCGAAACTTCCTGCGCGCCTGCGAAAGCCGCTATCTCGGTTTTGAAATACCGGTAGAGGAAATCGATATCGAATCTGTATTCGAAAGTCGGATTTCCGATCTTAAGATCAACCGCCAGCAAATGCTCAGCTACGATGCCGGACTGCTTCGCTGGATCGTCAACGAAATTCTCATCCGCCACTATCACAACTACACCTCCGAAACCTATACCTCCAAAAAAGACTACTTCCCCATCCTCTGGAATGGAGAAGGAAAAGAGCCCGCCATCGCCTTCGGGTTTGAATCTGGAGATAACAACGCCACCTGGAGCGCCCGCCTTCGTGAAGGAACCAGGCTTCTCGACGAAAAAAGCATCCACACCGTCCATTTGCGTATCGCCGGATCAAGGCAGATTCCGCCACCCAGTTGGAAAATTGCGTCCGATTTTGAAAATGCCAAAGATACCTTCCGGGTCATTACCATTCCTTTTGAAGATATGGTGGCCATGCATGCCTTGCGGCAGCTCACCTTCGATGCCCATGATAAGACCAATGAATTTGATCCAGAGGAAATCAAGAAGTTCGGAGCCAATGAACTCAAACACATCAGTGAAATGATTGTTGGCAAACCGGCTCCAGTTGAAGTCGCCAGACCCGCAGACAAACAATTCAAGGATCTCGCCGAGAAAGTCGAGGAAATGGTGAAACCCGCTCTATTTATTTCCATGACCCAGGTGCGCAATGAATTGCTGACCAAACACAAAATGTCAGTCACCGAAAACGATATACTCTGCACTTGTCACCAGATGGAAAACGTCGAAATCTTTACCACCGGCAACCAGATTACGCTGAACTACTTGGTCGCATAATCGGTTTCCAGTCTCATTTCAAACAAAAGGGGGTGGTGAAAACTTCCCCCTTTTTTATTGATTGAATTCAACCGCCATGCTTGGCACCGAAGGCGTAAAGAAAGCGGTTTGAGCGGAGATAAAACTGCCCATTGGCAATCGCCGGGCTTGCATTAAAAACTCCGCGACCATCTTCGAGTCTCGCGCTTCCGATGATTTCGAATTTCGGCCCGGCCTTGACCATCACCGCCTGACCTCCCCTTCCGAGATACACGATGGTGTCACCAACAAGTATCGGCGAAGCATAGATCTGTCCCGGGTTCGGCGAGAGTGGCTCACCATAGACGAACCCTCCAGTCTTCAGGTCCACGCAGTGCGCTGTGCCATTGTTTTCGTGGGAAAAATACAGGTGACCTCCGTGGATGACGGGTGACGGAACATTAGTCCCCTTTTAGAGTGTCCAGAGCCGATGTGATTCGGTTACTTCACCGCTGCCACCGAGTTTCACCGCCACACCGCCGACGCCGCTGCGTCCGCCAATGGAGTAGAGAACCCCATCGCTCATAAGAGGCTGTGGGCAAATGTACCAGCTGATGCCTGATTTGCAGTCCCACACCACATCCCCGTTTGTGGCATCATAAGCGATGACGTGCTGGGCTTGTGCCATAACAATCTGCGTTCCGCCTCCCGCAGCGGGAGTCACCGGAAAAGGCGCATGCCAGCATTCTCTTAATTTTGGTGCACGCCACAATTCGCGACCAGTCGCCTTGTCCAATGCGATGAGGGCTTCGCTCTCCACGCAAGCGTTGACGAGAAGTTGATCCCCGAGCAGAGTGAGCGAGGCCGCTGATCCCCACCGGTTTAGCTGCGTGCCAACACCGGTATTCCAAATCTTCATGCCTGAATGATCGAAACAAAACACCCCGGACTTACCGAAAAAGACGTAGAGGTGCGTCCCATCCGCCACAGGGGTGGAAGAGGTGTAGCCGTGATCTTCGCGTATGGATTCCGATTCGGGCAGGGAGGACTCAACCGTCTTGTCCCAAAGTTTTTTCCCAGTCACAGTGTCAAAGCAGAGCACGTGCCGCACCAGATCATTCGCGCCGCCGGTACCGGTGGTAAGAAACAACTTCGTGCCTACAATCACCGGACTGGAGGCACCGATGCCCTCCAGAGGCGCTTTCCAAAGGAGGTTTTCGGTGTCACTCCAGGTCGCCGGCAAGACGCCTTGGGCAGCGCCTGCTCCGTTGGGTCCCCGGAATTGCAGCCAGTCCTCAGCCTGAGTCGCCAAGGGCACCAACGATAGTCCAAGGACGAAGAGAAAGTGACAGCTGAATATTTTGGCAGGAAACCGATTTCCCAAGTCACCTTTTGCGGAGGTAGCGATCCAGACCGGATCGAGATGATGCTGGAACAGGCAGTGATAAATTGAATCCAACCACTCTTTGTATGACTTCATGGACCCATTTTTTAAATTCGCCGCCGCTTTGCAAGCCTTTTTATTCTCCGATGGGGTTAAAATTGAAGGGAAGGAATGTTCATGATACCCTTGATTTGACGAAAAGAGGAACCGAGGCGGCTGCCTGGCCGTCCACGGTGAGTTGAACGAGAAATTCACCCGGCGCAAAAAAAGTTTTCCCATAACAGCTCCAGATATCTTGCGCCAGATCGCGACGTCTGAGCGGATCAAGCCTGGTGTACCTGACTTCCGGCTCTCCGATCACCCCGCCGTCAGCGTCGCGCCATTCGATCGCCAATTCGTGCTCACCACCATCATCCGGAGAAAAACGCACCACGGAAACGAGGGCGAACGGTCCCGATTCGGCGGGAAATTCTGAGAAATGGAGGGTGTCAAATGTGCCGATAAGATTGACCTTGCCCGCGTGGCGGGTGGCTGCGTCGCAGAAAGTGAAAATTTCAACTTGCATGGCGTGTTTGCTCTTCGAATCAGGCTGTAGTTAGTGTTAGTCCTGCCGCCTGGAATCGAAGGGCGACTCGTAAAAAATCTGTTCCTGACAGACCATCCGAAGTCCTAAGTTTGGTATCAATAAACTCAGGGAATCAACTGTCCACCTGAAATACTAATGAGTTGATGGTTGTTGATTGATGATTGAGAGTAAGATTTTCAATGGATACTAAGATACCACGCAGGACCAGTCTAAAGTTGATAACTGCCGGGACGATGTTCGGCCTCGGAACCAATGAACTGACCTTGGCTGAGGCCGGAAAAAACAGCCCATCAAAACCGATCGATCATTGGGCCCGCAGCCAGAACCGGGTGTTTCTGGGCGGCGACTATTGGGCGAATCCCATGGAAGACTGGCGCATCCAGGACGGTGGAGCCGAGTGTCTCAATATGGCCGGGGGACGCAGCGTGCATTCCGTGACACGTCAGATCTCCGGGAATGGTGCGTTTTCCATGGGAGTAACTTTAACCCGACTCGAAGTGGGCAAAGTGGATGGCGGAGCTGGATTTCGAATCGGGATTCGCAGCGAAATCAACGAACACCGGAGCAATTGTTTTGTTCTCTCAGGTCTCGTGGCTGGTTGGCGGGGCAATCAACTCGTGCTGGGCAACCAGACTGCAACCCTGCCGGGTGGAGTTGACCGAAAGCAACTGCGGCTGAGCCTGACCGCTGCTCCCGAACTCGATCAATCCCATTTGACCCTGACTGCCAGCGATGTCGCCACTGGCGCAGAGTTAGGCCGAGTGAGCCACACGGTTGCGGAAGGAACCATCTTCGGCAACGTATCTATTGCCAACAACTTCACCGCCTCCTCCGTCAAGGCTGGGAAAAAAGGCAAAGCCCAGTCCAAAGCGGAAAGCCCAAACGGCACCGGGCGATATCGCTTCGAAAATTGGACGATGGAGGGCGCAGCCTTCACCCACCGCCCGGAGCAGCAATTTGGTCCCATTTTGTGGTCGATGTATTCGCTGAGCGATTCCCGGACTGATGAAGGATTTGTGCTAAAGATAAGTGCCCTGACCGGTCCGATGGGCGAAAAAGACAGCCAGGTCGTCGAGCTGCACATCCAAAAAGACGGGGCTTGGCAATCGCTGGGTGAGGCAAAACTCGACCCCGATGCCTGGGTCGCGACCTTTCGCATTCCCAAGTGGAATGAGAAACTGGCCACGCCCTACAAACTCGTTTACCATGAAAAACACAACGACGGCAGCGACACCCCGCATGAGTGGTCCGGCAAGGTCAAGTCCAATCCCGTGGGACGCCCATTGCGAATGGCGGCGTTAACGTGCCAGAATGACTATGGTTTTCCCTACGCGCCAGTGGCGGAGAATGTGGTCAAGCTCGATCCGGACATCGTCTTTTTCTCCGGGGACCAGATCTATGAAAACCACGGGGGATTTGGCCTCATCCGCGAACCAGCGGCCCCAGCCATCCTCAATTACCTGCGCAAATATTACCAGCACGGCTGGGCTTTCCGCGAAGTGATGCGCCATGCTCCGACCCTGTGCCTGCCGGATGATCATGATGTTTTCCAGGGCAATATCTGGGGCGAGGGCGGTAAAAAGATGGAGGTCGGTGACAGTGGTGCCTCCTCCAAAGGCGGCTACATCGAGCCAGCCCGCATGGTGAATGTCGTCCACCGAACCACCGTCGCCCACCACCCCGATGCCGACGACCCCACCCCAGTGCTCCAGGGCATCAGCGTGTATTATGGGGACCTGGTTTACGGAGGCGTCAGCTTCGCCATTATCGCCGATCGGCAGTGGAAAAGCGGGCCGGAACATGTTGATACTGGCAGCGGACGGGCCGACCACGTGGAAGATCCGAATTTTGACTGCTCCACACTCGACAAACCGGGGCTCATCCTCCTCGGAGAGCGGCAGGAGGCATTTCTCAAAAAGTGGGCTCAGGACTGGCGGGGGCATACCCTGAAAGCACTCCTCAGCCAGACGGTGTTTGCTGGAGTGGCCACTCATCACGGCGGTCCCGATGGCTACCTAAAGGCCGATCTCGATTCCGGCGGCTGGCCGCAGACGCCTCGTAATCGCACCATCGACATCCTCCGGGACTCGATGGCCCTGCATATCAATGGCGATCAACACCTCACCACTCTGACCCAATACGGCGTCAGCAAACAGCGCGACAGCAACTGGTCGTTCTGCACCCCTGCAATCTCTGCGGGTTACCCCCGCTGGTGGCTGCCGGATGATCTAAAGATGCCCCACGCAAATCGACCCGCCCACGGACACCCCAACACTGGAGAATTTCTGGATGGGCTCGGTAACAAAGCCTACGTCTACGCCGTCGGCAACCCAGTGGTCGGGAAAGCCCCAAATCGCTATGACAAAGCCAACGAAAAAGCGAGCGGCTTTGGTTTTATCACCTTTGACACGGAGAAGAAGACCTATTTCATCGAAGCCTTCCGCTTTCTCATTGATGTCACCGATGGCAAACCCACCAATCAATTTCCCGGCTGGCCAGTGTTAATTCATCAAAAAGAAAACCGGGGCGAGAATCTGCTTGGATAGAACAGTTGAGAGTTATTCGAAGGTTTTTTGTCTTTATATGAATCGCTCAGGAATTGGTCAGGCGTGCCAGTACCATTGGTGGAACCTCCATCCTCTACACGGCGGAGAATAATCACGAGTGAGAGGAAAAAGCTTCTAGAGAAGAAGT
>JBGSJM010000274.1:0-6495 GCA_041742015.1 Verrucomicrobiales bacterium | reverse complement strand
AAAGGGCGGCACGAAGCGTAGGCAGCGAGTTGGAAGCCGGGCTATTGAGCCTCAAAATACAATTACTATTCCCTGACGTGTAATATAATGCGTCGGTCCGATTGGGATTGGGGGGCAGTTGAATTCATCGGTCGGTTCGTTGCTAGACAAGGTGAGGGTAACACCCCATTGCATCCACCTGTTTGTAGGACACTTTTAACTCCTCTAAACTAAACAAAACCAACGAACAAAACCAAATCCATGACCATGCCTTCCACGCTCAATCTGACACCCTTCGCCTGCGTTTGAAAATGGATAGTCAAAATATCCGCCATTCAGAAACGCATCTCGTGTCACGCATCGGCTGGCTCCGCGCCGCCGTGTTAGGGGCCAACGACGGCATCGTTTCGACGGCGAGCCTGATTGTCGGCGTGGCGGCGGCGAGTGGAAATGTCGTATTGAGTGGCGCGGCGGGATTGGTCGCCGGGGCCATGTCCATGGCAGCGGGAGAATACGTCTCAGTGAGCTCCCAGTCCGACACCGAAAAATCTGATTTGGCCCGTGAACGCGGTGAATTGGCTAGCCAGCCTGAATTCGAACTGGAAGAACTGGCGAAAATTTATGTTTCCCGTGGTGTCGAACTCGAGCTGGCTCGCAAGGTCGCCGGGCAACTGACTTCCCACGACGCCCTCGGCACCCACACCCGCGAGGAACTCGGAATTTCGGAAATGACCACGGCTCGCCCGGTCCAGGCTGCGTTGATGTCGGCCGCGACCTTTGCCGTCGGTGCCGCGTTGCCGCTAATCACAGCGATAATGATTCCGGGGGCCTGGCTCATTCCCTCAGTTTCGATCGCATCGCTGTGCTTCCTCGCTCTTCTCGGTGCCGTCGGAGCGAAAACCGGAGGAGCGGACATGTGGAGGGCTGCTGCCCGCGTCACCTTCTGGGGCGCGATTGCGATGTTGGTCACCGCTGCCATCGGAGCGGTGATCGGCACTACAATTTAATATGACAAGCTTGATCGAAGCTTATTGGTTCCGGGCCATTCGCGACCAAACTGGCCCTACCAAATAAAAAGACCCGCAGGCTTGCGCTTTCGCGCCAACCCACGGGCATTTCTCGGAACGATGTATTGCGGAATTAACCTTCTGGAGGCATGACGACGGTGTCGATCACGTGAATAACGCCGTTACTCGCGACGACATCTGCTGTGACGACCTGGGCTTGATTCACGGTGACAACGCCTTCCTTCGACTGGATGTCGAGTTTGGCACCATTAACCGTTTTCACCATCTTGGTTTTGACATCAGCAGACATCACTTTTCCTTTCACGACGTGATAGGCGAGCAGATCTGCCAGCTTTTGCTTATTCTCGGGTTTAAGGAGACCTTCTACGGTGCCCTCAGGGAGTTTGGCAAAGGCCGCATCATTGGGAGCAAAAACGGTGAAGGGTCCCTCACTTTTGAGAATTTCCGTTTGGCCGGAGGCTTCAAGTGCGGCTACCAGTGTTTTGAAAGTACCCGCAGATTTGGCTGTTTCGACGATATCAACAACGTCGGTTTTCTCAGCGGCAAAAGCTGCATTTGAAGCAAGGGCTAAGACGCAGCTCAGAACTATATTTTTGATGATCATGTTTGGTTTAGTATTGTATTGTTTTTTATTGTATTAGTGTTGTGGTCAGATTTCTGATTCAACAAGGCACACCGTGTCGCACTCAGTTCTCCGTAGCAATAGGGTGTAACCCGACTAAACAGGTATTTATAGAAATAGAGTAATATCGGCTACCGTCCGATAAGAATTAAAACGCCCGCAGTGATGGCGAGAACCGGCACTACAACGCTGAGCTGTCCGAGGCTAAAACCGAAGGCCCCAATAAGACCGACGATGATCAGATAGATGGCAAGCAAAAGCATGCCGATGTTTTTGGTATTCATATATAAATTGCGTTTTTGGATTTTCAATGGTGATGACATGAATTCGGCCCACCCGGCAGATCACCTCTTACCGCCTGTGACAAGGAGCACCAGACCAGAGACCAACAACATGGCGCCAACGATTGGGGGTAGTGGGACGGAGTGGGTCTTGTCGGTCGTTATCTGAATGGGGCCAATATCAACAGCCTTTTCCCTGGTCTTGTAAGTGAAGCCCTGGTAGGCAAAAGCGATAATGCCGATGGCGATAAGTAAAACTCCAAAGAGAGATTGTGGTTTCATAGTGTAAGTGTGATTAGAAAATTTTTGAATATTGAGATGGTTGCTCACTCGATCCTCACCGGTGTGCCCAATGAGACCGTCCGAAAAAAAGCCTCTGCCATTTGACGGGGCATGCGAATACAACCGTGAGAGGCGGCATAGCCTGGCAGGAAGCCTTCGTGCATTCCAATTCCGTTGACGATACGCATGAAGTTAGGCATACTGGCACCTTCGAAAAATGCACCCATAGGCATGGGGTCTTTACTCGTATCAACATCCTTCTGCACCACGACGCCACGGGCATCGACGTAATTTCCGAACAGCGAGGACTTGTGAGAACTGTCCTTCTCAATGATTTTAAAACTGCCCTTGAGGGTGTCGTGCCCCTCCCGCCCGGATGAGATGTGCGAAACACCCGCGAGATCCCTGCCCTTAAAAAGATAGGCTCGCTGCTCGGCAAGATTGATGATCACCGACGGGCTTCCAGTCATGCGGTCGCCAGCCCAGAACGACCCGTTCGAAACATTTTGCCATGACCGATCAAATTCCGTATCGCGTTCGTATGTGTTGGCCGAGAAAGCGACCGGCGGTTTAATCGGACCAGGCGACATACAGCTTGTGACCATCAACAGGACCCCAATCGCGATAGGGACCAGGCGAAAACGTTCCTTGGTGGCCGAGAATTTCATTCTTTCCTGCACTTTTCGCCATTTAAGAACTTTTATCCATGGGGTCTTCAACCCATCTTTCCGCACCATCTGGACGGGGAGTGTCGGAGTCACTCCATGACTCCATGGAGTCTTCACCTCACGGCGTGATCAGGACCTTGAGCACCCCATCCGACCGATTCCCAAAGACCTCATATCCCTGCTTGATATCCGCGAGTGAAAAACGGTGCGTCACCAACATCGTGGGATCAAATCGGCCTGATTGCACCACATTGATGAGTCGGCGCATGCGCTCCTTACCGCCGGGACAAAGTGTGGTGACGATTCGAAAATCTCCCAGCCCGGCGGCATAAGCGTCGTAAGGAATCTGGAGTTTGCCTGAATAAACACCGAGACTGGATAAGGTTCCCCCGGGGCGAAGGCAGCGGAGGCAGGCTTCAAAAGTTTCTTGCGTACCGAGGGCTTCGATGGCCACATCCACTCCTCCACCTGTCAATCGCAACACTTCCTCTACAACGTTGCATTCGCGGTAGTTCAATGTGACATCTGCGCCCATTTGGCGTGCCATTTTCAGCCGATTCTCATCGCCATCAACTCCGATGATCAGAGCCGCTCCCATTAGCTTGGCACCCACTGTGGCACACAACCCGATGGGTCCCTGGGCATAAACAACGACGGTGTCTCCGATTTTAATACCAGCGCTCTCCGCTCCACCGAAGCCGGTGGAGGCGATATCACTGAGCAGGACGACCTGCTCATCAGTGACCTCATCGGGAATCTTCGCCAAATTCGCCTGGGCATAGGGAACCAGCAAATATTCGGCCTGGGCACCGTTGATGGTATTGCCAAAACGCCAGCCTCCCATTACCTGGGAGCCATGGCCATGCCCACATTGCGAGCCCTGTCCTGAAAGACACGCACGGCATTGCCCGCAGGGAGTGATGGCTCCGACCAGGACTCTGTCTCCGATGTTGTAGCCCGTGACACCGGCACCGAGTTCTTCGATTACCCCAACCGGTTCATGGCCGATAATCAGGCCGGGTTTCACCGGATACTCACCGCGCACAATGTGGAGGTCAGTTCCGCAGATCGTGGTTGCCGTGATTCGCAAGACAGCTTCACCTGGTCCCGCCGAAGGCTTCGGCACGGAGTCCACCCGAATATCGTTAATGCCGTGAAACACGGTGGCTTGCATGGTTGTCATCGTAGTATTTCTAAAATTCTATTTTAAGTACCTACCATGAGGTGGGATGTAAAGTTATGGGGTCTTACCCTACCCACCGATTGTACCCTCTTTAGTCTCCGATCATACCCTGTTGAGTTCGAAGGAACTCAGATTTTGGACCCGATGGGATCTCGGCTATCAAATAACAATGATGAATACAAGCTCAAACAGAAGTGGCCGACGCTTCCGATTTGGAGTCAGCGGCGGCCACTTCAAGGATACGTCTTCAGTTTAGTCTAAGCGGTTCGCCGACCAGCTATCATTCGATAGATGAACAACAGAATAATCGCTCCGAATATCGAGGCGATCAACCCAACGGACTGTCCCGCTGCGTACCAGTTCAAGGTCTGACCGATAAACTTCGCGAGGATCGCACCACCGATTCCGATCAAGACGGTAATGATGAATCCACCGGGATCTTTACCCGGCATAAAAAACTTGGCGATTATACCCACCACCAAACCAATCAGAATTGTGTATAGAATGTCCATAAAATGTTACGTGATATTATTCGTATTTGTGGGCAGGATATTAACGCCTTGAACCGACAGGTTCCCCATTTGCTTCAGCGTTACTCTTGGTGTGGGCCAGTTCGTTCAACGCCAGGTTGGCTTTATTCTCCTCTTTCAGGATCTCTTTTAAGATACCAGCAGCCTTCTTGTTACCGAGGACTTCGGCCCATTCGTGCAGGCAGCCATAGGTTGCCATTTCGTAATGTTCGACTTTCTGGGCAGCGGCGATTAGGGCCGCATTAATCGCAGGCGAGTCTTTAAACTCTTCCGCAATTGCTTCGCCCTCCTCTAACAAACCGACCGTGGCTTCACAGGTTTCCCCTTTCGCTTTCAGGTCGAAGCAGGCGAATACCGCTTCGATCTTCGTGACATGGCCTTTGGTTTCTTCGAGATGGCCGAGAAAGGCCGCCTTCAGATCCTTACAGGTAGCTGCTTTGGCCATATTGGGAAGCGCTTTGACGATCCGTTTTTCGGCATCATAGATGTCGGCAAGTTCAGCAAGAAATAATGTTTTCAATGTTTGCATAATATTAGTGTGTCGTTTTGTGACATTGGCACGCTATGACATGCAGCCCAGTCCCTCCATGGGGTATAACCCTACTAACTCGATGAAAATTAGGGTTTCACTCCATTTTAAAATGGAGCCCAACCTCTAAGTTGATGGCGACGAATTAATCGTCACTCAGTATTAATACAAAATAACAAGCAACATGAAAAAAAGATATACTCCAGTGATAGCAACAACCATGGCCGCCATCGGCTCATTGTTCTGCAATACCCACAGTTCCCGAGCAGCGGAAGCAGTCCCGCAAAACGGAAGTGATGCTCGCTTTTTACAAAAAGCAGCTCAATCCGGTGCGGCCGAGCTAAGAATGGCAAAAATGGGTGCCGAAAAGGCCTCCAAAGCCACTGTCAAGACCTTCGCAGAAATGCTGGTCAAGGACCACACCAAGGTTAATGAACAAATCAAAGAGCTGGCTGCCACCAAAGGCATAAACCTTGATGTGGAGGCAGCCCCAGAGACTGAAGCGGGCAAAAACCTGGAGGAGCAAAGTAGTTTGATCGAAGAAAGAAAGGTCAAAACTACCGAAGCTCCGACAGTCGGCAACAGACTCGAAGAGGATAAGAATGTGATCGAAGGAAGAAAGCCCCAAAATGCCCAAACCCCGAACCAGTCGAATGGAGGAATAACCAATACTCCGCCACAAGCGGGCATCCAATCGGAGGGCGGAACAACCATAACTCCAGGACAAACGGGTAACGATTCGAATGGTGTAATCGTAACTCCAGGACAAACGGGCAATCCGTCTATTGGTGGAACAACCAGAACTCCGGCAGAAGCGGGCAACCAATCGGACAGTGATTTCGACAAACAATTCCTTGCTTCGACGATTAAAAGTCACAAAAAAGGGATTGATCTCTATCAGGACGCGTCAGAGGACTCCAAGGACGCCGATGTCAAAGCCTTCGCGGCAATGACCCTGCCAGTGCTGAAAGCGCACCTTTCGAAGGCCCAGGAACTAAGCGGTGAAGGCACTGACGAAAATCCAGATAACACGAGAGTCAATCTCCGTGATCGGGATAGCAAAGAAGTAACGCCCTTTGATCAAGGAAACAGTGAGGCTGACATCGATCGCACTGCCCAGATCCGCAAGGAAGTTGTGGCTTTGGATAAAGTCTCCAGCAACGCCAAAAACGTGAAGATCATAACCAAAGATGGACACGTGACCCTACGCGGCCCTGTCGAAAGCGCTGAGGAGAAAAAAACCATCAGAGACATCGCAGCCCGGGTAGCCACCGAGGAGCACGTGACTGATGAGCTCGAAGTGAAGGCGGATAAAGAAGAGAAATAATTTGAGGTGCACAAACACCGCAATAAACAAAAAACAAAAACAACAACTAGTTATGTCAAATAAATC
>JBGSJM010000273.1:0-12193 GCA_041742015.1 Verrucomicrobiales bacterium | reverse complement strand
GTCCCGATGGCACCCGCCTCCTTTCGGGAGGTGCCGACCGAATGATTCTTTGGGACGCCACCAAGAGCTACGAACTGGAGCAAGAACGAGTAAAAAAGAACGCAACAAAATGAACGACTCCACCGATCCAGCTCCCCATCCGCCTCTGACGCCCGACGAAATGCCAACCGTGGCGGCGGACGGCCACGGAGTCTCGGACAAGCCCCCCGGCCACGTCGGCTTGGGCGGGGAGCATCCCGGTTCCATCATCGGCCCCTACACCCTGGTCGAGAAACTGGGCGAAGGCGGCTTCGGCACAGTGTGGCGGGCGAAGCAGTCGGAGCCGGTCAAGCGGGAGGTGGCCCTGAAGGTCATCAAGCCGGGGCGCGATACCGAGGAGGTCATCCGGCGCTTCGGCCAGGAGCGGCAGGCCCTCGCGGTGATGGATCATCCCAGTATCGCCCGGGTCTTTGACGCCGGGGCCACGGAGTCGGGGCGGCCCTATTTCGTGATGGAGATCGTCGAGGGCAAGCCGATCACCGCCTACTGCGATGCAAAGCGGCTCCCGATCCGGGAGCGGCTCGAGTTGTTCATACCGGTGTGCCGCGCCGTCCAGCACGCCCATGCCAAGGGCATCATCCACCGGGACCTGAAGCCCTCCAACGTGCTGGTGGTCGAGCACGACGGAAAACCAGTGCCGAAGGTGATCGACTTCGGGATCGCCAAGGCGATGGAGGAGCAGGAGGGAGACGATGGCACGTTCAAGACGATGGAGGGCGTGGCGGTGGGCACTCCGATCTACATGAGCCCGGAGCAGATCAGCGGCGGGACCGACGTGGACACCCGGGCGGATGTCTATTCCCTGGGGGCCCTCCTCTACGAATTGCTCGCCGGAGTCACCCCGATCGACCCGCAGGAGCTGAAGAAGGCCGGGTATGCCGAGATGGAGCGGCTCATCTGCGAGGTGGAGCCGCCCCGGCCCAGCGATCGAACCCGAGGGGCGATGCGGAAACGACCCGCCTCACCAAACAGATCCGGGGCGACCTCGACTGGATCGTGATGCGGGCCCTGGAGAAGGACCGCGAAAGACGCTATGAAACCGCCAACGCCCTGGCCGCTGAACTGCGGCGCTTCCTGAACAATGAGCCGGTGACGGCGGGTCCGCCCTCGGTTTCGTATCGCTTAGGGAAATTTGTGAAGCGGCAAAAAGGGCCGCTCAGCGCGGCGGGGTCTTTGTTTGTGGTGTCTCTGGCGGGAACGGCGGTGAGCTTGTGGCAGGCCGAAGTGGCGCGACACGAGGCGGAAAGGGCGACCCAGGCGGAACAGACTGCCAGGCAAAAACAAACGGAAGCGGAAGCTGCCACAGCATTGGCGCAGGAACGCGCTGACACAATCAGGCGAAATCTCTATTTTGCCGAAATGAGTCTGGCTGGCCAAGCGGCAATTCAAGCTGCGGGCATTGTCACAGTTGCGGAATTGACGCAGCAGTGGTTACCTAAACCGGGTGAACCTGACCTGCGCGGTTGGGAATGGTATTATCTCGATTCGTTGACCCGTCCTGAATTGGCGACGCTTCGCGGCCATACTAATCACGTCACCTCCGTCACCTGGAGTCCGGACGGAGCGAAGCTCGCATCAGCTGATGGGGCAGGAACGATCGGAATTGGGGATAAAGCGAGTCTGAAACTCGTGAAAACTCTTCGTGGGCACAGAGGATTGGTTAGGTCGGTCGACTGGAGCAGAGACGGATCCCTGATCGCATCGGGCGGTGCGGCAGACCGGACGGTCCGCGTCTGGGACGCGAGGACAGGCGAGGAAAAATTGAAATTTATGGGCCACGACGCCGAAATCGTACAAGTTTCATGGAACCCGGATTCCGATCGATTAGCTTCCACTGATCGGAAATCGACACTCAAAATATGGAGTGAAAGGAAAGGCCGGGAGGCGTTCTCGGTTAGGGGTCTGGATTCATATCGCACACTCAATGTTTGTTGGAGCCCGGATGGAGGCCGATTGGCAGTCGGAAGTAGCGCAGCGGGCGGTAGCCCGGGAATTCGAATCGTTGACGGCAACGATGGGAAACTGATTGAGACACTACCTCAAATTTCAGGAATCCTCGCATGGAGTGCAGATGGCAAATGTTTGGCAGGTTCATATGGTCAGGGCATCTTCGTATGGGATTTGTCTGCCAAAAAAAGGATTTCAAACTGGCTAACCCATCGGGGGACCACCTTTGGAATTTCTTGGAGCCCAAATAGCCGGAGATTGGCAAGTTGCGGGACTGATCACACCGTTACGGTTTGGGATCCAAGCGACGGATCGGAGATCTTCACTTGGGCCGGGCACCGTTATGCGGTCAATTCGGTGGCATGGAGCCCGGATGGTTCGATCCTCGCTTCAGGAAGCGGGGATGCCACCGTGAAGCTTTGGGATGCTAGGCAGGGCGAAAACCCCGAATCGCTCGAATGGCGGAAGACCTCCGGCGTCAACTCAATTTCCTGGAGTCCCGACGGACGACAAGTAGTCGCCGCTGGCTATCGAGGTTTAAAGGTTTTTGACGGCGACACACATAAGCTCAATTTTATCGTTGATGTTGGTAATCTTTCAGTGCTCTGCCAAACGTGGAGCCCTAATGGAACCCGAGTATCTCTGGGACGCACCGACGGCCTGATCCAAATCTGGGATGTCGCGGCTGGAAAACTGCTCTCGGAGGAACCCGCATACCCGTCAAATCGGGTAGCTGCACTGGCTTGGAAGCCCGATGGATCAATGTTTGTATCAGGAGGGAACTCTGAACGTGGCCCGCTTAGCCTGAAAACGTGGGACGGAATTACTGGGAAGTTGACTGCCAGTGTGAACAGCGCCGCATACATCAATTCAGCTTTGTACGATTCCTCGGGTTACCGTATAGCCGTTACACAAGGCAACAGCATTGCGATTCTTGACTCGGGGACTTTGGAAACCATACTTCGAATAGATAGTGGTCACCGAACCCTCACGATCGCGGCATGGAGTCCGGACGGAAGAATGCTGGCGTCCGGGGGCGATGGGGCAATCGGCGGTGTTCCGGAAGTCCGAATTTGGAACGCTTCCACTGGCGAACTAAGGTCTATCCTGACCGGCCACCATAGCCTCATCCGGACGATCGACTGGAGCCACGATGGATCCCGGCTAGCTTCCGGCGATCGTGATGGGGTCGTGAAAATCTGGGATCCGGCGACCGGAGCACAAGCCCTCACTATCGGCGGGCCACCAAAGGGAATCTCAGGATTAGCCTGGAGCCCCGATGGGACAAGACTCCTCTACGGCGGCGAGGATAAAGTCGGAATTCTGGACGCCACCAAGGGCTACGAAGCAGAGAAAGAACGACTGAATAAGGAGACTGAAAAATGACCGACCCCGCCGAACCAAGTCCCGAGACGCCCCAGCCGTCGGCCAACCCTTCAATCCCTGAAACCTTGCCGATGGACGCCCCCACCCTGGCAATGGATGGAGCCGTCGTATCGGGCAAACCGGCCGGTCCGGTGGCGTGTTACGGCGAGGAAGCGCCCGGCTCGATCATCGGTCCCTACACCCTGGTCGAGAAGCTCGGCGAGGGCCACGGAGTCGGGGTTGCCCTTTTTGACGGCAAAAGCAATAATTGCCTCCATGAAGGGAATGATCGCTTTTTTCTTGAGAAATTTCCAGACTGCGACTCTGGATACTTCGACATCACCGATCATTCCGATGGCCAGAGCAATGGCCCGGCAGGAGTTTTCCCCTAAAGCGATGGTAGAAATCAATGCCCCGAGCAACATGGGTGCCGAAAGTTTTCGAGTCGCCCTTTGAAAGAGTTTGGCGTCTATCGCCAGATTTGCCAGACGGAGCGGAGTAGGGATGATGCCTCCGGTGTTTGGAAGCTTGACAGCAAGTTGATTTTTAGTGTTTTTCACCGGAAACGTGCCAGCCCATGCTGGTTGTCAAGTGAAATTTGATACTATTATTTAATTATTAATGGCTTACACACTTAATTAAGGTTACTTAAGTTAACACGAATGGGGGTGGCCCTATTTCGTGATGGAGATCGTCGAGGGCAAGCCGATCACCACCTACTGCGATGCGAAGCGGCTCCCGTTACGGGAAACGGCTCGCTGCTGGTCGTTTCTCCAGCAAATGGGCGCATCGATGCCTGGCGCGTGTCCCCGGGTGCTCCCGCCGCGCTCGCGAAAGGACTCGTTCCACCGCAGGATATCGTGTTTAACAAAGGCTCGTTGAGTTGGACGAGCACCGCCGCCTGGCACGAGGTCACACCCGAGCTGGTGATGAAAGCAGATGGCTACGAGGATGCGGAAATTCTCCCGCACGCTCCCATCCGCGTCGGAGGCACGAGGCTTGATCTGGGTCGCCAGCTTCTCATCGGCGCGACTTACGGGTTTGAAGTCCGCTCCATGGATGCTGAGGGCCGGGTTTCAGCCCCTGCCCGCAGCGCGGAGTTTATTAACCGCTGAGGCTTTTATCAAACCAAATCCCACTTGCCAATCCTGCTGCCCAGTATCTGGGCAGCAGGTTTTTATTGGTCTTTCTTTTTTGATTTCTCGATGAAGGTTTCCCCTAAGATTGACTGCACACGCTCATTTTGAAAGCAATGAAACTTTTCAGAAATTCCTCCAGATTTTGTAATCTTCACATCGAGTGTTCCGACATGCAAACAGAGGGTAAACCAATCATTTCAAAGGTTAAAGTAAGAGTGAAATCAGCACCCACATCAAAATTCGCCAAAACTCGCGGCCTCCTGTTCCTCTTTAGTCACGCATTTTGGTGGGGGTGCGTGGGAATCTGTTCGGTGGCTCATGGTCAGTTTGGTGATGTGCCGATGGTTGTCCAGGAAAAGTGCAGTGCCTGCCACCTGGTTCCCAGCCCTTTTGAAATTCCTCGGGAGGGATGGCCCGGTACTCTGAAATCCATGTTGCCTTTCATGGCGGAGAAAGCCCTACCTATCACCGAGCTGGAATTTAACAAAATCCAGGATTACTATGGTTTCAACAGCCGCGAAACGCTCTTCCAAATCCCAGACGATCTGGCGGACACGGGCCTCACATTCCGAGCCGAATCGATCGGCGAACTCGAGGTCCATGCCAGGCCACAAATTACCAGCTTGAAGTTTGCAGACGTTGATGGTGACGGGAAGGCGAGAGAAATCCTGGTCACCGACAATCTCAACCACTCCATCTCCTGCCTTGCACACGACGGCACGATGTGGCGGGAGAAGATTCTCGACCGGGGAGCGTCCCCGGTCAACACCACCCCCGTGGACATCGATGGCGACGGGGATACTGACTTTGCCATTTCTCTGATGGGTGATATCCACCCGAACGACGAACTGATCGGGGCGTTCCATCTCCTCATCAACCAGGGAGACGGAAAATACGCCCGCAAGGTTGTCCTCCAAGGCAGGGTTCCGAGAATCACCGATTGTGCCCCGGCCGACTATGATGGAGATGGCGATGTTGATCTGGTTTTGGCGATGTTCGGGTGGCGAAAAAGCGGGGCATTCAAGGTCCTGGAACAAACTGGTCCCCTCTCGTTCACTCTGAGGAACATCATGGAAATAAACGGGGTCATGCGCGTCATCCCGGCACACTTGAATGACGATGACCGGATCGACTTCCTCGCCCTTGTCAGTCAGGAGCACGAATCGATCGTCCGTTTCATCAACGAGGGCGGGCTGAAGTTTCGCAACGAGTTGATCACCCGTTCCAGTCCATCGTTCGGAACATCAAGTCTTTTTCTGGAAGACCTCGATCAGGACGGAGATCAAGACATACTCTTCACCAATGGCGACATGATGGACGAGAATCCGGGTGCCAAACCGTACCATGGGGTCCGCTGGCTGGAGAACGAAAAATGGGTGTATCAACTCCGGGATCTCGCCCGGATGCCGGGATGTTACGATGCAAAACCCTGTGATTTGGATGGAGACGGCGATCTGGATGTGGTGTACTCAGCCCTCTACTTTCAATGGAAAGAGCACGATTTTCCCAGCCTGGCCTGGTTGGAGAATCTCGGCGGTTTCCGCCAATTTCGACCTCGCAAAATTGCCTACGCCCCCACCAATCTCGCCAACATCGCCGTGGGAGACGCCAACGGAGACGGAAAGTTAGACATAATCGGCGGCGGGATGCATGTGCCCGGCCCAACTGATCGGGCCAGTCGCCTCACGCTTTGGTTACAGAAGTAAGGTTCTGCATCACTCCACTCTCAACGCAGCAGCTACGACATGTTTTGCGGTCATGCCGAGTTCACTCATCACCGTATTGCCGGGGGCGCTGATCCCAAATCGATCAATCCCGAGAACTTTTCCATCGAGGCCGACGTATTTCCACCAGAGCCCGGAGACACCCGCTTCGATCGCGATGCGGTGGGTGCAGGATTTTGGAAGCACGGATTCCCGATAGGCACTGTCCTGGCGATCAAATCGCTCCATACAAGGCATGGAAACCACCCGCACCCCGTCACCCAGCTCAGCAGCGGCTTTCAGGGCGTGATCCAGCTCACTGCCACTCGCAAGAAGGATGGTTTTCAGAGTGCCTGATTCCGTCTTTGCGATGTAGCCACCGCGAAAGGCTCCCTCGCGGCGGGTCTTAACTGGGATTTCATTTTGAGTAGGCACGTTTTGCCGTGTCAAAAGCAGGGCGGTGGGCCCATCTTTGCGCTCCATCATCGCCGCAAAGGCTCCTGCGGTTTCTTCTGGATCAGCAGGGCGCATCACATCCAGATTCGGTATGACCCGCAGACCACTGACCGTTTCGACTGGCTGGTGAGTGGGGCCATCTTCTCCCACTCCCACCGAATCGTGGGTAAAAATATACCCGACCGGCAGTTTGGCGAGAGCGGCGATGCGAATCGAAGGCCTCAGGTAGTCGGCAAACACCGCAAAGGTCGCCCCGGTGGCCCGGAAAAGACCATCGTAAGCAATCCCATTGCAGATCGCGCCCATGGCATGCTCGCGGATTCCGAACCAGATGTTGCGACCCGAGTAGTCTTTGCGGCCAAAATCACCGGAGCCTTTGATATAGTTTTTGGTCGAGCCATACAGGTCCGCACTACCACTCACCAGATAAGGCACTGCCTGAGCCACCGCCTGAATGATATCCCCTCCCGCTCCACGAGTGGCATTGAGATAAGCCGGATCAAACTCCGGAATTTCGTTGAGCAGATTTTCGGGAAGTTTTCCCTCGATGGCATCATTTAGATCACCCGCCAGTTTCGGATTGCTGGCCTTCCAACTCTCAAAAGTTTGCAGCCATGTTTGGTAGCCCGCTTTTAGCTGGGCGTTGTGCTCCTTGAAATACGCCCTGGTTTCAGCGGATACATAAAAGTGCTCTTCAGGCAGCCCCAGTCCTTTCCTGGCGGCTTCAGCAAACTTGGCTCCACCTTCCCCATGACCAGCAGCCGTTCCTGCCACCTGGGGGATGCCACGACCAATTTCCGTTTTTGCCTCGATCAATTTGGGTTTCCCATTGCGGGTCTTTTTGGCATTCTCCACCGCTGATTGAATCTCCTCCAAGTCGTGACCATCGATTTTTATCACATCCCAACCCATCGCCTGAAAACGCATGCAGGTATCAGCACTCTGGGTCTTTTCGGCCATGGCGTCGAGGGTCACATCGTTTGAATCATAAATTAAAATCAGATTATCCAAGCCGTTGTGACCAGCAAAAGCAGCGGCCTCCGCAGAAATCCCCTCCTGGAGGCAGCCGTCCCCGGCCAGTACAATCACGCTGTGATCGATGATGGTGTGATCTGCAGTATTATACCTCGCTGCCGCCATTTTCGAAGACATCGCGTAACCCACTGCATTTCCGATCCCCTGTCCGAGAGGACCGGTTGTCGCCTCGACCCCTGGGGTTTCACCAAATTCCGGATGCCCCGGAGTGATGCTGTGGAGTTGGCGGAAATTTTTCACCTCTGCCATGGGGATATCGTACCCTGCGAGGTGCAGCCAGCTATACAGAAACATGCTGCCATGCCCCGCCGAAAGGATAAAACGATCGCGGTTGAGCCATTTGGGTTCGTCTGGATTGTAATTCATGGATTGCCCAAAAAGGACCGCCCCAAGTTCCGCAGCCCCGAGCGGCAGCCCGAGGTGGCCTGAACTGCAGGCATGCACAGCGTCAATCGCGATTCCCCGTGCTTCATTGGCAGCGCGGGACAAGGTGTCGTAATCCATTTGGCTCATACTTGATTATTCTATCGGCTAAAAATTTGGCCACCTTTCCCACATTTGCCGGGAATGATCAAGTTTCGAGTCCGCCCCAAGAGCAAAAATCGAGATAGGGGTGTGGACTCTTGGAGTCCAGTCGCTGGCATCACCTCCGCCCCTACCGATTCCCCACCGCGTTCTTAAACTTGACCACCGCATCAGCAATGGAATCCGCAGTGCGCTGCCGATAAGCTGGGTCGTGGATTTTTAAAGATTCGGTTGGATTGGTAAGAAAACCGCCTTCATATAAAATGGCCGGCTTGTTGATCCCAGCCAGCACGTTAAATCGCGCTCGCTTGATTCCCCGGTCAACCGGCTTCAAATCATGAATCACATGGGCGTGGACCGCCGTTGCCAGGGCAATATTTTCCGCATCGCGAATGTTGCCATTCATGGCCGAGGTCCAGCCTGGGGACGAGGAGCCATCGTTGGTTGATTCCGTCCCCTGTGGAGCGAGAGCAAACGTTTCCACACCCACCGCTGACCGGGTCCCCATCGAATTGTGATGAATACTGATAAATATGGCTTTTTTCTGGGCGTTGGCGATTGCCACCCTTTGACCCAGATCCAAAAACACATCCGTGTTCCGCGTCATCAAAGTCTTGAATCCACGGCGCTGCAGTCCCGCCTGCAGACGCAAAGACAAATCGAGATTGTAGTCTTTTTCGTACCCTTTGAGGCCTCTGGCACCCGTATCGATTCCACCATGACCGGGATCAATGACCACCGTGTCAAAGTCGATTGGCTTTTTGATGTAACTGGGCCTCACCACGGGATCAATCAATTTCGCCAGGTCGATTGTGGATATCAAAGCCTGACCATTTACCTCCGCCACATTCAGACTGAGATTAAACTTGATATTGTTCACAAAAATCGCCGGAGTCCCCACCGTCCACTTCATCATCAGACTGGGATGGAGAAAAATTCGATCATTCCCCTCAGTTTTCAGGCTTTCGATCTTGTAAAAATTAGCAACATTTTTATCCGAGACATAATCCCGCCCCTCGATCGTCACGATGTCCCAGTCTTTGGAAATCCCCTCTTTCACGCTCAACATCAATCCGCAAAGGAGCGGAAAGACTCGCAAAAGACAATTTTTCCACGTAAAAAAACCCATGAATGATCAAATGATGAATGCCGCAAACCTGCTGTTTAACACGCACACCCTAGACAAATACTTAGCGTTTGGCAACGATGGAAATTCGGGAGGAAGGTTTGGAGGGATGAGGAAATTGCTTTGGACCAATCCTCCGGAATTTGTCCAAGGGTGATATGGCTGCGAGGTCACCTAACTCAGTGCTCCCGATCAGTCAGCCCGAGGAACTCCGCCTCGGAGGGTGCAATTAGTCCCTCGAAGGGTTGTTTTTGCTAAACCAGTTCCAGCGGACGTAAAATCCACTCCGTGCCCCAGCCACAACGACAATCCAGATTTTGAAATTGTACCCTGTTAAGTCGCCAATTGTACCCTGTTGAATGCGGCATTGTACCCGGTACCATACCCGCATTGCCAAAATGGGATCAAGCGTTTAGGATGACTCACATGAACAATCCTAAAGTACTGATCATTGTCGGCGATGCCACGGAAACCGTAGACACGCTTTATCCATTTTACCGTCTCATTGAGAGCGGCTTTCAGCCCGTCGTGGCTGCGCCGGAAAAGCGCAAATATCAGATGGTCCTGCACGAAGTGAAGCCGGGCTGGACCATCACCAAGGAATGGGAAGGCTACAGTATTGATGCCGACATCGCCTTCAAGGACATCAAGCCGGAGGAATACGCCGGCATCTTTTTCAGTGGGGGCCGCGCCCCGGAATACATCCGCGAGGACGAAGATCTTTTACGCATCACCCGCTGGTTCTGGGAAAACAAAAAGCCAATGGCGAGCGTATGCCACGGGGTCGAAATCCCGGCACGCGCCGGCATTGTGGAGGGACTGCGCATGGCCACGGTGGCAAAGTGCAAGTTTGACCTGGAGGTCTGCGGTGGCATCTATGTCAATGAGCCATGCGTGATCGACCGTCACATGGTCAGCGGACGCACCTATCACGATAGTGGCCACTTTGTGAAACCGTGGATCGAGATGCTGGAGGCAGCCTGCAGCAAATAATCACTTCTCCAACACTCCACTTACCTTCACACCTTCACGACATCCCTAAGACGGCGGCGAGACGCCACCGCTACAAAAGACACCACATGAAGACACGTCGTCATTTCCTTCAAACCGCCGCAGCAGCACTGGCGCTGCCTTCCCTCTCACGCAGTGCGGAGGCGAGTGCGCCGAGCCTCGGCTTCAGCCTCTACGGGATGAAGACTTTGCCGCTGGATGTTGCGCTCCAGACCTGCGCGGAGATCGGCTATTCCCACGTGGAACTGGCGCTCAATGCGGGTTATCCCACCGAGCCCAAAATTTTCACCGGCGATGCGAGGAAGGCTGCGGCCACCAAGTTGGAGACGCTGAAGCTTGGCCTGCCCTGTCTCATGATCAATATCAGCCTCACGGCGGATGACTCAGGTCATGCGGTGGCGCTGGGGCTCATCGCTGATGCCGGGCAGATGGCCCATGACCTGGTCCCGGCGTTTCCTCCGCTGGTCGAGACGGTGCTGGGCGGCAAGCCCGCCACCTGGGAGGCACAAAAAGCGGGCATGGTGGAGCGTCTTCACGACTGGGCGGCGGCGGCGGAAAAGGCGAAGATCCAGATCGCGGTGAAAGCTCACGTGGGCAGCGCGGTGAACTCCCCGGAGCGCCTCCTCTGGCTGATGGATCAGGTGAAGTCGCCATCCATCGTCGCCGCGTACGACTACAGCCACTTTGAGCTGCAGGGCATCGACATGGAGGAAAGCATGGCTGCACTGCTGCCACGCACCAAGTTCATTCATGTGAAAGACTCCGAGGGCGCGGTGGGCAAGTTCCAGTTCCTGCTTCCCGGTCAGGGGCGCACGGATTACGGCAAATATTTCGCGCTACTGCGGAAGTTCCGCTACACCGGACCGGTCTGCGTGGAGGTGAGCGGCCAGATCTTCAACAAACCGGGCTATGATCCTGTGGCCGCTGCCAAGTCGAGTTTCAGCGCACTTTCGGAGGCACTGGCAAATGTATGATGAAGACCTTTTACATCTCTTTAAGGTGCGCCGTCACCCTGACCTTGCTAACCATCACCGCCCACGCTAAGCCACTGGTCACCGGCTTCGAGCACTTTCACGCGGCGAAACCCTCCGCTGAAGGCGGGCAACTGCTTTACAATGAGCTGGGCTGCGCGAATTGCCACGGTGGTGGAACCGGTTTGCCCGAGCGTCGCGGCCCGGCTCTCGTCGGCATTACGAAACGGGTCAGCGCCGACTGGCTGACACAGTTTTTGGCGGATCCGGCGGCCGCTCGCACCGGTTCCACAATGCCTCACTTCGCCGCGCTGGAGGATGCGGCCTCGCGCGAAGCCGTCGTGCAATATCTCGCCACGCTCAAGCCTACGGCAGGGCTGAAACCAATGTCCTTAAAATACGTCAATCCTGCCCGGGGCGGGCAGCTTTTTCACACCGTCGGGTGCGTCGCCTGTCATGCACCGGCGAAGGACTTTCAACCTCCCGACGGCCCACCGAAGGACGCCGATTTTACCCAGCCGTCAGTCGCTTTTCCGGCACTTCAGGAAAAATATGCGCTTGAATCACTAACGGAGTTCCTGCGCGAACCGCTCAAGGTTCGGTCCGACGGGCGGATGCCACACACCCTGCTGACCGACGAAGAGGCTGCGGATATGGCTGCCTATCTGATCGGATTTCAGGGCAGCGACGGCAGTTCAGCGGAAAAATTGTCGCCGTTTCAACCCGCCCCGGACCTCGTGAAACGCGGACGGGAAATCGTCGCTGAACAGCGCTGTGCCAACTGTCACGATTTGCCAAAGGATGTAGCCTCCCAACTTCCTTTGCAGCTTGTGGGGCAGGTCTCCGACCTGCCGGTTCCGGGAGTCTCCGACTCCC
>JBGSJM010000272.1:0-8930 GCA_041742015.1 Verrucomicrobiales bacterium | reverse complement strand
TCGTTTAATCGACCGGTAAGCTCGTGTAAACGACCGGTAAGCTCGTGTAATCGACCGGTAAGCTCGTGTAATCGACCGGTAAGCTCGTGTAATCGAGGGTACGATTGAGCGCGATCGCCCGAAACCGCACTTTACACCTCTGGAGGAATCTGAGGCCGCGACGATTTTGAAATCCTGTATAATCCATAGGAAATCAACACAATCGACGAAGCTAGGATCGGTGCCACATGACCATCCTCAACGCTCCAGGCTGACTCCACCCGAACCCCAATCAGGATCAAACAAACCAGGGCTCCCAAAATGGGAATGATAATTGGCACCTCAAATCCGCCCTTAGGCTCTCCCGGACGACGCATGAGAACGACCAGGGATACATTCACTACACTAAAGACCATGAGCAGAAGCAGCACGGTGGATTCTGCCAGTTGTTTGACGCTGCCGCTCAGAATCAGGGCCGAAACCACCCCAAAAAGAATCACAATCGCAATGTGCGGGGTGCGGCGGGTGGGATGGATCCGACCAATCAACGCAGGGAGCAATCCCTGACGGCTCATTCCATAGAGAAGGCGGGAACCCATGATGTAATTGAGCAACGCGGTGTTCCCAATCGCAAACAGGGTTATCCCAATGTAGATACTATCAATGTTTTTGAACCACGGTGCCGCCGTTTTTGCCACCTCCATGAGGGGGGCGGGACTCTTCGCCAATTCCGCCCACGGTATCACCGAGACAGCCGTGATCGCCACCGCCATGTAGATCAGGGTGGCCACAACCATCGCCCCGACCAGGCCGAGAGGAATGTCTCTACGGGGATTTTTAACTTCCTCACTGACGTTGAGAACGTCTTCAAAGCCGATAAACGAGAAAAACGTCAGCACGGCACCCTGTAAAATCAGCATGACAGGAATCATATCGGTGCCGCCATTTGCGCGGGCCGGAGTCTCAAAATAATCGACGCTGCCCCAGTATTTCATGCCCACGGCGATGATGAACAACAAGCCCACCGTCTCGACTACCGTGCAGATCACATTCATCCACATGCTCTCGCGGATGCCCCGGAAAATTACCAACCCAACCAATAATACAATGGCAATCGCAACCAGCTTCACCGAATTCGCCGAAAGGGCGATTCCCAATCCTTTCCCGAGGGCCGCCGCCATGGCCTGGGAACCCGTCGCCATACTGGTAAGACCGCTCATCGTCACACACAAACCGACCACATAGGCAAGCCAGGGAAGACCGAACGCTTTCTGGGTGACATAAGACGCTCCACCAGCTTTCGGATATCGGCTCCCCATACAGGCGTAGGAAAGTCCGGTCAGCAATGCGGCAACCATGGCGACCAGAAACGCGAGCCAGACGGCATTTCCCATCGACCCCGCCGCCTTTCCCACGAGGGCGTAGATTCCAGCTCCAAGCATGGATCCCAGACCGTAAAGGCCGATCTGCCAGGCATTGATTGATTTTTTTAGGGTGGGTACGTCCGCGTTTGTCATGTGTTCGAACTGGAAACTAAAATCTGCCATCCGGCAAGTGTCCTTTGCTCCTTTTGGGCCTGGAGGGGACGAAAAATCCCAAAATCCGCCGTACCTCCCCAATCAAAGCTCCAATTGAATCCCCAACTCAATGACTTGTCTGGGCGGTAATTCAAAGAAACCGGTCGCCGGGCGGGCGATACGGGAAAGCATGACGAAAAGCACCTTCCGCCACTTGACCATTTTACCCGGGCCATTGGTGAGAAGCACCTCCCGGCTTTGGTAAAAGGTAATGGCGTGCCGCCTGACTTTGGTCTTTTCACTCAACGCAAGGCAGAGATCATCCAACACCGATGGGTATTCGACGAAACCGTAACTCAGGACGACGCGGTAAAATTCATCGTGATATTCGCTGATTTCATAGCGCATCTCTTTCTCGACGTATGGGACGTCCTCGAAGCGGACCGAAAGCAGCACGACTTGCTGGTGCAGGGATTTGTTGTGCTTCAAATGGTGAAGCAGGGCGTTCGGAACACCATCTGCACTGGCCGACATAAAAACGGCGGTGCCCGGAACGCGGATGATGCGGTCTTTCTTGAGTTCCTCGACCAGAAAACTCACCGGGAGACGCCCGCGCTGAATGGCCTGGAAAAGAATGGCTCGCCCGTCCATCCAGGTCTTCATGATGATCCAAATGAAGAGGCCGATGACCAGCGGAAACCAGGCTCCCGAGAAAAATTTAAGCAGGCTGCCGGAGACATAGCCAATCTCCGGGATCAGAAAGATCACCACCGGGATAAAAGCCTTCCAGAACGACCATTTCCACACCAGACGAGCCACGAAGAAAAACAAAATGCTGGTGAAAGTCATATCCATGGCCACGGACAATCCATAAGCGGCGGCAAGGTTGGAGGAGGACTTGAAATAAAAGACCAGCGAGAGGCAGGCTACCATGAGGAGGTAATTCACCTGCGGCATGTAGATCTGGCCTCGTACATCTGGATTTGTGTGGACGATCTTCAAACGGGGCAGATATCCCAACTGCACAGCCTGCTGGGTCAGTGAGTAAACCCCAGTGATCATGGCTTGAGAGGCAATGATCGTGGCTGCCGTCGCCAGCAGAATCACCGGGATGAGTGCAAACTGGGGCACCAGACTGAAAAAGTGGTGATAACCGGGCTCCAGCGAAGCTTTAACGTCAGAAAGCACCAGCGCGCCCTGACCCAGGTAGTTCAGCATCAGCGCGGGTAGTACGATGCAATACCAGCTCCGCACCAGGGGAGGGCGACCAAAATGGCCGATGTCCGCATACATGGCTTCACAACCTGTGACCGCGAGTAAAACCAACCCCATGAGAACAAAGCTGTCATGGCCGTGATGCAGCAGAAAATCAATCCCGTAATGGGGCGAGAGGGCAAAAAATACGCCGGGAAAGCGACCGATGTTGATGATACCCAGGATCGCCAGAGTCACGAACCATAACACCATAATGGGGCCAAAAGCCCTCCCAATGCGCGACGTGCCGTGCCGTTGAACCAGGAACAGTGCAAAGATGATGGCAGCGGCGATGGGGACGACGTAATGAGCCAGGTCAGTACCAAACTTGGCATCCAGTTGGGCCAGGCCCTCCACCGCCGAGAGCACCGAGATTGCAGGCGTTATCATGCCGTCTCCATAGAGCAGGCAGGCCCCAAAGATGCCCAAGAGGATGATGGCGGCGTTGACCCTGGGTTTGAAGTTTTTTTTGGCCTTATGAAACAAGGTCAGCAGGGCAAACATGCCGCCCTCGCCCTGATTGGTGGCACGGGTGATAAAGCCCAGATATTTGAAACAGACCATCACGATCAGCGACCAGAACATCAGGGAAAGCGGTCCCAATACCCCCAGGGGATCGTCCGGTGTTGGTTTGGCGTGAAGAAGACACTCCTTTAGCGCATATAGCGGGCTGGTACCAATATCTCCAAAGACCACGCCCAGAGCCACAAGGGCCAGGGGCCAGTTTTTTGAGTTTTTGTGTTCTGACATAAGATCTTCTGGTCGGTTTCAGAGGCCGGGTTAGTTCTATGGAAAACGATGACTTGATAAACCAGACCTCGGCAGACGCAAGTAATTACCGAACTGGCTCACATTGGCATCAGCCACATCCTGAAAAATAAACTTCCTGAAAACTTTTTCAGGGGGGCAACGAAACAGCCGCTTTAGCCAACGAAACTCACGGCGAAATGGGCTTGAAAAACAATCCATTATCCGTATGAATATGGCCCTCCTCAAATCAGTCGTATTCAAAAATTAAAACAGGCAGGTTCCGTCAGTATCAGTTATTGTGCGCGATTCGACCTCAAGACGGAACAAGATCTCGATGAAGTTCTTTTCAAAAAACATCCTGCCTCTTACGATCCTCGCTGCTGCCGGGGTGATTTTCTTTGTGCTGATGAAAAACAAGGCCCAGGCGACTAGGGTCGAGGTGCCGCGCATCGTGCAATCAGTGGAGATCATCGCCGTAAAATCTGGAGACGTGAAGCTTTCGCTGGCATCGCAAGGCATGATC
Organism: Verrucomicrobiales bacterium; assembly: GCA_041742015.1. Classification (GTDB taxonomy): domain Bacteria; phylum Verrucomicrobiota; class Verrucomicrobiia; order Verrucomicrobiales; family DEV007; genus Arctic95D-9. The sequence goes on along the minus strand of JBGSJM010000272.1, from coordinate 4,907 downwards.
GAATCGGAAAGGCTCATCTTGCTCGCCAGCGAGATCGCTGGTCGGATCATCAAAGTATCGCCGAAGTTCAATGTTGGCGAAGTTTTCGAAGAGGGTGAGGCGTTGCTTGAAATCGACCCGTCTGATTATAAAGCCGCTAAGTCGCAGGCCGAGGCTGCCCTGGCAGACGCAAAGATGATGCTCGCCGCCGAACAAGCCAAAGCTGACCAAGCCGTGCTTGACTGGGAAAAACTAGGCACTGGGAAAAAAACCAACGATCTGGCCATGCGCAAACCGCAGATCGACAGCGCCACAGCGCGCATCAAAGCCGCCGAAGATGCCGTGTTGAAATCGCATCACGATCTCGAACGCGCTATCATCAAAGCTCCTTTTCGTGGCCGAGTTCGCGCCATTCACACCGATCTTGGTTCATTCCTCGCGCCCGGTGCGCGTGTTGCGGAGCTTTACTCACTCGGCGGCTATGAGGTCCGCCTGCCCCTCTCGCTCGACGATTATGCTTTTGCGAAAACCATAAATGCTGGTGAGCCAGTCGAGGTCACGCTCGCAGCAGCTTATGGTGGCAAGACCAGCGAATGGAAAGGCGTCGCTCTCCGTACTGAAAGCGAGATCGAGCGCACCAGCCGGTCAGTTTATGTCGTCGCACGTATCGCAGACGACGGAAAAAACGCGGCTTCCATTCTGATGCCTGGGCTCTTCGTTCGTGCGCAAATTGAGGGGCAGGTCTTGAAAAACGTCTTCCGGGTCCCTCGCCGCGCCTTCCTCGACGAAAAGCGTGTCTTGATTGTCGATCAGAACAACAAGATTCGGGTCCGCGAAGTGCAGACCGTGCGCGCTGACGGTGATGATCTCCTCGTCTCCAAAGGCCTCAAAGAAGGCGAACGCATCTGCATCACCTCGCTGGCTGCAGCAGTGGATGGCATGGATGTAAAAATCATCGAACGAACTTCGGAGGAGGCCGAAAATCCACTGTGAAAGGCACCGTCGAATGGTTCTGTAAAAATCAGGTTGCCGCGAACTTCCTGATGTGGGCTCTTTTACTCATGGGCTGGCTGGGGTGGTTTAAGCTGCAAAAGGAAATTTTTCCTGATCTCCAACTAAACGTTGTCAACGTCATGGTGCCGTATCCCAACGCTGCGCCGGAGGAGGTCGAGAAGGGCGTATGCATCCCGATCGAGGAAGCAGTCCAGGGGCTGGATGGCATCAAGATGGTCCAGTCTCTCGCCGGTGAGTCTTTTGGCAATGTGAGCATTGAGGTCAAGCCGGGTTTCGATGTCCGCAATGTCATGGCTGACATCAAAACGCGGGTGGATGGCATCGACAACTTTGCCGAAAAAGCCGAAAAACCCGTGGTTGATGAATTGCTGGTGAAAAACCAGGTGCTCAGTATCGCCATCTCCGCAGATACCGATCAGGCTGCTCTACAAAAGATTGCAGAAAAAGTACGCGACGACCTGCTGGTGTATCAGTTGCCGCCCGCCACCGACCTGTGGACGAAAATCAAGCGCGGCTTTTACGACGCGGTCTCTGGTGAAGCGAAAATTTCTCAAATTTCCATCGCTGGCACTCGCAACTACGAGATCAGCATCGAGGTAAGTGAAAACACCCTTCGCGCCCAGGGCATGACACTCGAGTCCGTCGCCAATGCCGTGCGCTTGACATCTTTCGACCTTCCTGCAGGATCTGTGCGCACCGATGCTGGCGAGGTGCTTATCCGCACCCAGGGCAAGCGCTACACCGCGCATGACTTTGCAAGTGTAACGGTATTGACGCGGCCCGACGGTTCAGTGGTGAAACTCAGCGACATCGCGAAAATCAAGGATGGCTTTGAAGACAAGGATATCTTCACGCGTTTCGACGGGCAGCCCGGCATCGTGGTGAACGTGTACCGCACGGGAGACGAGGACACCCTGAGGATTGTGGAACTGGTTTATGAATACATCAAGGAATCGCCACGACTGTTACCCGATGGGGTGAAGCTCCAGTTGTGGCATGACCTGAGCGTCTACCTGCGAAGTCGCATGGACCTCATGTTCTCAAATGGATTCCAGGGTTTTATTCTCGTGGTCATCACCCTGGGTCTGTTTCTTGAGCCCCGCCTCGCCTGGTATGTGTCCCTCGGCATTCCCGTCTCGGTGGCAGGCGGTTTGCTGTTAATGCCGTATGCGGATGTATCGATCAACATGATTTCACTCTTCGCTTTTATTCTCGTACTCGGGGTGGTGGTTGATGATGCAATTGTGATCGGCGAAAATGTGTATCATCGCATGAGCCAGGGTGAACCGCCCCACCTCGCTGCGCCGCGCGGCACAAATGAAGTGGCGATGATCGTGATTTTTGGCGTGCTTGTCACCGTGTGTGCGTTCCTGCCGATGTTTGGCGTGGGTGGCGTCAGCGGAAAAATCTGGCGAAACATTCCCTGGGTGGTTGTGCCCGTGCTCCTCATTTCCACGATCGAATCAAAACTCATCCTGCCCGCCCACCTGGCGACATTAAAAGTTCGAAAGCGCGAAGATATGGGAAGGTTTATGCGCTTTCAGACTGCTATCTCGGACGCGCTTGACCGGATCGCGGAAAATCATTACCGGCCGCTGGTGCAGTGGTGTGTTCACTGGCGGTACTCGGTGTTTTCCATTTTTCTTGCCGCCTTTATCGTCACGGTGGGCGTGGTGGCCTCGGGCACGGTAAAGTTTTTGTTCATGCCCGAGGTGGAGGGTGATATCATAACCGCAAGACTAACTCTGCCCGAAGGTGTGCCCGTGACCACGACCTTCCAAGCCGTTGCCCAACTCGAAGAAGGTGCCCGAAAACTCGGTGAAACCCAGCGGGCCAAAGATGGCAGTTCGATTATTAAACACACCATGGCGACAGTGGGTGACCAGCCGTTTAAGACCATGTTTCAACTCGCTCGTCTCGGTGGCACCGCCACCCATTTCGGCGAAGTCACACTCGAACTGGTGCCCGGCCATGATCGGGATGTCACCTGCGCACAACTCGTCTCCGAATGGCGCGATCTCGCTGGACCGATCCCCGGCGCGGTTGAGTTGACTTTCAAATCCGCGATGGAACGCGGTGGCATCGCCATTGACCTTGAGCTGTCCGGCGAGAATCTCGATGAACTGCGCACCGCTACTGAATTTGTGAAAAGCGAATTGGCGAAATACAAAGGCGTCATCGACATCGCTGATACCGACCATGAGGGAAAACGGGAGATGAAGCTTAGTATCCTGCCGCAGGCTGAAACACTCGGACTCCGCCTCGGCGATGTGTCGAACCAGGTCCGCCAGGCTTTTTACGGCGAAGAAGCGCAGCGCCTCCAACGTGGACGAGATGAGGTGAAGGTCATGGTCCGTTATCCGAAAGAAGAACGCCTCTCCGTCCAAAACCTTGCTGATATGAAAATCCGCACCCGCGACGGCAGCCAGGTTCCCTTTTCCGAAGTGGCCGCCGCCGACTACGGTCGCGCCTACTCCTCCATCAAGCGAGCTGATGGACGGCGTGCCATCAACGTCACCGCCGACGTTGATCTCAACGTTCCCGGTGCCAACGCCAACGAAGTGGTGGCTGCCTTGCGGGTGGGGGTACTCTCGAAAATGGCAGCGAAATTTCCCGGGGTGCGCCACCGCTTTCAAGGCGAACAAAACGATCAGAATGAAAGCCTTCACGACCTCATCGTTGGCGGCATCCTTTCACTCTTTGGCATCTTCATCCTCCTCGCGGTCCCGCTCAAGTCGTACTCCCAGCCGCTCATCGTTATGAGTGTCATTCCCTTTGGCATCGTCGGCGCAGTGTTCGGGCACATTGTGATGGGCTTGAATCTCTCCATCATGTCAATGTGCGGTATCATCGCCCTTTCCGGTATGGTGGTGAATGAAAGTCTGGTGCTCACCGACCGCGTCAATCGCTTTCGCCTGGAGGGGCTGACCCTGGAGGAAGCGGCCTGGCGCGCCGGGGTGAGCCGCTTCCGGAGCATCATGGCCACCAGTGTCACCACCTTTGTCGGCCTGCTTCCGATCATGAGCGAGACGGATATCCAGGCACTTTTCCTCGTGCCCATGTCTGTGGCGCTCGGTTTTGGCGGTCTGTTCTCCACCTTCATCACCCTGCTGCTTGTGCCAGGCATCTACGTCATGCTCGAAGATTTACGTGCGCTGCTGGGCATGAAGCCCGGGGTGGCGGCTGAAAGCAGCCAGCCGAGTGCCTGACTTGATTGAATAGTGGGTACCCAACCGGATTCAACAGGGTACAGTCGTCGACCCAACAGGGGACAATCGGGTTCGATCGGCAATTTTCATATGAAATTGAGAAAATTAGCGGTTGCACTCGTGCCGCCAGCCCATAGTCTGGGCCACTCTGCCACTCCTACGTGATGAATTTCCGCCGTATCTATCCGCTAAATGGATATCCGCAACAGCGCCAGTTGTGGTCGTGGATTTCGTTCGATGTGGCCAACCAATCGTTTACCCTGCTCATAAACACTTTGTTGTTTCCCATCTTTTTCGCGCAGGTGGTAGTGGCCAATGATCGGATCGACGACCGGATTTGGTCGCTCACTTTCGGCAGCAGCATGCTGCTCACCGCGCTGCTGTCACCACTGGCGGGTGCGTTGGCGGACGAACTGGCCTGGCGCAAGCGCTTCCTGATCGGCTCGGGAATATTCTGCGGGTTCATGACTTGCGGACTGGCCTTGATCCAGCCGGGGCAGATCTGGCTGGCGATACTGCTTTACATCCCGGCCAATTTTGCGTTTTGCATTGGCGAAAATTTCCTGGCGAGTTTTTTGCCAGGTCTGGCGCGGCAGGACCAGGTGGGCCGGGTCAGTGGGTTTTCCTGGGCGGTTGCCTATGGAGCGGCCCTCCTCTTGCTTATCCTCACAGCTTTGGTCATGATCGTCTTTGATTTGCGGGCCA
>JBGSJM010000271.1:0-5175 GCA_041742015.1 Verrucomicrobiales bacterium | reverse complement strand
CCACTCAGTTTTTTGAATTCCGGTCCTTTAAAGATGCAGACTACAGGCTCTTTCATCGTGGTTGGCCAAAAGGAGAATGGCGACGTGATGTTGATGAATAGCAAAGGCAATCAGGAAAAAGTGAAATGCTACGCAGACACGGATTTTATACTACCTGAGCTTTCGATTGATGGGATGGTCCGCGCCATACTTCAGGAGAAGGATCGCTGGAAACTGATTACGCAAAGCGATGCAGGCATCAACGTCCCTAATTGGGAAAGTGTCGCCAGAGGGGCTACTGATCTTATTATCGGCGACGGAGAGTACCTCGCCGTGAAAGGAGGTCCACCAGTCTTAAATCCGCGTCCTCCTGGCTCCGGCGGAAACGTGGCCCAGTTTCAGATCCCCAATTTCTTTCAGCCAGAGCGCCGGGTAAAAGGGGGAATAGTGTCAGCGCAGCCCTGGAGCCGATAAATGAAATAAATAACTGCTCATTTGAGGCTATGTCACCGGTAAGTGTTGAAATTGGAAGCGAAAAAACGTAACTCTTTGATTATACGCGGTTAATTGGGTTGAGGTTCTTTGAAAATAAATTCCTCATTTTGAACGACTTATGGAATTACCAATACTTAACGGTGACATAGCCTACTGTGAACACTTTTTTCTGTAAACTATGGTACACATTTTATCTAAACCAGGAAGGCTCATCTCTTGACAGATTACCGGTCTTTGACTTGAGTATCACCGGTAACAATCTCATGAAACAAATCACTCTTTTACTTCTCGCCCTGGCCTTGTTTTCCCATTCAGTTTTATTGGCCGACAATTGGGCAAACTGGAGAGGACCAAATCTGGACGGCTCCTCGAATGAAAAAAATCTGCCCACCACCTTTTCGAAAACCGAAAATGTGAAGTGGAAAGTGGAACTGCCGGGAGTGGGCGCATCAACTCCAGTGATCTGGAAAGACCATGTCTTTGTCACCTCGGCGAAGGGACTGGAGTCTTCCCTGGCTCTGGCCTATGATCGGAAATCGGGCGCGTTGCTCTGGGAAAAGCCATTCCCCGGGTATGGGCACGATGAGCGCAGCAATTTTTCAGCCCCCTCAGCCTCCACCAACGGAGAGATTGTCATCTTCTTTTTCGGCAGTGGCAAGATGACGGCTTTCGACTTCAGTGGCAAGGAACTCTGGGCAAAAGATATCGAACAACAATATGGCGAATTTGCCTTTCAATGGACTTTCTCAAGCAGTCCGGTTCTTCACAAGGACAAAGTATTCCTCCAGGTTTTGCAACGCAACCAACCCGCCAAAGGCAGGGGCAAAGATGGTGCCGAATCTTATTTGCTGGCCCTGGATGCCAAAACGGGGAACGAAGTTTATCGCCACATCCGCCCGTCCAAAGCACAAATGGAATCTCTGGAATCGTTTGCCACTCCCCTGCCTGTAACCGTAAATGGCCGCGAGGAACTTGTCATCGTCGGGGGCGATGTGATCACGGGTCACAACCCAGAAAATGGTGAGGAAATCTGGAGATGGGGAACCTGGAATGAAGGCCACAAAGAGCAGTGGTGGCGACTGGTTCCCTCTCCCGTTTATGGAGACGGTGTTTTCCTGGCCTGTGCTCCGAAAGATGCGCCCATCTATGCCGTAAAAGCTGGGCTGAGCGGCTCCCACGAAGGAACTGACGGGCTGGCCTGGATGAGCGAACCCACCAAACAAGTGCCAATCACCACGGATGTGGCCACCCCGCTTTTCTACGAAGGCCGCTTCTATGTCGTAGATCACGGTCGGACCCGTTCGCTGAGCTGCATCGAGCCCAAAACCGGGAAAGTGATTTATTGCGAGCCTCTTGGCAGCCGGGAAAAATTCGAGGTATCACCCACTGGGGCGGATGGCAAAATCTATGTGATGAACCATCTCGGGGACGTTTTTGTGGTCAAGGCAGGGGATAAATTCGAGCTTCTCCACAAGGCGGAAATGGGAGATTCCCTGAAAAACCTGAGCCGGGCTTCCATCGCCGTTTCTCAAGGAAATCTCTTTATCCGGACTGACACGGCCATGTTTTGTATCGGGCAGTAAGAATCACAGGGAAACCCCGCGTTTCCAGGGAATAAAGTCGTCTTGGCCCAACTCCTGAGCTTTGCTCAAAGTTTTGCCAGAGGCGACTTCGATTGACAACTCAAGAAGTTTTTCGGCAAGTTCCTCAATGGTGGCGCTGCCATCGATCACCCCACCCGTGTCAAAGTCGATGATATCCGAAAGGCGATTCGCCAGATCGGTGTTGGAAGAAACCTTGATGACCGGGCAGACCGGATTTCCCGTCGGGGTTCCCAACCCCGTGGAAAAGAGAATCAAATTGGCATGAGCACCCGCCAGCCCGGTGGTTGACTCCACGTCATTTCCCGGAGTACAAAGCAGGCTCAAACCGGCCTTGGTGACTTTTTCAGGGTAATCCAGGGTATCCACCACCGGAGATGTGCCTCCTTTTTTGGCGGCCCCCGCGGATTTGATGGCATCGGTAATTAACCCGTCCCGGATATTTCCAGGACTGGGATTTTGCGAAAAATGACTACCCACTGCTTCGGCGCGTTTGGCGTAACGACTCGTTAAGTCCGCGAATCGATTGGCGACATCCACTGTGACACAACGCTCAATCAATTCCTGCTCGACACCGCAGAGTTCAGGAAATTCCGACAAAATAACCTTCCCACCAAGCGCCACCACCAGATCGGACAAATGCCCAATTACCGGATTCGCCGAAATGCCCGAAAATCCATCGCTCCCCCCACACTCCACCCCGATGGTGAGTTCGCTCAACGGAAAGGGAACCCGCTCAACTTCATTGGCGCTCCGCAAACCGATAAAAGTCTCTTTGATAGCCGTCTCCAGCAGGTGCTTTTCACTGGAAAACTCCTGCTGCTTTAAAATATGAAGCGGCTTCGAAAAGTTGGGTGATCGACGATGGATCTCCTCCAACAGGTCGCTGGACTGGGCATTTTCGCAGCCGAGGCAAAGTACGGTCGCTCCCGCCACATTGGGGTGAGTGATGTAGCCCGCCAGCAAAGCACAAAGGGCCCGCGAATCATCCCGGGTACCTCCACATCCCATCTGGTGATTGAGAAATTTGATCCCATCCACATTGGGAAACAATTTCGATTTCCCCATTTTTTTATCTGAGTCACCGCATTTGATCCCGCGCAAGGCATCTTCGCCGTCACCCCTTGACTGAGCTTCGGCGAGTTCACGAACAAAGGCTTCATAATGAGAAGTCCGACCATATCCCAGCGCTTTTTCGAAGGCATTTTTCATGGCATCGATATTCCGGGTTTCGCAAAACACCATCGGGATCACCAGCCAGTGATTGGCAGTGCCGACTGAGCCATCAGCCCTTTTAATACCCAGAAAAGTCGAGTTTGCCAAATGTGTCACACTCGGAGCCACCCATTTTTGAGGAGTTTTTCCGGCTCCAGCCACGGAGAAGCCATCTGCCGCAAACGAAAGATTCCCGGTTGTGACCAGGCCACCTATTGCGATGGCTTTTGAAGCAACCCCAACGGTCACGCCATACTGCACGGCCCGATGCCCCACGGGAAATGCCTCCATCGTAAATTTGTGCTTGGAGGGAACCTCGTCAGTAACCTGAATGGGACGACCTCCGACCTCAACTGTGGTTCCGGCTGGAATCGTTTGCAGAGCTACGGCGAGGTTATCCCGTGGGTCGATCAATAGTGCTTTGGACATGGTGCAAAAAGCCATAAATAGCGCCGAAATAAAGATCGGCTTTTAGGATTTCCAAAAATAATGAACAAATTTCAGAGTTGGTCGTCCAAAGCGTTAGCAAGTTGACCCCCCCTTGATTCTGCTGCAACCAAAACAAGGCCCCTTTTTTTTCTGACTTGAATGATCAACCGTAAATCCATTTCGTTGCTGCTAGCTCGCCTGAGCTTCTGCTGCCTTGCGTCATTTTTGACATCCTGTGTCAATACGCCATCCTCCGCTACGGTCACCTCATCCCGCACCAAGGGTGCCAAAGCACCCAATATCGTCGTTGACCTGATCCCTCCAGGAGGCTTGAATCGGCGCGTTCCGAAAAAGATGAAGCCACAATTTATCACCATCCATTCCACCGCTAACCAGAGCCCAAAAGCCAATGCGGAAGCGCATGTTCGCCTGCTGCATCGGTCCGGTCTCGGCAATCTTTCCTGGCACTTTACCGTTGATCAGGACTCAATTTTTCAAACCCTGCCAACCAATGAACAAGGCCAGCACGCTGATTACGATGGCCCCGGCAACCTTTACTCAATCGGCATTGAGATGTGCGAAAATGAAGGCAATTGCCGCGAAAAAACCCTGGAGCAAACTGCCAAACTCACCGCCTGGTTGATGAAAACATATGACATCCCCGTCTCCCGAGTTGTCCCCCATCAACACTGGCGACGCATCCGACCCGACGGAAAAGACTTCGGCCACAAAGACTGCCCACACTTTCTGATGGATGATGCCGAACCTGGGCGAAAATGGAATTCATTCCTGAAGCAAATCCGAAGCTTTCAGTAGGCCTTTCCCTAGCACTACAATAAATTGTGCCACATTGAGATTTGATGACATGCATCAGTCGTCAAATCTCAAATGAAAAAGAATACAAACTCATTATTCCCTGCTGGCACTGCCCTGGCAGCCGGACTAATGTTTGTTTTTTCAATCGATTACATCAATTCCAAAGGTACCTCTCCCGAGTTACCCAAAGACGATTGGGAATCGCTACCAATCATCACTTCGTTGATCCCTGCCGGGCAATTTGGTAGGCATAAAATGATACCCATGGAGCCCCGATATATCACCATTCATTCCACCTATAACTTTGCCCCCGGTGCCGACGCCGCAGCCCACGCCCGTTTACTCCAAAGTGGCGGCCACACTAGTCGGGGTAATTCGCTTGGTTTCCTGACCTGGCACTTTACAGTGGATGACAAGTCGATCTACCAGTCCCTGCCCACCAACGAACAAGGTCAGCACGCTGATTACGACGGCCCGGGAAACAAGAGTTCAATTGGGATCGAAATGTGCGAACACAGCGGTAATTCACGTGAAAAAACCCTGGAACTTACCGCCCGCCTCACCGCCAAACTAATGGCCGAATACCTTATCCCCATCTCCAATGTTGTGCCGCATCAGCACTGGCCCAGGATCAGATACA
>JBGSJM010000270.1:0-12759 GCA_041742015.1 Verrucomicrobiales bacterium | reverse complement strand
TCAGTCAATGATGATGATGATTCCCGAGCCGTGGGAGAAGCACGAACACATGAGCGAGGCAAAGCGTGCCTTTTACGAGTACCATGCCTGTATGATGGAGCCCTGGGATGGGCCTGCTTCCATTGCTTTTTCTGATGGGATTTCGATTGGTGCGGTTCTTGATCGGAATGGGCTGCGGCCTTCCCGGTATTATGTTACTGAGGACGGTTTGGTGATTATGGCCTCCGAGGTTGGGGTAATCAAAGTCGACCACAGAAAAGTGATCAAGAAAGGACGTCTGCAACCAGGGCGTATGTTCCTCGTTGACACCCAAAAGGGACGAATTGTAAGTGACGAAGAAATAAAGGAGGAGATCGCTGCCGAACAACCTTACGCCAAATGGTTGGATAAAAATCGCGTTTTCTTTGAAGATATCCCGAAGTCGAAGGCGGCGGAACCAATTACTGGACATGATTTAATTGTTTACAATCGTGCGTTTGGATACTCGTTTGAGGATAAGCGTTTTATTCTTGGGCCGACGGTGGAGACAGCCAATCAGCCACTTGGATCAATGGGGAACGACACTCCGCTTGCGGTGATGTCAGATCAACCGCAGCTGTTATATAACTATTTTCGACAACTGTTTGCTCAGGTGACCAACCCAGCAATTGATCCGATTCGGGAGGAATTAATTACTGCAACTGTCAGTTTTATTGGTTCTGAAAGTGATCTACTGAATCCGAGCGGAAAGAACTGCAGGATGATTCGCCTGGACAATCCGATTATCGATAACGAGGCGTTGGCACGTTTTCGGAATGTTTCGTTGGATGGCTTTAAGGCAAAAACATTGCCAATTCGTTACTATTTTGAGAAACAACCCGGGGGATTGATTGAAGAACGGACCCGCGCAGTGCCGAAAATCGGGGAAAAAGTTTCTGGAACCGAGTTGGAGGAGACGTTAGAACAGCTCTTTGAAGAAGCTGACCGGGCAATTAAAGAAGGAGTAAATATCCTGATTCTCTCTGATCGTATGATTGATGAGCGACTCGCTCCGATGCCCGCTCTATTGACGGTTTCGGGATTGCATCATCATCTGATTCGTCAGGGGACCAGAACCCGTGTGTCTATTATATTGGAGTCCGGCGAACCGCGGGAAGTCCACCATTTCGCAGTGCTGCTCGGATACGGGGCTGACGCCATCAATCCCTATCTCGCCATAGATACGATTGCAGGAATGATTGCTGATGGTGAGCTGAAAGATGATTACGACTACGCTGTTAAGAAATATCTAAAGGCTTCCATCAAAGGGGTAACCAAGACGATGGCCAAGATGGGCATTTCCACAGTCGCGAGTTATCGGGGGGCTCAGATTTTCGAGTGTATCGGACTTGATCTTTCAGTGGTTGAGAAATATTTCACTAGGACTGCTTCGCGGATCGAAGGGATTGGACTGGACGGCATTTCTCAGGAAGTAAAAATGCGACATGACGACGCTTTTAAACCCCGGGAAGTCGAAAACGAGGCTCTCGACCCGGGAGGGGTTTATCAGTGGCGGGCAGATGGGGAGCGTCATCTTTTTAATCCCAAGACGATTCATTTGCTTCAGCAAGCCACGAGAATGGGTGACAGGTCGGTTTTCGCCAAGTATTCAGAATTAGTGAACAATCAATCCAAGTCCCTGTATACGATTCGCGGGCTCATGGACTTTAAGATCGACCAGAGAAAGTCGGTTCCTCTTGATGAAGTTGAGCCAGTGAGTGAAATAGTGAAACGATTCAAAACCGGAGCGATGTCTTACGGCTCGATCTCTTTAGAGGCCCACGAAGCACTTGCCGTGGCCATGAACCGCCTAGGAGGCCGCTCAAACACTGGCGAAGGTGGGGAGGACCCAACTCGTTTTATACCACTTGAAAATGGTGATTCCAAGAACAGTGCGATCAAGCAAGTTGCCAGTGGTCGCTTTGGGGTTACCAGCCATTACCTGGTAAATGCCAACGAATTACAGATTAAGATCAGTCAGGGTGCCAAGCCCGGTGAAGGAGGCGAATTACCTGGCCATAAGGTGCTTCCGCCAATAGCCAAAGTCCGCGGAACCACCCCGGGGGTCGGACTGATTTCACCTCCGCCTCACCACGATATCTATTCGATTGAGGATATGGCAGAATTGATTCATGACCTCAAGAATGCCAATGTTCACGCTCGCATTAATGTTAAACTGGTTTCGGAAATCGGTGTCGGAACCGTGGCGGCGGGTGTCGCCAAAGCAAAGGCCGATGTCATACTGATCGCTGGTCATGATGGAGGTACAGGGGCCAGTCCGAGGTCGTCGATTCAGCATGCGGGATGCCCATGGGAACTGGGGTTGGCAGAGACCAATCAGACGCTTTTGCTTAATGACCTTCGGAGTCGGGTGGTTTTGGAAACAGATGGTCAGTTAAAGACAGGGCGCGATGTGGCAATTGCATGTTTGCTTGGTGCCGAGGAGTTCGGGTTTGCCACAGCTCCGCTGGTTGCTTTGGGATGCCTAATGATGAAGGTTTGCCATAAAAATACCTGCCCGGTCGGTATCGCCACCCAAGATGAGCGCTTGCGCGCCAAATTCAATGGTGCGGCGAATAATGTGGTCAATTTTATGACTTTTGTTGCCGAAGAATTGCGAGAAATTATGGCTCAATTGGGTTTTCGGACCATTAACGAAATGGTGGGTCGTTGTGATCGACTTGAGAAACGGGGAGCTATCGATCATTGGAAGGCCCAGGGTTTGGACTATTCCCGAATTCTGTATCGTCCAGATGTCAAAAAATCTGTAGGAACCTATGCGAAAAAGAAACAGGATCACCTACTTGACCGTGCTCTGGACAACACTCATTTGCTCAAGCTCTGTAAGCCCGCAATTGAACAAAAGCAAAAGGTCACAGCAGAGCTGCCAATTTCCAATGTGAACCGTGTTGTAGGAACCATCACTGGTGCTGAGATCAGTCGGAAGTATGGGGCTGAAGGGCTGCCGGATGGAACCATCTATCTCAAGTTTAAAGGATCCGCTGGACAGAGCTTCGGGGCATTTTGCCCCAGAGGCATGACCTTCGAATTGGAAGGAGACGCCAACGATTACATTGGAAAGGGACTTTGTGGTGCCAGATTGATTGTTTATCCCCCAAAAGATTCACACAAGGATCTTATCGCCGATCAGAATATGATCGTAGGTAACGTGGCGTTTTACGGGGCCACAAGTGGAGAAGCTTTTATCGCTGGTGTAGCAGGGGAGCGTTTCTGTGTTCGTAACAGCGGTGTGCACACAGTCATTGAGGGAGTTGGTGACCACGCCTGCGAATACATGACCGGTGGATCAATCACCTGCCTTGGAAATACTGGTCGAAATTTTGCCGCTGGAATGAGCGGTGGTGTGGCGTATATCTATGACGAAGATGGCAACTTGGACTCCAGAATCAACCGAGAGATGGTCAACGTTTATCCATTGATCGAATGCAATGACCACGAAGTGAGTGAAGTCAAAGAACGTATTTCCCGGCATGTGGAGTTGACCGGTAGTGTAAAAGGAAAGTCGTTGGTCGACAATTGGAACAATGTTCTTCCAAAATTCACCAAAGTGTTGCCCGCTGATTACGAAAGGGTTTTGATCGCATTGAATGAAGCTAAAGAGAAGGGGTTGACAGGTGACGATGCCATCCGTGCGGCTTTTGAAGCCAATGCCAGAGTTGGTCATTAATCCTAACCTGGCAAAATCCAGAATATTACGTGAAAGATAGATAAAGTTTTTAAAAATGGCAAACCCAACCGGATTTTTAGAAGTTCCACGCGAAACGATCCCAGACCGTGATCCGAAAGAACGGGTCAATGACTGGAAGGAGATCCACGAACATCGTGACGACGAGAAAGTTAAAAAGCAGGGATCGCGCTGCATGGATTGCGGAACACCATATTGTCATACTGGCATCATGCTAAGTGGGATGGCAAGTGGCTGTCCAATAAACAACTTGATTCCAGAATGGAACGATCTCGTTTATCGTAATCGCTGGAAAGAGGCGCTGACCCGTCTCAGGAAGACCAATAATTTTCCAGAGTTTACCGGTCGGGTATGTCCTGCTCCCTGCGAAGGTTCCTGTGTTTTGGGATCGATTGATCCTCCGGTGACAATCAAGAATATTGAGTGCTCGATTATTGATCGCGGTTGGGAAGAAGGGTGGATGAACCCGAGTATCCCAATGAAAAGAACAGGAAAAAAAGTTGCGGTGATCGGTTCTGGGCCCGCTGGTTTGGCCTGTGCGGATCAGCTCAATCAGGCTGGACATGTGGTCACCGTCTTCGAGCGGGCTGATCGTATCGGAGGGCTTTTGATGTATGGCATTCCCAACATGAAACTGGACAAAGTCGAGGTGGTGGATCGTCGCGTCAATTTGATGAAAGAGGAGGGTGTCAAATTCATTACCAAGGTCTTCGTCGGAAAAGATAAAAAATGGACGGTGAAGAAATTGCGCAAAGACTTTGATGCCCTTGTCCTTTGCTGTGGAGCGACTCAGGGAAGGGTGCTTCCAGCAAAAAATAATGACGCAAAAGGAATTCACATGGCGATGGAGTTTCTCACGGTGAATACCAGCTATCAATTGGATCACGGTTTTGACGGCAGCAATCCCGAGTTAAACGCCACAGGAAAAGACGTCATTGTGATTGGAGGTGGTGATACAGGAACTGACTGTGTTGGAACCAGCCTTCGTCAGAAATGCAAGAGCGTCCACCAGCTCGAGATCATGCCCCGCCCTCCGATGGAACGGGCAGCCAACAATCCCTGGCCTGAGTGGCCGAAGGTTTACAAACTTGACTATGGTCAGGAAGAGGCCAAGGCGTTACAGGGCGAAGATCCCAGAAAGTATTTGGTAATGACCAAGGGATTTCTTACCGATTCAAGCGGTCACGTAACTGGTCTTGAAGTGGTTGATATTGAGTGGCAAAACAAAGATGGACGCTTCACCCCAGTGGAAAAGGAAGGTTCAATTCGCATTATTCCGGCTCAACTGGTGCTGTTGGCGATGGGGTTCGTCGGACCAGAACAAGAGATCATCAGTCAATTCAAACTTGAAACCGACGAAAGAAGTAACGTAAAAGCTGAGTTTGACAGATACGAGACAAATCTAGAAGGGGTATTTGCAGCTGGTGATATGCGCAGGGGGCAGAGCCTTGTGGTCTGGGCGATTAACGAAGGTCGGGGAGCAGCCCGGGAATGTGATCGGTATTTGATGGGGGTTACTCAACTGCCTTAATCTTTAGGAGGCAAATTAGAATATTATTCAGAATCAGCGTTCGCCAAATTTCTGATGAGTTGACTATTCGTGCCGAAGAGCTTCCACTGGGCGCATCGCGGCAGCCCTCATGGCGGGATAAATGCCAAACACGATACCAATCAGGACAGAAATTGAAAAGGCTGCGGTGGGTGCCCAGATTTGAATGATCGTTTTCATTTCGGCAAAGTGGCTGATGAGCTGGGGGATACTGATTCCCAAACCAACTCCAATTAGACCACCAATTCCGGAGAGCAGGATGGTCTCGATCAGGAACTGGAGGACGATATCGTTCTTTTTAGCTCCGAGAGCGCGGCGAATCCCAATTTCCCGGGTCCTTTCTGTCACTGTGGCGAGCATGATGTTCATGATGCCAATTCCTCCGACCACTAGCGATATCGCAGCGATCGACCCCAGAACGATATTAAAGATTTGCTTGGTCCTTTCCGCCTGCTGCATTAATTCCAGTGGGATGGTGATTTTGTAATCCTGATTACGGTGATTCCGGCTCAGCACATTTTTAATGGCTTTGGACGAAGAAACAACCAAGTCAGAGTGTTCCACCTGAATGGTTACTTCATGGAGTTCGACTTTTTCTGCTTCGAAACTGCCCGACCTGTATTTGAAAAGGACATCTCCAAAGTGCTCCTTTAGAACATTGATTGGCACAAACATTTCCATGCCGTCTTCGGAATCTGACTGCGCTTGGCTTTCTGCGGTCCCATCATTTTTAGCCGCAACGACTTGGTCTTCAATGATGCCAATTACCGTAAAGTAGCTGGTTCGCATCCGTACCGTTTTTCCCACCGGTGAATGAAGTGGAAACAGTTTGTTGGCCAGTTTCTCAGTCAGCACGCAAACGTTGCTTCTCGTGTCGTTTTCTACTTGAGTAAAAAATCGCCCCTGTTTCAGAATGCGGTTTCGCATTTGCGGAAACCAAGCCACCGTGCCAACGGCAGTGGCATCTATACTATTAGACAAGAACCAAATGAAATCTTTTACTTTGCGATTGGGAACTATCGAATTGACTCCGGGGACAGTTTCCTGAATTTGGGCGATGTCATCGTATGTGATTCCATATTCAAGAACTACACTGCGGTTTTGCTCGGACGAACCGCTGCTATCAGATGGTTTCATTGATTGGAGAATGATATTCTGGCTGCCCAAACTCTTGATTTGTTCCTGGGCTTCGTAACTGGCTCCTTCGCCGATTGCCAGCATTGAAATCACCGAGCAAACTCCAAAAACGATCCCCAACGCTGTCAGGAGAGAGCGTAACTTTCTCATCCAAATGCTTTTGAATCCCAGGACGATGGAGCGCTTGAGGCGCAACGGGGTCAAGCCCTGAAGTCTCATGGTGGACTGGATATTTTCAGGTTTCATCGCTTCACCTCCTTGCGTTCATCAAAAACGATTTTCCCGTCTTTGAGGCGAATTACACGTGGAGTGCGCTCGGCCATTCCCTCATCATGAGTGATCATGACCAGGGTTTTTCCCTCCTGATTCAAATCGTCAAATATTTGAAGGATATCACGTCCTGATTTGGAATCGAGATTGCCAGTCGCCTCATCGGCCAGAATCACTGCCGGGTCGTTGGCTAGAGCCCTCGCTATAGCAACCCGCTGCTGTTGCCCCCCGGAAAGTTCAGTGGGTTTGTGATGCATGCGTTGGCCTAGCCCCACTTTATCCGCCAGATAGGCGGCGACTTCTCTGCTTTCAGATTCGGGAACTCCTCTGTAAAACATCGGCACTTCGATGTTCTCGAGCACATTGAGTTGTTGGATCAGGTTATAGCTTTGAAATATGAAGCCAAGCCGCTTTCCCCGTATCTGCGACAAATCGTCATCATTCATGGAGGAGACATCGTGCCCTTCGAGCAGATAGGTTCCTACAGAGGGTTGATCAAGGCAGCCCAGAACGTTGAGCAGAGTCGATTTTCCGCCACCGGAGGGACCAAGGATGGATATGTAGTCACCAGAGAAAATTTGCAGATTAATACCATCCAGAGCCTTAACCAGATCAGGGCCCATTTGATAGTGTTTCTCCACATTCTTTAGTTCAATGATTACTTCTTTTAACATCTCTTTGGTCACCGACTGTACCGGATTGTACCCTGTTGAATGGCTGACTGTACCCTGTTCAATCGTTGCCTTTACCCTGTTAGATCAGGCCCCTTTCGTGTCCTTTTTGACTTTGGCCTTGGGTTTCAGGGCCGGCTCGTAGTTCTCAGGTTTGGAAAGAGCGATGATATCTTTTTCGCTGAGTCCCTTTTTGATTTCGATGTATTGATCGTTGTGTTGACCTATGGTGACAACGTGTCGATTGTATTGGCTTCCCTCTTTTAAAAATACAAAGTGTTCATCGTTTTCGGTAAAGACCGCTTGCACGGGTATGAATATTACATCATCAAGTTCATTCACTAATATTTCGACTTTGGCGGACATGCCGGGTTTAAGAAAGTCGTTGTTGCCTTTTATTTCTATGGTGGCGGGGTATACTTTCAACGAGGGGTTGTAACGTGACGCGTTGGAATCCGGCAGCACTGCGACTTTGGCGACCCGTCCTTCGAGAAGTTTATCGGGGACTGATTCAGCCGTGATAAAAACTTTTTGATCAAGAGATACCTTTTTGATATTTGATTCATGGATGTTGACATCAACTCCGAGCTTTGCCATGTCTGGGATGGTTATGATTGGCTGACCATATTTTACGGTGGCTCCTTCGGAGATGGATTCGTAATAACGGGATGTGTAGTAGTTTTGATCCGGTGCACCATATGAAACCAATCCCGTTTTTTGAGCTAGGATCACGCAACTTTTGATTTGTTGTTCCAAGTCGCTTCTTTTTTTGAGTTCAAGTTCATAGCGTCGCTTGTACGAGCGGTATTTGGCATAGGACTTTGACATCAAAGCCATGGAAGAACGCTTGCTCCTGATCAAATTGAGGAGTGCCTCTTCATAATTGGAGAGCATTTTCTGGGCTTCCTTGGGGAACTCATAATCCAAAAACAGATCAAGTTCTGTTTCCTTGGATTGCAGGGTAAGTTTTGATTTTTCGAAATTAAGCATCTCGTTGTCGAGGGTTTGCTGGGTAATGAATTCCTTTTCCCGTAGCCTTTGGGCACCTGCCACGGACTGTTCGACAACGGAAAGCTGAGAGGTGGCAACCAGGGCTTCATCCCTCATTTTTCGGATCATCTGCTCGGCTGCACCCTCGTCTAGTTTGTTGCTTTTGAGAAAGTCGCCAAAGTTGACGCCCTGGGAAAGGCTGTCGTTTCCACTGGTGAAGGGCTTTTCTTCGACGTCGGTTTTGACTGATTCTTTGAGTTTCTCAGGATCAAAGGCGTTGGCTATGATGACAGTCGCCTCAGTTTCGTAACGGTTTAGGGTTTCGTTGTCATGAGGTAAACCCAATGTTGTGAGAATTTCCTGGCTGGCCTTTTTGCCCACATATTTTTCAAAATCCAGCAGGGCGAACCGCAGTGACTGTCTTTCAGCTTTCAGGCGACTCTGGGCGTCACTTTCAGTTATTTCGATATCCTGGCGGGCATCGGCAAAGAGGGATTCAGTCTGTTGAAATTCAACATCATGATCGACCATCTTCTCTTCAAGGCTGGAGTCATCCAGTAAGACTAGAACTTTTTTTTCTTTTATATCTTCTTCCGTAACGTGGTATCCTTCCTCAATGACTTTGAGTACTTTGACGCCTTCGGTCAGCTTGACTTCATTCTTGAGTTGAAGGTACTCAAGTGCCTGGATATTTCCGCCCTCCAACACATTGATGCGTAGGTCTCCTCTCTGGACTTGGAATTCGGGAAGTTTTTCACCGCTCCCCACTCCTTTTTTCAATGGCTTGAAGTAGAACCAAGTCCCGGCACCAAGGCTTAAAATGAGAAGCAAAACAAAGAATTTCTTCATGATTTATTGTGGGCTTTCGATTCCTTCTCAAGTTTTTCTATCCAGGAACCGTCTTTGTTAATGTAAAGGATTCCCAGATCTCTCCAAAGCCGCAATCGTGCCACAGTATGGTCGATCAGGGCTGCGGAACGCTGGTTCTCTGCACTTAGCAAATCCTCCTGGGCATCGACCAAATCTAGGGCTTGTCCCTGTCCAATTTCTGAGAGGAGATTTTGCTCATCGAGACGGCGTTGGGCCAGGGCGACCCCTCTGTTGGCGATGTCGTAGTTGCGTTTCGCCAATTCCAGGGCACGCCAATCATCATTGATCTGGAGGCGCACCCGGTCGATATTTTCCTCGTTTTGGCGTTGCCTTAGGTTCTTTGTAATCAGTGCTTCGCGATAGATGTTGCGCTCTGCTTTGCGATCCAGTGGAAGGTCCAGGTCAAGGTTGGTGGATAGATTGCGCCGGTCAAAGTTGAGATCGGGGGTGCGGTCTTCGCGGTCGCTGAGGACATCATAATCAATCCGGAGGTCGAGACCTGGTTTTAGACTGTTTTCGGCGACTAGAATTCTCCGCTCTGCATCTGAAACGCGATCTCGGCTGGTGGCGAGGTCAGGCCGGGTGACAAGAGCGATTTCAACAGCTTCGTCTCGGGTGATATCCGGGTCTTCGATTTTAAGTTTGTCCAGCTCTTTGCTGTCCAAGCTGATAATTTCCGACACTGGCATCCCCAAAGTCAGTTTAAACTGATCGAGACGGTTCTCATAAACACGCACTGCGCTAAGCCAGCGGCTTTCAGAAATGAGCAGAGCCTGTTGCAGCCGCCCCAACTGGGCCTGGGTCCGTCGGTTTTCTTCGGTCAGGGCCTTGTCACGTTCCACATTTTTGTGAAATCCCAGATAGGCAATATGGGAGTTGATGGCGTTTTCCCGAGCTAGCAGGACTGCGTAATAACTTGCAACCAGATCGACGATAAATTCCCGCCGAAAATTGGCAAAGTCGCGCAGCGAATAAAGAACGTCGCGATCTGCCTGGGTGAGCAGTTCCAGAGTTGTTTGGGTGCCGCCACCTTTGAGCAGGGGCTGAATCAAAGTGACAGCGAGTGCGGAGTTGTTAACATCGCGATTTCCGGTGAGGAATTTTAGAAAATCCTGACTGAACTCGGTGGTCAGTCGGGCACCGGTTTTGTAAAGGCGGGAAAAGGTGGCGTTTTGACTGCGGGCGAAAGTATTGATGGCTACTAGGTCGGTTAGTCCGGCTTGTGCAATGGAGTTTAGCGAATCAGTACGAATTGTTGCATCAGTTTCCGCTCCGAAAATGGGACTGAGGCGATGCTGAACGAGCGTCAGGTCAAGGGCAGTTAGAAAGACGCTCTCTTTTCTAGCAAGATAAGAACGGTTCATGGTGATTCCGGTTTCCAGCGCTTGATCTAAAGTCATGAGTCTGGCATTTTTTTCCAGCTTGGAATTGGCACCGAGAAACTCCAGGGAATCACTGGCTTTTTGGTTCAGGTTTGTGTTATCCCATTGGGTTGGTGTGGGTAACTCCAGCGAATCACAATCCACATTTGCCACCTGATGAGCTTTTCCGAAAAGCAAGGCCAGAGTTTCGGCATCTGCCCGTTCGCGATAGGCATTGGCAGAACATCCTGCTAGCACGATGCTCAGGGATGCCAATAGAAGCTCAGCAAATGCTGTATATTTAAGTGTTATAAGTATTTAATCTGTTAGGTGTGTTTGTTAGGGCAACAAGGCGGCAAAACACCAAAAGGGCCAGCAAAAATGGCTGCGTATTAACGTGATTTGAAAGCGTGAATCAGTAGAGTTTTCTACATCCCGCTAGCGGTAAGAAGGGTTTCCTGGACGGCCAGATCGTGTTTTGTCGGATAAGGATTGTCTTTTTCTCCACGGATGATTCTTGCGAGGTCTGCGGCGTCACCTTCGTATCGAGGGTAATTGCCGAAGACAATTTCCGTGTGTCCTTTGTGGAAAACGCGGTTATCATCCTGGAACTTCCGTTCCTGGGAGAGGGAAATTTTGATCGTCGGACTGTCAAGGGGTTGGATGTGAACCGTACCTTCTGTTCCGCATACGGTAAAGTGCCGTCTGGAAGAACCTTCAACCTCGAGAGCGGAGGATCTGACCGTGGCGGTCGCCTTCGGATACTCGAGAACCGCAAGCATATTGTCAACCAGGGTGTCGGAGTCCGTTACCAAAACTCGCCGCTGATAGGCCTGTACCCGGTTAGGCGGGCCTAGGACGCCAATGGTCAGGTCGATGATGTGCCCCCCCAACTCAAACATGGTTCCACCGGGAAACTCGTCGATTTCCTGGCGTTGGGATAGGGGAATGACTTTTGACATGACAGCATGGGTCTCAAACACTTCGCCAAGCCATCCTTCCTTCAGGATTTTGTGGAGGAGTTGAACTGCCGGGTTGTAGCGGAACATATATCCCATCTGGATAACCAGTTTTTTCTGGTCGGCCTTGGCCAGGATGCGTTTGTAAAGCTGGAGGTCGGCACCAGCGGGCTTGTCGAGATGTATATGAAGATTCGCGTTGATTGCGATTTCCGCATAACGAAGAAGATCCCGAATCGGAGTTTCGATTCCGACAGTCTTTAGGCCAGGGGTGTTTAAACCTTCTTCCAATGTCAGAAAACGGGCATTTTGATAAGTTTTGTTCTTCTCCGCCTGGCTGCGAAGTTCAGGATTTTCTTCGACGATCCCGATGACATCCCAATCGTCGCTGTTCACATATTGAGTGAATTTGCTGGCGTGGGGGTGTCCAGTGCCGATCTGAACGTATTTTAGCTTTTGCGGTTTAGTTGCACCCTTAAGTACTGCTGCTGGTAACGCAGAAAGGGATATAGCAAGTATGGCTCGGCGATTCATTGGATTTTGGTTTTACGGCTTAATTATGCCATTCCTGGAGTTCCACGATATTGCCCTCTGGATCGTGCATGTAAAGTAGGGTCAGCCTACCTGCGCCAGGGATATCCACAGTGACTTTTTCACCATAGTCCTTTCCTCCCCATTTTTTTACATCTGATCTTACTCCCTCAAAATCATCAACTTCAAAGGCTATGTGACCAAAGCCGGGGCGATTGATTAATCTCTCCCGCGAGGAGACTTGAGGATTAAAAGTGAAGATCTCGATGGTAGGGCCATTGGAGCCATGTCCGGGAACCCGGAGGTGTTGTCCGACGACTTGAACACCCTCCAGACCGGTCAAATCTTCAGCATATTTTCCCCGGTGATTTCTTTCTGAGCTAACCGGTTCGCAATTGAAAACATCAATATAAAAATTCATCAGATTTTTCCAGTCTTTGGCGACGATATTGACATGGGCATAACGAATCTTGGTCATGAGTGCAATCTTGGCAAAGTCTTCGGAAAAGATCCACTGGAAAAATCACTCTATTTGCAGTCGGGATTTCCCTGGCGGCTAAGGGACTGTTGAATTATTCACCAAACTCCGGCAAAGGGGTCAAAACCCGAGGGCGAAACGCCCGCCCTCCGAGGAGAGCGATTTTCGCGAAAAATTCCGCCATTCCGGTTTGGAGACTTTTTCCGGCGCTGTGAATAC
>JBGSJM010000269.1:0-7582 GCA_041742015.1 Verrucomicrobiales bacterium | reverse complement strand
GACCCCGTGGCTGAGGGCGGGGGCCTCGATAATGGCGCGCAGCTCGCTGTCGGTGGGGCGCATGATCCGGCGGGTGCGCTCCCCGGTATCAAGAATGTCGCAGAGGGTGCGGTGGCGCTCCAGATTGCCATAAAAATCATCCCGCATCGCCAGGATAATACTGCCGGAACCACTGCGATGGGCCGCGACCAGGGCGGCGACAAATTGATCCACCGTGTCCCGGGCGGAGAGAGGGACGCGGGTGAAGATCTCCTCAAACTGATCGACAATGATCAAGGGCGCTTTACCCCGCAGGGAGGGGATGCGGCGGACCAACTCCCCAAAGACGTCGGCATGACCGTCTTTGACCCAGGCGCACTCCGCTTTGTCGATCCCGGCGGTGCGCAGCCCCTCGTAAAGGCCCTCGAAGGGGTTGTTATCGGGATTAAAGAGGAGGATCGGGGCATTGTCCCCATGAATTTTCCGCCACCGGGGGATCAGCCCGGCCCGCAGGACGCTGGATTTCCCCGAGCCGCTGTGCCCGGTGACAAGCAGGAGCGGCTCGCGCTGGACCACGGGCAGCAACTCATCCAGCAGGCTGTCGCGCCCGTAGAAATGCTCCCGGTCGCGCTCCTCGAAACGGCGCAAGCCTACGTAGGGCGGCTCGGTTTTCAGCGGCAGGTGGGAGGCGCGGGCGTAACGCAGGGCCTCCAGCCGCAGGGCGCGGACCTGGTCTTTGAGATCATCGAGACTGTGGAAGGGGGAGCGGTCTTTGCCCGCCTTGCGGATGTGTTCGTCGATAAAAACGGTTTGCAGGGCGGCGAGAGCGGGGTCCTCCGGCGTGCGGTTTTTGGCATCGTCGGAGAGGGGGTAATCCGCCGCCGGGCTGAAGACAAAGCGGGCTTTGTTATGCCGGGTCGCGAAGATGTATTCCCACTGGGTGTAGGAGTAGCGCTTTGGCTCGCCATTCAGGGCGGGAGCGGCCTCCGGAGCGGGCGGTTCGGCCCCGTAGCGATTCCCGGTGAGAAAGATGACGGCGTGGCATTCATCCCGAATATAGACCTCCAGCTTTTGGAGGAGAGTGCCGGGGCCCTGCTCAAAATCGCTTTGCTCGCGGACAAAGTGGTTGTTGCGCAGCATTTTGGCGAGCGCCTCCCGTTCCGTTTTGAACTCCGCGCTCACTGCGGAGAGGAAGATATTGATCTTGAGCGACGTGTTGGGTTCTGGATTCATGAGTGAAGCTTCATACCCATATAACAAAGAAGGGAATCCGACAATCTTAAAAAACCCGAAACAGCTTCCGACCGGACTGGCTCCCCGACTCTCACGGCTCGATTATTTTCACCAGAAGCCGGTCGCGGGTGGTCCAGATTTTTAGTTTTCCATCTTCACCACCTGCGAGTAGGTATTTGCCGTCCGGGGTAAGCTCGATGGCGTTGGTGGGGCCGCTGGATTCGGGGTAGGGGGTGGCATCAGCCTTCACGGTATTGTCGCTGAAGGAACAGGCCAGGGCATCACCGGCGGGGTTCAGGAAGCGCACGGAGGTAGCCTGGTAGTCGCCACGCTTCACGGTCTTGGTGATTTCTCCGTTTTCGACCTGCCAATACTTCAAATCATAATCACTGCCAGCGGTTACTATAGTCTGCCCATCCCTACTCCAATCGACCCCGAGCACGTGGCCGGTGTGGCCCTCCAGCGCCTTGAGGGGCTTCAAATCGGGGATGGAAAATACCCGCGCGAACTTGTCGGTGCCACCACTGACGATGCTGTCGCCACCGGGGTTGAAGCGGATCGAGGTAATGGTATCGGTATGAGCTTTTTTGCTTTCTTTAACTAGCTTACCATCCGCCGGATTCCATACTTTGATCATGCCGACCCGCGTCGGGATACCGCTACCGCTGATGAGGTATTTGCCATCGGGACTGAAGGCCAGGGCACCGATCCGGTCGATAAGGATATCTCCATTTTTCCCATCTCCGATCATGGCGGCGAGTTTGTAATCCGTGGAGGCGGGCCGCTGCTGGATCTCTCCGGTGATGGCGCGGGTTACCAACTGGTCGCCTTTCACGAGAAACAGATCGATTTCACTGCCAGTAGATAGACTTTCCAGAAAGGTGCCGTTGGAACAACTATATCGATAAATCGCGCCGGATTTCATGCCGATCCATACTTCGCTTTGATCAGGAGAAAAACCCACGCCCACGATGGTTGCCTTTTGGATCAACCCGTTCCGCGAATCGTTGAGGGTTTTACTTTCTGCCAGGATCGATTCCTTTTTCTTCGTGGCAGTGGCCAGATTCTTTTCCGCAGCGGCAAGCCGGGCGTTCTCCTCGGCGATCATTTTCTGGTTCGCTGCGGATTTCCGTTTCTCCGATTCCAATTTGGCGGTGATCTCGAGTTTCGGCGCGGGGTCTTTGGCACTTTCGAGTTCCTTCTGGAGAGCGGCACTGGTTTTTTCGCTTTCGCTGGCGAGATTCTTTTCGGTATCGAGGGCTTTTTTCCGCTCGTCGACCAGGGTTTTGTAGCGGGCGATGAGGCGGTCCTGTACGGCTTCGTCCATCTTTAGTTTGGCGAGGGCGGCGGGAAGCTCCGGAGCCAGGTCCAGATCCGCCACCTTTTTCGCATCCTTTGTCGTCCACAGACTGGCCGAGCTGAGCTGGGCAGCGGTGATGATATAGTCGCGGCTGGGCGAAAGGGCGGAGAACGCGATGGCACCTGGGTGAGTGACGGCGGTCGCCTTGCCCTCAAGCGTTACGGTAGCTTTGGCTCCCTCCACCAACAGCTCGGGAGTGGGTGGAATGGACAAATCTCCGGTAAACTTGGTGGGCGTCAATTTGGGTTTCCGCCACAATTTGATCTCCCGAAACCCGCCCGAGGCGATGGTGCCATCCGGCGAAAGAGCCAGCGAATAAACCAGATCGAGATGAGCGCCAAACTCCAGCTTCGCATCCTCCAATCGGGCGACGCGGGTCAATTTCGTCAAATCGTAGAGATCGATAAAATGACCCCGCCCGACTGCCGCAAAGCGACTATCACCTGAGACTGCGAGCGCCCGCACCGTCTGATTGTTTTTTGATCGGAGCCACTTTTCTGGAGCGGGTGAGTAAGAGCGGATCGTCCCTTTGGCTCCTTCTTTGATCCAGCGCTTGAGCAGGCCCAGTTCACGGGGTGCCAGGTCATGGGCCTTTGACTTGTTATTGGCTGGCGGCATCTCCGGCTCCTCGATATGAGCGGCCGTTGTAAAAAGCAGACTCTCATCCGGCTTTCCGGGGACAACCGCTGCGCCGCTGTCTCCGCCCCTGGCGATGGTTTCCGGGGTTTCGAGAATGAGATCGGCCTTCGGTTTGGTTTCATTGTGACAGGCCAGGCAGTTGCGTTCCAAAAACGGAAGAATCTCACTAGAGAAATCTACCGAGCCGGTTCGTTTGATCTCCTCAACCTTCAATGGTTCCGCGTGCCCATACCCAAGTATCAACGCCAATATAATCGTAAAACGAAGGATCTGATTCATTACTTTTTCACAGGAGGAGCGGTCACGGTCACGGTGACTGGCAGCGAACAGGTCGCAAAGGTGGTGTCGACCGGCTTGACGGCTTTTTCCACATCCGTTTTGGTTTTTTCGGCGGCGGTGATCGCGGTGTCGAGCTTCTTGATCAGGGCATCGTTTCCGGTGGCGGCGGTTTTGGCGGCTTTTAATCGGGCCACTTCGGCTTCCGCCTTTTTCAGGGCAGCGGGGTTGGTGACATGTTTGGCGATCCCGGTTCCCTGGAGGACAAAAGAGTAAGTGCCGGGAGCGGCTTTGAAGTTGCCGTCCGGTTTGAATTTCATTTTCAGAATCCCCTCACTTTTGCCTTCAGCGATGGTTACGTTGGGCGGAGATCGGAGCAAACCGGGAAATCCATGCGGAATCACCGTGAGGTTGCCTTTGCGGATTTGATCGAAATCCGTGACCTTCACCGGGATTTCCAAATCCTGGTTTAACTCCACCGTGAGCGGAGCGGCATTGGCCACTTCTATATAGCAGGGTGCAGACTCCTGATCACTTGTGGAAAGGATGGTTTCGAGATCCAAACGGGACCGCACCCTTGCGGAATCCGCAAAAATTATCCCCCAGACCAGCGAGGCATTCCTCGCAACTTTAGCCACATCCTTACCGGCGATTTTGGTCCGTCCGGTGATGCGAATTGGACCGGACCAGGGCTTCAAATCTGCCCCGGCCTTGATGGTGAGAATGCCCCCGTCCGTCTTCCCATACAGGACCAAAGGCGGAGCCGTGAGTCCTGCGGGCAGGTTTTCGGCAGTCACCACGATATCCCCGTCAAAACCATCCTGCCGCAGGGCCACCACCCGATAATCAATCGTCCCGTTTTTGCGAAGCAAAGGAGAGGCGGGAAAACCGGCCCGACCGTTGGTAGCGATAACCGACTGTTCAGTGGTGGTCAGGAGTTGGAAGTCCGGGGTCTGATTCCTGATCGCGAGACGATAGAGATGAGTTGGGCTGCCGCTGGAGGCCTGATTGATCACCACCGCTTCGTATTCGCCACTTTCCGGGGCGGTAAAGCTCAAACCCGGGTCGGTGGTGTCCAGGTAGGTGGCATCGTGATTTTTGGGATCGAAAAAACTGGGCGGATCATCCACCTCTCCAACGGGTTTGGAGTTGTCACCACCCACCTTTCGGACCAGCAGGACGGCATCGGTTGATATACCCAATCGGTCACTATACAAATCCAGCCAGTAGGTGCGGTCTTTTTCAGCCGCAAATCGATAGGTATCCACATCACCCGGCTGATCAAATTTACCGGCCACTTCGCAGGGAAAAGGCACGGTTTGGTGGTTGGCAGCGGCATCCTCCAGCACCGCTGGAGCGGTGGCAAAGCCGACTTTCACAGCATTGGAAGATTTGATTTGATATGCAAAGCCCGGAAACATTCCGCGCCTCGGAAAGTCAGCAGAGAAGCTGGCTGGTTCGGTGGGTTCCTTGGGAATGTCGAGGGTGACGGATAATGATTCCACCGGTTTGCCCTTAATTTCCAATCCGGCCACTGGCTTGCCGCCGGGCAGGTTTCGTCCATATACGATAAAGGTTTGTTTGGTACCGGGCAAACCCGCTGGTGGCCAGACAAAATCGATATGCGGATCCTGGGAAACGGTGAATCGGTAGTGGTGTTGATCGCCTCCGCCGCGATAGAGAATATCGGAAACCGCTAGATGATAGTCACCATCCTCCGGCGCGGTAAAATCCAGCAGCGGATCCCGGGTAAAGTAATCATTGTCCCGATCCAGTTCACGCCCTGACTTGTCAAAAATCCGGATCTGGGGATCAACTTTCGAATCCAGCCTCTCGGCCCACACGGTGGCAAAGTATCGCTGACCTTTTTTGGCAGTTAGTTTAAACCATTCGATGTTGCGTGCCCCGATGGTTCCATAGATTCCCTCGCCCACCGCGATGGGAAGGGCCTTTTCCGGCTTGTCGTGAACGGCTTCCTCCAATCTCTCCCGTGCATCGACCGGCAGAATCTGAAATGGGCGAGCCGTGGAAAGGCCATGATAACCAAGGCACCTTACCTCGTAGATTCCCGGTGTGATTGTGTCAGGTATAGTGATGATGAATTTGTTTTTGACCGGACGGGGTTCGGGATATACCTCATCAGCCGGTGTCGTGACTGGCACTGCGGTGATGACGGGATTGTTAAAACGAAGTGTCGTGATTTCTTCGAGCGGTTTACCGGAAATGGTTACGGTTACCGTTGATCCCGCTTTTCCGTAGGGCGGATAGATCGTATCCATATCGCAATTGGGGAGTTGCCCGTGTAGGAGCGAAAATCCCAGCGCGATCAACAATAGGACTGTACCCTGTTGAATGGCCGACTGTACCCTGTTGAATCGATGATTGTACCCTGTTAAATCCATCCCGATTAGTGGTTAAACATAAATTCCTTGGTATTGGCGATGACCCAGATCAGGTCTTCAAAAGCTGCCCTCCGGGCATTGATTTCCGGCAGGGCTTTGGGATCAGCAGCGGAGGCTGCCAGTTTTTTCCGGAGGTGGGCATTGGCCACATCAATTTCCTCGGGACGGGGTTCGCGACTATAGGCGACCAGATATAGTTCACGGATCATGTCATCCGGCGATTTTTCCTTTTCATTGGCATACTTGATGGCGCGACCATTGCTGCCGC
This sequence comes from Verrucomicrobiales bacterium, assembly GCA_041742015.1. Classification (GTDB taxonomy): domain Bacteria; phylum Verrucomicrobiota; class Verrucomicrobiia; order Verrucomicrobiales; family DEV007; genus Arctic95D-9. Next base: position 1,425 of record JBGSJM010000269.1, on the reverse strand, counting down.
CAAGTTTAGTTTGGATAACATCGGAATTGATGAGATGGAGACTTTGTCCCAGATTTGCCTCCGGATTGCGCTCACATTCACAGGCGGTGTCCATTTGGGGGCGACCAAACATGACCAGGAAAGGGGACTCGTTGTTGGAGGTGTCATCCGGCAACCCGATGGCGCGCACACCATCGGGCTGTTTATTAAACGAGTTGGTGGAACCGGAGAGGTCATTAAAGGCATCCAGGAGGACTTCGGCTTGCATCCGTTTTGGGTAGTAGCGGGCGTAGTTTTGAGTGTCGTCGATATTGATGCCTTTTGGCTCGGAACTAAGCTGATAAGTGCGGCTGTTACAAATGGTCCGTACTAGATTCTTTATATCAAAACCGCTGGCAACAAACTCCCTGGCAAGGCGGTCGAGCAAATCGGGATGAGTCGCGGGATTGGTCGGGCGAATATCATCCTCCGGCTCAACCAATCCGCTTCCCAAAAAGTGTTTCCAATAGCGGTTTACCACGACTTTGGCGAAGTAGGGATTGTCAGCCGAAGTAACCCAGGAAGCCAATTCAGCACGGGGATCAACCTCTGGAGCCAGCTCCAGCGGAGTGCCGCCGGGAACCGTGGGTTTCATATTTAGTTTGGAAGCGGGATTCAAATACACCGCCGGTTTCCGGTTGTGATAAATGAGGTCGTCTTCCGGCATTTTATGGACTTCCTTGCGTGTAACCGTGGAAAAGAAGGCGGTGAATCCAAAGTAGTCATTCTGGGACCATTTTTGGTAGGGATGGTGATGGCACTGGGCGCACTGCATCCGGATCCCGAGGAAAACCTGGGCGATATCTTGCATCCGGTCTTTGGGATCGGTCACGGAGCGGTACCAAGCCACCGCAGGGGTGTCGGAAATTTTTCCACTGGCCGTAATAAGTTCCCGGGCAATTTGGTTGAAGGGCTTGTTGGTGAGGAGGCTGTCCCGAATCCAACCATGGAAGGCAAAGGTCTCCCGGGAAACCCAATCTGAATTTGGGTCCGCTTTGTTTCTCAAAATACCGGCCCATTTCCCCGCAAAAAAATCGGCATAGTTGGTGGATTGTAATAGAGAATCGATGATTTCCCTCCGCTTTTCAGGATTGGTGGAGGCGACAAAGGCGAGGGTTTCATCCACAGTTGGCAGTCGACCGGCGATGTCGAGGGTAACCCGCCTGATAAACTGGTCATCAGCTGACAAGTCGGATGCAGGGATACCGAGTAGGGATAGTTGTTTAAAAATTTCCTCATCGATATAGTTTATCGGGGTTGGTTGCTGGGGACGATCATTGTTTACTGGAATCGTGGCTCGAAAAACATCGACATGTTCCTGGAAACGAACCATGACCGAGGTGCTGCCGGGTTTGTTTCCCAAGGTCACGAGACCATCTTCCCCACAGGTGGCCATATCGATCTGGT
>JBGSJM010000268.1:0-20950 GCA_041742015.1 Verrucomicrobiales bacterium | reverse complement strand
GAAGGAGAGGAGAGGGCTAATCTGTTGCACGGACTCTAAGGCCTAAGGGTAAGATCAGGTTACCTCTCCCTCCTCCAAACAAAGTTGTTTAACTTTCGTTTAATGTTCCAAAACCTCAACTTTTCAAAGTATAAGGGTACAATTAGCCCCCAAATTGAGTTTCGACGAATTGGCTGAGAGGCCTGAGACGGCCACCGGGTGTAATGTTTTTAATCGTCCCAAATTCTTTTGATCAGACTGATCCGTCGAATCCGTCTGATCAATCTCTTTTTTCATCCGCGTGACTTTCTAGCGGGATGCTTCGCGATCACCTCCAAAACACCGGCGACAAATTTCTCCTGGTCCCAGGACTGGGAATCCAGGGTAAATCCCAACCTGACTACTACCAATTTCTCTTCCGGGAGAATGGATACATATTGTCCTTCATGACCTGACATATGAAATATACCTTTGGGCAGGGGGGTGTTGTTTTCGCTATTCTGAATTTTCACCCAGAAATGGGCTCCGTATTTTCCCCTGGGATCTGCCGGAGCCGGGGTGCGGGAGTAGTCAACCCATCCTTCCGGCAGAATTCTTTCTCCGTTCCAGACACCATCATTGGCAAAAAATAGTCCCAGCCGGGCCCAGTCCCGGGCGGTGGCATAGATAAAAGAAGAGCCCACGAAGGTGCCGGTGGCATCGCGCTCCAGGATGGCGGAGCGGGCTCCGATCCGGTCGAAAAGCGCGTGCTTGGGAAAAGAATGATAGACTTCATCCGAGCCGATCGTTTCGCGGATCAAGCGGGAGAGGAGATTGCTGGTCGCGCTGGCGTATTGAAAATAGGTTCCGGGCGGACGTAATGGTTGTTTCTGTAGGGCAAAGCCTGAGGCATCCCCCGAACGATACAACATCATCGCGATATCTCCTTTGGGATCAACCGAGTAATTTTCATTAAAATCGAGCCCACTACTCATTCGGAGCATGTTATCCAGGGTGATCGCCTTTCGTGGGTCGCCAGCACTTTGCCATTCTTTGAATAGACCATCATTTTCTAGCGATAGTTTGCCCTCTTTCACAAGAATACCTATCAGTGCGCCGGTCACGCTCTTGGCCATTGACCAACCTCGCAAGGGCATGTCGGCAGAAAATCCCGGGGCATATTTTTCTACGATGATCCGACCGTCGTAAACGATCACCACGGCGCGGGTTTTCCCGGGGTTCTCCGGCTCCGCAAAGGCGGAATCCACGAGTTGGTTCAGCTTTTTTGAATCGATATCGGTAGATGAAAGGGTGACATCGACCTGATCACCGTCCGGCCAGGGCTTGGCTGAACTGGCAGGGAGTGGTTCCAGGATCGGGAGGTTTTCGGATTTTAGTTCCTCCAGGGTTTTGCTGATCGCCAGGGTGGCTCCGATCCCTTTCCGATAAACTGCGGTGGCTGCATTTAGACCCAACAGTGATACCGTTACGCTTTGATTTTCCCGATCAATTTTGGTCTGGAAAAAGCGGAGAAAACTCAGATCTCCGGTGGATACATCTTCCAAACTTCCCGAATCGATTTCCCGCCCTGAAACAAAAGCAGCGGAACACAGGGTTTTCGCCTTGTACGCCGCTGCCATTTCGGCAAAAGGGCTCCCGATCCAGACCACAAAGCCCAGAACCAGAGTGATGGCTAGAATAATCCAGACAACCAGCTTTTGTTTTCTCATGTAAATTTTTTCGGTACCTTTGGAGTTGTCTTCTACCTTTTACCCACTCGAACCGGAAGGTTACGGATTTCGCAAAATAAAATCACCAACAGAAAACGTTAACATCGATCATCGAATCACCCTTTCAAAAAGAAAGGCGGACCCTGCTGTCAAACCAGGATCCGCCTTCTTTTGTCTTAGTGGTAACATTGCCAGGACATAGAAAGTCCGTAACAATCACATCACCAAGCTTGTAACCCGCATACCACCACGCAACGGGTTACAATTTTTAGACGATCCGGCCCGGAGGATTATTGGTTATTTTTGCTCCTAATCCGAAACTTTCTTGGTTCCGCAACCAGCCCCCTACGAGGATAGAATACGCGAAAAAGATTTCGCCATCTCTGTCCGCCAGCTCGAAAATGAATGCAACCATGAAGGTAAAAACTCCATCTTGCTGCCTGTCAGCTTTTAACCACTCTTTCGCCATCCTGCTGCTCGTGGGCATGGGCAACCTTGCGGCTGGTGAACCTGACTGGGTGCTCGAAGGCACCGCCCCCTGGCAGGCCCGCGATTCACAAGCGGAATGGGTTTTCCAGGACCAAATTTGGATCGGTGGAGGATGGTTTCAATCTCATGAGGCACCACCTCGTGATGTCTGGTCGTCGAGTAGTGGCAGGGATTGGAAACTCATCAGCCAGGCGGCACCATGGATTCACAGCGATCTGCCAATGAACCTGGTTTTCAAGGATCACATGTGGATCATGGGCGGCTGGTATAACGGCAGGCTCCCCGGCTATTCCGCAAGCAGCCAGGTCTGGTCATCAGCGGATGGCATGAAGTGGACCCAGGTAACTCCAGCCGCCGGGTGGTCGCCCCGGATCGCGGCTGGCCTGGTCGAGCACCGGGGCCGCATCTGGTTGTTGGGCGGCACGGAGAACTATTATTTTGGCGAAGCAGGCAGTCTGAAAAACGACGTGTGGTCCTCCGCTGATGGAAAAGTATGGAAACAAGAGACCGCCAGCGCCGCGTGGGTACCACGTGCCTACCATCAGACCGTGGTTTTGAAGGACAAAATCTACGTCCTCGGTGGCGGCAACTATGTTCCGACTCATGAAGCCCGCCACGATGTGTGGTCTTCCTCCGACGGGGTCAACTGGACCTGCGAAACGGAGTCTGCCCCCTGGCTGCCGCGCCTGTGGTTCAGTGCTGCGGTGTATCGCGGACGCATCTGGGTGCTCGGTGGCTGGTCAAAGGAAAAAGATAATCATGGAGATGTCTGGCACAGTGTGGATGGCCGCACCTGGGAGCGATTGGAAACAAAAAACTGCTGGAAAGCCCGCCACGAACATTCTGTCTTCGTATTTCAAGATAAACTCTGGGTGGCAGGCGGTCATGCCCGGCCACTTTCCAGCGAAGTCTGGTCCCTGAGCCTGCCGCCTGATTACTTCCGCTGAAATCCTTGAAATAACTTGGCGGCCACTTCATTCTTTTCAACGTCCGAAAGAATCGAAGTGTGGATCGCCAAGGCGGGAATTTCGATCGGTTTCGGGTTTTCGACTTTTGGGAACCACAAATACCCGTATTCATAACTCAACAAGCGCAGTGGCCCCTCAAGTCTGGCGGGGATAGACTGTCCACCGATCAATTTGCCGTTTGCCTCCGCATCACGCTGCCAGATTACATAGGTGTTCTTGATGGTATCCAATTCCAGGAAAACTACCCGGAATTTTTCGGCGGGAAAATCACACTTCGCCTGATCGCCACGCTCATCGATACCCCCACTCATCGTATTGCGGGAAAACGTCAATTTCACCGCACTATTGTGAACAACATCCTTCGCATCTTTTGCTGTGACCCGAAACAATCCACCATAGGAATCGGTTGGAACTCGAAGTAGCAGGGAAAATGTATAAGTTGGCGATACCACGGCTTGCTGCTCGAAAGCCTTAAACGGGATGGCTAACTTCTGGCCGGGCAGACAAAATACACTGAAGTAACCATCGCCATTTTTTTGAATTCTGGGAACCGCAGGCGCTTCATCTGGACGTCTCAAAAGATGGAATCTATTGGCTCCCGGGGCGACATTTTCAATCGCTCCAAGCGATTCAGAGGTCGAGTTTTTCTGAAAGGGAGTACCTTTTTGGTTTTGAATCTTTCCGCCAACCGACATATAAGCCACCAGTGAGCCTGATGCAGGTAATTGAGGAAGGTTGGCTGGCTGGCTGGTGTTCCCCAAATTGTGATGGGGGGGAGGCCCGGCGGGTTTGGGAGTGGTTTGATTCTGAGGAGCGGTCTTGACAGGTTTGTTTGGTGCCGATGCTGCTTTTCGTTGTTTCCGGTCTGCGAAAATCACAAATCCGAGGGCCAAAACGAGGACGGTAATTGCCCCGATCATTCCATACACCAGCTTTTTGTTCAACGCTTTGGTTGGTTTCGGCTGATAACGGGATGTGCTGATACGGGAATCTCCTGCAATGGGATGAGGAGGCACCACACGGGCTTTGGGAACCGGGGTTCTTACGATTTGCTGAGTGTGCTCCAAGACCCGTGGCAACAGCGTTGGTTGAGCCGTGGTTACCACTGGCACCACCATCTTGGCAACCGGAATCGAGTCGGTGATTGATTCGTTACTGACTCTTTTGGCGGCTTCGAGCCCTTCCATTGCAACAAGGGCATTGGCGGGGCGGTCGCCGGGGTGCAACGCCATCAACGACATAACCCAGCGACACACCGCAATCGGCATATCAGGACGCAAATCTTCCAGGGGAACGGCCTTTCCTTTGAGGTGATTTGTCATCGTCGCAGCCATACTGTCCCCGGTAAAAGGGGCCCGCTGAGTCAACGCAAAATAAAACACACAGCCCAATGAATAAAGATCAGTTCTGTGGTCAAGCGGGAGCAGTTCAATTTGCTCCGGCGCAATATAATCGATCGAGCCCAGGAAGGATCCTTTTTGATCCAGGGTCTGGGTGGATGGGCTTTGTGCAAATTTCGAAAGGCCGAAATCAAGCACTTTGATCCGAAACTTCCCGGAAGGCAGCCAACTGAGCATGATGTTGGCGGGCTTGATATCCCGATGCATCAGATTCATATGCTGCGCTGCGACCAGAGCATCGAGAATCTGGTCGGCCACTTCATAAAAGTCTCTTTCAGAAAGGGCGCCCCCGGCAATGACATCCTTCAGAGTGTCTCCCTCGATCAACTCAAACACCACAAACGGTCCTGACTCATCTTCCCCAAACTCAAAAATCGTGACGATGTTAGGATGGGACAGAGATGCAAGTGCTTTTGCCTCCGAGGCCAGCGAACCTTCGAGGGAGTGATTCAGACGAGTATCCTCAATTGGCAGGAGCCGTTTGATCGCGACATCGCGGCCCAAATGATGGTCGAAAGCCAGATAGACGGCACCAATGCCCCCTCGCCCCAATCTACCCTTGACTTCGTATCGATCCGCCATGTAAAAAATTTAAGAGTTAGCAAGTAAGGTAAATCGATAGAATGATCCCGGCAACCATTATCCCACCACATGAAAATGGAAAGGCCATTGTACCCTCTTCAATGGGCTATTGTACCCTGTTTATCGCCTCCGTTTGAAGTAATTGACCAGACCAGAGGTGACGCCATCCGCGTATTCCTGGTAGATGTTTTTACGGTAGATTCCGTCAAACTCCCGCAGTCCTCGATATTCCCCGGCGTGGACTTCGGCATGGTTCATGCAATAGGGTTCGAAAAACACCACCGGTCACATAAAAGACCGATTGGCGAGGAGGTTGCGGGCGGCGCCGTATTTGGGCTTCATCAACGAAGTCTTCGGGACGTACTTTGGTCACGGGATTGTTGTCGCTCCGGGTCAGATGAACCACTGCCCCAAGGGCGGAGAGATCTCGCTCAAGAATCTTCGCGACCCGCAGGGTCATGTCGCCCTCCCGGATTTCGAAGGTGTTGAAACCAATCGTAAAGTGCCGGTCATCCCACTCCACCCAATCCCCGCCGATATGGCCCGGATCAATCGTAATTTTTACATCCTGGAGAACTTTGGTCGTACCTTTGGGGCCATCGTCCATTTCGTAGGCATCCCGCCAGTAGACTGGTAAGTTCGCCATAATCATCCAATTCCTTTTTGAACCAGAGGACAAAGTAGCCAGTTCCAGGGTAATTGGATTGTTTTACGATCAAGGCTCGGTCAGATTGAACCTCGATCAAATCTTTGTATTCTTTCGGAGTTCTGGCGTAACATTGATCCAAAAGATAAGAGAACTCCGCCTGGCTCTTGGTGTGTTGAAAATTTTCCAGCACAGACCAATCTGGAGGGCCACCGAGCCGGGCCACCATCGGGAGTGGAATCGGAGCCCCCGGATCTACGACATTTTGAGCCTGACCGAACCCATCGCAGAGGCAAAGGACGAATACCCATACCCCGCCTGATCCATGCGGAGTTAAGGAATGTGAAGTGAACACTGGATTTAGTCTGGTTATTCAACGAAAATGACGAATTAATTACGCATGATTCGGATTCTTTTTCTAGGTGATATTGTCGGCGACCCAGGGCGCAGGGCCGTGAAAACACGTTTGCCAGACATCAAGGTCGAAAAAGACATCGATTTTGCAATCGTAAATGGTGAAAATGCCGCCGGGGGAAGGGGCATCACTCCAAAAATCTCGATCGAACTCCTCCGGGCAGGTGCGGCGGTGATCACAACTGGCGATCACATCTGGGACCAGACCGAAATTTGCGAGTATTTGCCGACTGAGCCGAGATTGCTTCGTCCCATCAACTACCCGCCCAACACTCCGGGATTTGGTTCCATCGTTTTGGAAACCAAAAAAGGCAGGGTTGGGGTGCTGAATGTCCAAGGTCGCTCATTTACGCAGCCGCCGCTGGAAAATCCGTTTTACTTTGCGGAGGCCGAGGTCAAACGAATGCGGGAGGAAGAGGGTGCCCAAGTGATTTTTGTGGATATCCATGCGGAAGCCACCAGCGAAAAAATCGCCCTGGGGCGGTTTCTGGACGGTTTGGTCTCCGCGGTGGTGGGGACTCACACTCATGTGCAAACTGCTGATGAGCAGATCTTCCCCGGTGGGACCGCTTTTTTGTGTGATGCCGGGATGTGCGGTCCGAGTGAATCGATCCTGGGTCGGACTATCGAACCGGTGGTCAACAAATTTATAACCGGATTACCCCAACGTTTCCCCGTGGCCAAGGGAAATGTCTCGATCCGAGGCGTGATCGTAGATGTGGATGAAAGCACTGGCAGAGCTGTTGCCATCGAACGTTATGCCGAGGAATTTTGTCGCCCCGAGTGAGGACGGGGCGCGGTGCCTCTTATCTTCTGTTCAAAAATTTATGAAGCCAGTGCCAGATTCATCTTACGTTTTTAAAGTGGCAGAGACCGATTCGGAATTTGATCAGATTTTCAGACTAAACTACCTGACTTTCGTCGAAGAAATCCCCCAGCACGAACCAAATTCTTCGGGCCGCCTGATTGATAAGTTCCATCCCGAAAACAATTATCTTATTTGCCTGAAAAAAGGAGTGCTTCAGGGGATGATGGCTCTGCGCGATCAGCGGCCTTTTTCGCTGGACGGCAAATTGGAAAATCTCGACCAATACCTACCGAAAAATCGAAAAATCGTTGAGATTCGGCTGCTGGCGGTGGTGCCGGGCGGCCGAAGCGGACAAATCCTCAAAGGATTGCTGGCTTTTTTGACGGAGTTTAATCGCAGCAAACACTGGAATCTCGCCGTCATTTCCGGGACGACCCGACAGGAGAAGCTTTATCACCATATGGGGTATGTACCATTTGGGCCGTTGGTAGGAAAAGAGGGGGCCTATTATCAACCCATGTATGTGGAACTGGAGGCATTTGAGTCGAGCACCCGAAAAATCATCAACCACCAGCCGACGATTTATCATTTCCTGCCCGGACCGGTGAATCTGTCGAGGGCAGTGCGGGAAGCCTTCACCCAGGCCCCGATATCACATCGATCCATCGAATTCCGGGATATCCTCGAAACCTGCGAATCCCGCCTTTGTGCCCTGACCGGAGCCCGTCAGACCGTGATCGCTCTGGGCTCAGGTTCGCTGGGCAATGACATGGTTGCGGCCCAACTTTCCCTGCTTCATCAAAAAGGGGTGATCCTCACCAACGGAGAGTTTGGGGAACGATTGATCGATCACGCCTCTCGTTTTGGGCTGAAATTTGATGTTATCAAAAAGCCGTGGGGCGAGCCCATTTCATTGGATGAGTTGGCTGCTAGACTCGAACCATCCCACCAATGGCTCTGGATGGTAGCCTGTGAAACTTCCACCGGGATGAAAAACGACTTGGCGGGGATTTGCGCGCTGGGGCAACGATCAGGCATCAAAATCTGCGTGGATGCAGTCAGTGCAATAGGGGCGTATCCCTTGTCCCTCGATTCCATCTATCTGGCGAGTGGCTCCAGCGGGAAAGCCCTCGGTGCTTATCCGGGGCTCGCGATGGTTTTTCATAATCATGAAATCAAGAGTTCCAGGGAGCTGCCGAGGTATTTGGATCTCGGATATTACTATGAACAAGAAAAAATCCCGTTCACCCAGTCATCAAATCTGATTGCAGCACTTTCCACAGCTCTGTTGTCGTTTAAAAATGCCGGGGAACGGTTTCAGCATAGCTTCGCCCTGGCTGCCCGGTTACGGGAGATATTGAAAAATAACGGGATCCCGATCCTAGTTGATGCTGATTCCGCTTCGCCAGCCGTCTTTACGATTCCCTTACCACCAGGGATTAATGGATTAGAAATGACGACCGCACTGAAGGAGCTGGGGATTCATCTAGCGGGAGAAAGCGTTTACTTGCGGACGAGAAACTGGATTCAGATTTGCTTAATGGGAGAAGTCTCAGCAGACAGTTTTAATTCAATTATTCAGAACATGAGCATTACAAAGCCGAGCTTGCTAAAGCTAAAGTCCGAGGGTTGTTTGAATGGGCCTGAACAGGACCGCAACCATGAAAAGCCACCCAGTTAGACTGAAGCCCGGCGAAGATCTGAAAGCAGCTCTGGACCACCTTACCCAAATCCATCGCTGGAAGGCTTCGTCCATCGTTTCCGCCGTCGGGAGCCTGAGCGAAGTTGCGATCCGTTTCGCCAATCAGAACGAAGTTTCCAAACTCAAGGGGCCATTTGAAATTGTAGCCCTCTCGGGAACACTCAGCAGTAACGGCTCACACCTCCACATTGCTGTGAGTGATAAAGAAGGAGTGATGATTGGTGGCCATCTCAAAGAAGGCTCACTGATCTACACCACAGCGGAGATCGTTATCGCCATCCTGGATGGCTGGGAATTCTCCAGGGAGATCGACCCAGAAAGTGGATATCAGGAGCTTTTAATCAAACCCACCTGATAAATGCGTTACTTGATTGTTTTGCCCTTTTTCTCTCCGTTGACCTGGATGCCTTCATCAATGTATTCCACGGCATAGACATCCAGATTTTTATGGCAAATCGAACCTCCCTGGCAGGTCACTTTCGCCCCGCGCAGATGGAGAGACTCCTGAAATTCGCCCTGCACAACAATTTCTGCTGCGAAAATCGCAACCGGCACACTGGTCTGCGGCACGTTGTAAATCAACCGTTTCTGCCCAACATAAAGAGTCGGCTCTGCGGGTGCTTCCGACACGGTTGCTTCATCTTCCCGTAACGTTACCAAGGTGTAACCTTTTAAATCGCCTGCCATCACATATCCTGCGAAACCAACGGCCCCAACCACCAGCAAAAAGATCAACACTACAAGACAGCCCAAGCTGGCACAACACCCGGCCCCTTTCTTTTCGCGACGCACATCCTGATACGCGTCGGTGGGGTGACGCCCCTTTTTCTTCTTATCCTGATTTTTCAACTTTTTCGAAAACGTATTCTTCCCCTCATTACTGTTTCGGGTATCAAAAGGATCAGGCGGCGGTAGTTTGATGGGAGGCAGGTTTACATCGCCTTTTTTCGGTTTGTCTGAATCGGAGTTTTCCATGGTAAGTATACAGAAAGCGAGGAACACGTATTGGAAAACAGAAAGCCATGCATTTCAACCAAAATGTTGGCCAAAATTTCGTGAAAATTTCGTTTCCAATGTTATAGACATAACCATGAGAATCTTAGGTTTGATGATCACCTGCGTCTTTTTGCTCAGCAGTTGCACGGATATCAATGATGTGCCGACAAAGGCTCCGGGTTCTTCTGAAAATGAAAATGAACCAGTTACGCCAACGAACACCCCGGTTCAAGCTCCCCGGACAACCTATCCTATTGACCGAATCATTGCGGATCCGAATGGTCGGTCCATCGATGTCAAAATTGCCGCCAAACAAGGTGATGAAATCGGTGTAATCAAAAAGGGAACATACGCACCCTTCGTTCTCACGATCAGTCAATTGAGTGAGAAGGATCAGGCCTTTTTGAGCAGCCTCACAGACGGAGGCGATCTTGGCGCGATCAAAGCCCTTGTGGAGCGATTCCAAAAGCTCACCGGGAGAGTCGCCAACTGGAATCCTCAATTTTACAATGCCGAAAAAGAGGCCGCCCAACTCGGGCTCCCCCTCCTGACTGTATTTTTAATCACGGATGACCCGGAGAGTGCACAGGTCGAGAAGAACGTCGTGTTTAACCGCGACTTCCGAAACTGGGCCAATTGGAATCTCGCCCTTTGTTTATTGAAATTAGATTCCACCGAGTCCCAGAAGATTTCCAGCATTTCGGCAGGGGACAACCGAAAGATCGCCAGTAATTTCGGCGTGGAGAATGAATTTGCCTTTATTTTGTCCATTCCCGGTCACTCGCCAGTCAACGTAAATGCCAGGGATATCAGCAGCGCCCAATCAGCAATCGACGCGATTAATCAAGTCATTAACAAGCCCGAACTGGGCTCTGGAACCTCTGCCATTCCAGTTCCAGAGCGATCCAATCCTGGTCAGGGCCAGGGCAAAGGAAAAGGCGGAAAATAAGATCGACCGCCCGGCATCAGCCATTTAAATGCTGGGCAAACTCAGCGAGGATTTGTTCGTACAGTGCTTTTTTGAAGGGCACGATCACATCCGGCAAAGCGGCGGGCTCCAGCCATTTCCACTCGGCAAATTCGGGGTGAACAGTCTGGATGTTGATGTCCTTATCCTCTCCTTCAAAGCGATACAAAAACCAGCGTTGGCGCTGCCCACGCCATTTTCCCTTCCACAATTTGCCCAGCAGTTCCGAGGGCAGGTCGTAAAATAGTTCACCTACCGATTGAGCAATCAGACTGACTTTGTCAGATGAGATTCCGGTTTCTTCACCTAATTCACGCAGGACCGCTGTGAGGGGCTCTTCACCTTCATCAATCCCGCCCTGGGGCATCTGCCAGGCCTCACCCCCAGGCTGATCAAGCCTTTGCCCAACAAATACCAAGCCATCCCGGTTGATTAACATCACTCCCACGCAGGGGCGATAGGGTAAATCTTCTTTTTCCATAAGCGCCAAATATAGCCAGAATTGTACCCTGTTAGGTCGGGGACTGTACCCCATTCGTGTCAACTTAAGGCACCTTTCAGGGCTTCATTTTTAACGCCGGCTTCGCTTTGGCGCAAGTCAAGAAGCGATCGGCGAAATCACCTACTCATACGAAAGATCACCACTTTTCGGTCAAGCCGTCTGTATTGATCTGGATCGCTTGCGGTATAGGCGGCCTCGCTTTCGCCGTAGCCCACCGGGACGAGCCGATCCTCGGAAACCCCAAACCTGACAATATCGCGAACGATTCTTTCGGCACGACGCTGTGAGAGCGCCAAGTTTGAATCGTAACCTCCCTCGGCTGAGGCGTGTCCCTCGACCACGAATCGCTCTCTTGCCAGGGATGGATCACCCATCGCCACGGCAAGATCGCGAATCGTCGCGAATGAATTCCGGTCTGCAAACGAGGTCGATCCCTGGAGAAAGAGGATATCTTCCCGGCTCACCATGGAATTGGGATCAACTTGGTAGGAAACAACCGGCGCATTTTGGTCCCGGTACTCAGGTGCCACTTCAAAACCGGTGGGAGGGAGATAAGATAATTCGTTGTAGTTGCGGATCTGAATGCGGTTTAGAGCCGACACAGCAAGCAGGATCGCTGGAATTTCCGCTCTCGATTTGTAGCGCACGTGTCGTTGACCATTGTAAACAGGATGCTGACGTTCCAGATAACTGGGGTCATGATCGTAGTCCTGGCCGGGACGCTGGTTGCGGTCGGAAAATCTTCTATCGTCCGGTCTGGTCGGGGGAGGGCGTGGGGCTTGACGCATGGCAGGTGGGGCCTCCGAGAGTGTTGCTTTGCCCTGGAATCGTTTTAAGAGATAAGACACGGATGCATCCCTGGAGGGATCCTTGTTCTCCGACCGGCCGTCGCGCAAACGGTCTGGTTCAATCCGGAGGTCTCTTTGGTTCTCGGTCCGGGAAATCTCGCTATTGCCACCGATAACTTTCCGGATGATGTCCAAAGCATCACCCTCCGTCTTGATGGATGTTTTTTTCTGATTGACCTCTTTTTCGACTTTCTCAGTGGTCCGGGTGATTTCCTTTTCTAGGGTCGGATCAGCTGGCGGCAATTTTTGAACCGGATCGGGGGCGGGTTGTCTCGGAGATGCTTTTGATCCACCCTTGGAAATATTGGGAGGGCGATTCCCAGGAACCCTCGGTTGAAGTGGATTGTTACGAACTACCCCTTTGCCACCTGTTTGAGGATTTGGCGCGGTTTGAGGGACGCCTGGGGTTTTGGTTACCGGGGGAGTTTGCACTTGAGGAGTCATCGGGATCCTCTCCACACGGCCCACAGGAACCGGCGGGTTTTGAGTCTCCGGGGCTGCGGGATCAGTTTTCTGGTCGCGGGATTTCCCCGACTTTCCGGGTTCTCTTTTGCCGCGGCCCTTTGCTGCCTTTTCATTTTCCGGGGCCTCTGCCGGTTCTGCTTTGCCTCGACCCTTTGCTGAATTTCCATTTTCCTGGGCCTCTGCAGGTTCTTCTTTGCCCCGGTCTTCCGGCTTCACCTCTTGACCCGGAATCACTTCATCGGGCAGAACCAATTGGGCCTGTGCAAAATGAAGGGGACTGGTCGCCAGAGCAGAAATGGCTATCATCAATTGAAAGGCAAGTATCTTTTTCATAAAATTGGGAAGAACGGGTATTGTATCGAGAGGAATTCACGACTCTACACTCAATGCCTGCACCGTAATGATTTACAGGAAGTGGCACAATGAGGTGTTTACCCCATGCCTTCTTTCCTCAATCAGAGTTTGACATTCGGTTGCGCACTCGTACGATCAGGGCTTGTGGAGACAAAGATAAGAAGACAAAGAGACCGCTTCATTGAGGCAATCATGCGAACCACCTTCCTCTGCCTCTCGCTGCAGGCCTTCACCGTGACCGTTTTTGGAGCGGATGCGCCTGTGGATTCATCCAGTCAGAAGACTTCGGCGGTAGTTGAGAAGCGAGCCGCGAGCCGTTGGGTGCCTATCGGCCTCAATGCGAATCAGATGTCCATCGCAACGGGGCAGCCTTCGCTGGTGCTCATGTCGAAAGGCTCCACGCACGTTCCGGTGTGGTCCTTGTCTGGAGGCACAGCGGGGCAGTCGGTGGCGGGCGTGGTGACGGGGCTGCCGGGCGAGTGCGCGGCGGTGAAGATCGAGATCGTCGTGATCACAAATGAGGAGACGACGAGCGCGAGCTTTGACGATGTCTATCGCGTGCATCTCTCGCAGATGGTTGACGGCGCTGACATCATGGAGCGCTATGTGCTGGGCACGCCGGTGCGCACGGCTTTGACTACTGTTCCTTTCGTTTCGCGCACCATCCTGCTGGAGTCGTATTACCCGGTGGACCCGACCTCGCCGCTTTGGGTTCGCATTCAGCGCGAGCCGACTGACCAAGGAGACACGTTTACTCGGCCCACAGGCCTCGCGATGGTGAAGGTGACGCCACGGGAGGCGCTCGCCCAGCCGCTGGTCGTGCAAGAAGCGAAGGGCTACAACTCGTGGCCGATGCTTCAGGCAATCGGCGAGAAGCTGATCTGCGTGTATAGCCGGGGCAAGGCCCACACCATCGCCGACGATGATCGCGCCGTTTATGCGCGCACCTCTGGGGATGGCGGCAAATCATGGACGGCGGAAACCGTGGTCGCCGACTCGCCCGGCTACGGTGAAGTCGAAGTCGGGAAAGGACTCGATGCTGACGGCGCGCTGCTCCTCTGGGTGCGCCGCATCGGCAAGGGGGAGTGGCACCACGATCTCTATCGCTCCACCGATGGCGTCACCTTCACCCTCGTTACGAAGCCGAATCTCGAGGTGCGGCCGATGCAGATCACGGATGTCTTTGCCGTCCCCACCGTTGGGCTCATGGCCCTGTGGTTCGCTGGAGATTATGGAGACAAACCAACAAACGCCTGGGGCACGCTGACCAGCAGTGACAATGGCGCGACGTGGAAGCAGACGCCCATCGAAACTGGCCTGACGAAACCCGAGTGGCCGACCGAACCTGCGGCCGTTCATCTCGGCGACGGACGGATTCTCGCCATCGCACGGACTGAAGTTGGACCCGCTCAGTTTCAACTGACCTCGACGGATTATGGCAAAACCTGGACGCGAACGCAGACCAACATCAGCGACATCCGTGGCTCTACGCCCAGCCTAATCCTCGACGCCAAGACTGGCCTCGTGAGCAACTACCACTACCATCGCGGTGCCGGAGTTCTCCGGCGTCGAGTTGTCGATCCCGAGCGCATTTTCAGCCATCCGCAGAATTGGCCCGTGTCCGAGCCTGTCGCCATGGGCAGCAACATTCCGTGGGATGCAGGCAACGCCAACGCGACCGTGATCGGCAACACCCACTACGTCTCCTTTTACTCCGGCAAAGCTCCTGACACTGGCGTGTTTGTCTCGGCGCTCCCGGCACCCTCACCCTGACCTTGCTTTATCGATTTCATGCATTTCCGAACCACCGCCTTGCTGTGTTTGTCCTTGATGGCACCGCTGTTTGGGCAAGACACCACACCGTTTCCCAAGCCCCCGTCGATCAAAGGCCTGCAGGTGCAGATGAAGGATGACGCGCTCGCGCTTGGCATCCATCATGCGGGAGTTAACATCAATATCGCCGGCCTCGTGGATCTGGAAAAAAAGCCTGAAAACCCAAAGCGCGTGGTGGATGGTTTCGAGTTCAGTTTCCAAGAAAGCTACTTCAGGCGCCTCGATTCCCAGATCAAACCGCTCTCCGACCGAGGTGTGCTCGTCTATCTGATCGTTCTCGTCTACCCCTCGAAGAACGAGGTGGTCGATGACTTGATCGTCCACCCGGATGCGCGGAAGGACTACCAATACACGGTGGCCGGTTTTAATTCCGTGACGCCCGAAGGACGCGCCTGGTTAAAAGCCGTTAGCCTGGAAATGGCGTCGCGCTGGAACGGGGCTCGCCCCGAGTGCGGCAGAGTCTGGGGCTGGATCGTCGGCAACGAAGTGAATTCCCACTGGATTTGGTCAAACATGGGCAAAAAGACCCTGCCAGAGGCCGTGGATAACTACGCGCAGGCTTTCCGCATCGTTCACGGCGGGGTACGCTCGGCCTCTGCGAATGCGCGGCTCTACATTTCCTTCGACCATCACTGGGGCGTTGGCATGCACAACATCAGCGCGGAGGAGGCTGCGGGTGGACGCGATTACCTCGATGCCTTCGCCAAGCTCACCGGCGACCTCGACTGGCATGTGGCCTGGCATCCCTATCCGGAAAATCTCGGCAACCCCCGCGCCTGGGCAGACAAGACCGTGATCAGCGACAGCTCAACTAACAAAGTCACCTTCAAGAACCTCGAAGTCCTGTGTCGCCATCTCAGAAAGGCCGAATTGCTTTTCCAAGGAGATCCGCGCCGGGTCATCCTTTCCGAGCAGGGGTTTCACACGCTGCTCGAACCGGACGGTGAAACCCTGCAGGCCGCTGCCTACGCCTATGCCTGGGAGAAATGCCGCAAGTTGCCGCTGGTGGACGCCTTCATCTACCATCGCCATGTCGATCACGCCCACGAAGGTGGCCTGCGGCTAGGCCTATGGAGCAACGCACCGAACTCCATTGCCGATCCCCGTAGCAAAAAACGGATCTGGGAAGTGTTCCGCGCCGCAGGAACACCAGATTGGGACGCCGCCTCAGCTACGCTACTGCCCATTACCGGATTGAAGTCATGGGACGAACTCACCGGCGAGTGATCACCTGCCGTGCAATCGGGCGCTGGGCTTCGTCATGACTCAACCCGCAATCCAACAGGATATGCCTTGGGCCTCCAACACTTCAACCAACTGGGTGGCGAATTCAGCATCTTGGGCACTATGACCATCGTAGGGGTTGTCGTAGGGCGAGCCGTCATCCTTTGGATGGAGCAGGCCCTGGCGCTCCCAGATGATCCCGTCCATGCTACTGACCCACTTGGTGCCATCGCGCGATTCGATGACCATAACGAAGTTCTTTCCAGTCTTCGAAACGTGGATACATCCCGCATCATCCCCGAAAACGGGTTCCTGACGTCTCTCCCACTTTGATCCGTCGACGGATGGTCGCTGTTGCTGATATCGCAAAGCACTAAGAAGCAGCCTCACAGGTAAAAAGAAGAAGAAAGTCTCTGAAATGATCCGTCATACCTTGTGGCGCGATTTGCGGCGCGTTCATGAAAAATTGGGACTCACGCGGAGGCGCGGAGATCGCGGAGACAGAGACGGACTCCTTCTAAAGCGTTAAGGGCTGTAGTCAACAGGGTCAATTCAACTCAGAGCGGGTAGCCGGTGGTCCTTCACCGTCTGGTTCTGCCCAGGTAGGTGTTGGGACGCTCTCGATGCCAAGCCCGTTAAAAGTGTCCCTCCAATATGACGGAAAATCTGCGAATCCGTCGAGTTCCGCTGCAACGATTTGGGCCGACCGCTCCGCAATATCTTTGTCTTCAATGATCTTGATGATCTCGCCTTGTTTGGGAGGAGTTCTAACTTCGTCAGTGTAGTGCTGACGGGCAAATTCAAGATACCAGGCCGCCTCAATCGGAGCTGCTCCCTCCCTGGCAACCCGCTTGTAAAGCTCAATGGCGATATCTGCGTGGGCACTAAATCGTACGAGATCGCATGTGCCCTCCGCGACCACTTCCGCGAGTTTGACGTAATCGAAATAACGAAGCCCCCATCCCTTCTCTTGGCAGCCAGCACGATCAAAGTGAATTACCGTGAATTCTGCCGTCCACTGATCCAGGCAACTGCTCATCAGATTGCGACATGCATCAAGCGCTCCGTCGGACTCCAACTTCGAGCGATACTCTGAAATGAACCATGCCAAAGAAGTGACCAGCTCAAGCGCATCATCGTCATGACTGCGAATGTGGTCGAATGCCCGAGGTAGGAAATAAGCAGTTACCTCGTAGGACCCGGCTGGCAGATACGGGCCGAGGATCTGCTGATAATGCCACCAAGTCATTTGCTTGTCGGGAGTCTCTAGGATCTCGGTAAGCATATCCTCAGTGAAGTCGTGAAACGGATCACTCAGCGACGCCGGACGACGATATGGAAGATCGATTGAAGGCATGTTTTCAGGCAGAACGTCAGGTCGCTGGCGACGGGAAGCAGTTGGCTGGCGATTATTGTTAGGCGGGTTGGGGAGGGTTCATGAAAAATTGCGAATCCAGATTGTAAAAATGATCGCCGACCACGGGAAGTTCGCGGTTAAGCCCGCTAGATAGAGCTCCTATGTAGACTTGTTTCCCAAGCCGCATCACGTCTTGCACGACCGGGACGTAGTCGCCGTCACCAGAGATCAAGAATGCGCGCTCATATCCGTTAGTGTAGGCGCCTCTCAGGATGTCAGTAGTGAGGTTGATATCGACGCTCTTCGACTTTGATTTTTGTTTCTCCTTCTTGAAAACAAATGGAACGACCGAAGCCTGAACCTTGTCCTGTGCCTCCTTTCTACCGTACTCGATCTCCGCGATCTCCTTTCGGAGTTCAAAAATTCCGTCGTCTGACGCCACGAATGCCGTGTAGTAGCAAATTCGGGATACTGACCGTAGGATGATGCTCGATAGATTGGGGTGCCAAACGAACCGGCCAGGCGAATACTTGGTCCCACTAGTGATCTCGAGCCCCGTTGCCAACATTGCCTCGAACCTAGCTAGTAGGTTTTCTCCATCAATGAAGACTGTCGTTCTAGGTAACATTATAATCTTGCCTAACACTCAAGCTCACTGACGCGGAGAAAAATCATGAAACAACGAAGCGAAAGTCCGGCGTTACCCGCGTTGAGTGCAGCGCGTTGTTCGCAGTTAGTTTATTTTGGAAAATTATGATTAAACTTACAATAACTTCTGATCAGCAGCTACCATCAGAATTTCTTCAAGTTCTTTGCACCCATCGGTTGCAGAAATTTCATTCTGAATCTGTAACCTTCGTTGTGCAACAAAATATTCGAGAAGGGGTAGCCCCTCAATCTGGTTCGTCCCAGCTTGCTTCGCGAGTGCTTGAACGAGTCCTAAAAGTGCCGCGACCTCTGCCTTTATGATAATCTGTCCCGCTGCTAGTTTTTTCATGTCGTTTTGCATTAAATTCGTTAAGGTTTCGTGTTCTTGTGTTTCTTCTGCGAACAATACTTATTCGTATGCTCCCAAAAGGTGATATTCACGAGAGATGTTGGAACAAGATTGTTGGAAGATCCCCGATCTGACAAGGGGTTTTTCCGAGAACTTGGGTCTATCATGGGGCGGGAGGGTGGCGGGATTTCGGGTGAGTCGCTGTCGCTGATATCACGGCATCCGCGTTCGCAGGGTCCTCACGACCGATGGCGGAAAGTGGGTCTGAAGGCGCCTTTTTAAGAAAACTGGTTACAGGGGACAAGGGAGTTGAGACAAGGGAATGGATCATCGGCGCGATGCTATTCCTTTGTCCTTGGTCAGTCCCAGCGTACCTCGCAGGCTAAGTAATCAGCAATCAGCAATCGCACAAAGTCGCCCTCCGACTGGCTCACAAGATATTGATAGCGCCCCGGCTGAACGATGCGCCAAGCGTCAACACTTGGGCTGGCGAGCGTCTTAGAGGCTCGAACGAATGCACGGCTACCGATCTCAGGCCAAAGATGAGTGGGCTGATCTGATAGGAATGTAGCTACTGAGTCTGGGGGCATCAAAGCGAAGGGCATCATGTGAACGGAGGTCGGCTCATCTATCCTCGGCACGCTCAACTCAAAAGCGATGTGTCCCCTCGCCAGCTTCACGATGACCGTCTTGAACCGATCATGCTCGGGACTCCAGACAATCTCATCCGAGTCGGATGAAAGCAACGAGGACTCGATGCGGGCGGCTATAGCCGGAGAATCTCTGAGAATGCGGGTGATCTTCGGACGGGGCTGCTGCTCTGGAACGGTGGAGCCAGCGGTGACGCAACTCAGAAAGCAAGCGACATATTCCTCGTGTAACGAAAAGGCACGGTTGCAGTCTGTGCAGCACTCAACGATGGGCAAGTTATCGGGAAATGGCTCGTCTAAGAGCACACGAGATGGAACGTGATCCCACGTTTTCGGTGGGCCACCACAATAGACGCAATAGCCCGACATCCGAGAATCTGCGAATAGCTGTTTTGGGTCCATGTGAGTCGATATGAGTGGTGTTGTTGGTTGGGCGAACGATTAAGGTGTGGCACCGGCGGGGTCAAGCTTGAATACAACAAGCGACGTCATCGCCGGTTGCCACCAGCGCCTTTATTGTTCGCATCGGGCGATAAGCGCATCACAAAGCAAAAGTGCCTCTGGAGACGAATCTCACTGGGCTGGCCGATGGGGACAAGGGAATGGATCATCTGAGCGGTGCTATTCCTTTGGCCTTTCATTTGAAGCATGTGACAAGCTGCCGCCCCTGGTCCGGGAGTGGTCCAAATATTGAAAAATCCCGCTTTTCCAAGTGAATGGACATGGGTGGTGGAAAATTTTCGGTTTCCTGACCGCCGATGGATCACGGGAAAGGCTAACAAAAAGCCCGGAAAGGTGTCGAGATCTTTTTTATGAGAGGCATCAGACAGATCTCACAGACATTTTTCTCATCCTCTACATTCTCGCGATCAAATGGGCGGCCAATGGCGGCTGCATTATGTAGCCGATGCGAAAGGGCCACAAGCTGTGCTCCAACTTTTCAAAGACGATGTGCGTGTTCTGGATGCCTCCGGAAAACCCAATGCCTATGCGGGCGACACCCGCGCATACTGGAAGCTCGGAATCTATAAATGGGGATGGAAAAAGAAGCCTTCGGATGTCTCGACCAGAACCCTATATTACGGCGACCTTTTCGTTAATGTGAAGACTTAAAATACCACGGTAAACCCGGGGTAGCCTATCGCCAACCCCAGGCTAAGCTTCAAGAACGTGGGGATTCCACCCTACACCCGCACGGTCTTCGCCTGGGCAAACTGTTCGCTCTTGGCACCGTATTGCGAGCGGGTGGCGTCTTTGATGGCGATCTTGCGCTCTTTTAGCGTGGCGTAGCCTGCCCGGCGCGGGTCGCGAGCGGCGCGCAGGTCCTGCTCGCGGTCAGCCACGGCTTTGTTCTGGGTATCCAGCCCGGTGCACAAGGCTTTGAGCTGGGCGATGGTCAATTCCAACGGGGCTCCCGTGTCATAGCCGGGCACTTTGCCGAGGGCGGCGATGAGCTTGTCGAGCAGGGCCTTGATGTCACCAAAGCTCTGGTCGGCCTTCGGCTCGGTCATTACCGCCGGGGTGCCGTCGTCTTTGGGCGGAGTCTTGACCCGGCTGGGCCGGTAACCCCGCAGGGCGTCCGCAGCACTCTTCACGGCGGGGCGCTGGCGATCCCAGTCCTTTTTGCTTTTCACCCGGTCAAGCGCCCGTAGGGCCCGGTCTTTGATGTCGGTCACGATGGCGAGGCGGGCCGCCACCGCGTTCTTCCACTCGGCCTCGGCATCCACCACGGCCTCATTCAGCGTGTCCAGTTCCTCTAGAAAAGTCAGGAACTCGACCGGTTCCAGATCCTCATCCGGCGGGGCGAAGGCGGGATCAAAAGAAGCGATGATGGAGTGCAAATGTTGTCCGCGCTGAAGGCGGTCCGCAAAGGTTGATTCGGTATTTGCCATAATGAAATAAGATTTGGTTTGTTTTATTTTGGTTAATCAGAATATCATTGAACCCCGATAAATGACCCCGCTGAAAAGGGAACACCAGTGACTCTTTTGCCACCACACAGGCAAACAAAATGGAATGACAGGCCTATAAAAGGAAAACACAAGCCTATAAAAGGAAAA
>JBGSJM010000267.1:0-9285 GCA_041742015.1 Verrucomicrobiales bacterium | reverse complement strand
CCCTGTTGCCAGACAAAGTGTTGCATAAGCTCGCCCGCCTCGGCGGTGATGGCGATGGCGAGTTCCTTGGGGCTGTGAAACTGCATCCAGTCGCGGGCATCGCGGAAGGCACAGATTCGTTCGGTGATGTCAGGTATGGTCATGAAATGGGTCGAGAATTGGAGAAGTCACTCCTGTTCTCCATCTACCCCAAAGACCGCACCTAGGCAATCCCCAACTCGTTGATCACCTTTCCAAAGGGCAAAATCTGCATGGGCAAACCTTCCAAATTCGTGAGATAAGCGGTGTGATCGATCCCGAGGTGTCGGTAAACCGATGCCCAGAGATCGTTTGGGGTCATGATCCGCTCGACGGGGTGTTCACCTTTGGAATTGGTCGCGCCAATGATCTGGCCGGTATTCGTTTTACCCCCTGATACCAACACGGACATGGCCCTGGGCCAGTGGTCCCGGCCCGGCTGCATGAGTCCGTTGGCGGTGCCGCGTTGTTCGTTGATTTTTGGAGTGTGGCCAAAATCGCTGCCCACCACGATGAGGGTCTTTTCGTCGAGCCCGCGCTCATAGACATCTTCGATCAAGGCGGTCAGGGCCTGATCATAAACGGGTGCTCGCCATTTGAAATCTTCGAAAATGTGGCAGTTGACCGCGTGGCAGTCCCAGTTGTAGGCGCAGTTTTTCGGGGTGGGTTGTCCGGGGAATGGGTTTTCCCAGACCATGGTCACAAACCGGCTGCCCGCCTCGACAAGCCGACGGCCCATCAGAGCGCGTTGGCCATAAGCGTGCATCCCGTAGCGCTCGCGAGTTTTCTGATCCTCTTTGGAGAGGTCAAAGGCATCGCGCACTGTGCTGCTGAGGAGCATTTCCATGGCCTGGCGATTAAAGGAATCCATGGCATCCATGGCCCCGCTTTTATCGAATTCCCGCCGGAAATTATCCATTTCGCCGAGAAGCGAGATCCGGTCATCGAGCCGGGTCTCCATCTCTTTTTTTACGCCGATATTGTCCACTTTAAAGCCATCCGCCCCGGGGTTTCCGGTCACCATAAAGGGAGTCGCCGCCGCACCCAACCAGGCTGGGCCCATCGCAAAGGTATCGATCCCTTGCCGACCACTATCGACCTCCGCCACGCAGGTGGGAAGTCCCGAATTCCCTATGCTGCCGCCGAGAATGGTTTTTACGATTGAGGATATGGCCGGGGCATCGTTGATCGTGCCGGTGGGGGTGGCTGGTTTGCGGCCGGTCATCATCCGTTTGTGAGCCCCGCCGTGGTCGGCAAATTCGTGATGAATCGAGCGGATGATGGTAAATTTATCAGCAATTTTGGTGTGGCGGGGAAGATGCTCACAGACTTCGATCCCCGGCACATTGGTCTTAACTGGGCTGAAAATGCCCCGGTACTCCGATGGAGCATCCGGCTTCATGTCATAGGTCTCCATGTGGGGCATGCCGCCCGGCAGCCAGATAAAAATCACCGAGGTATCGCGATCTGCAAAGACCGCTTGATTGGTCTGGGCCTCCGCCTTGAGGCGCAGAAAGTCGCTGGCTCCCAGTCCCAGAAGGCTGATGCCTCCGAATTCCAAAAGACTTCGGCGGCTAATCGGACCCGAGCAGTGTTTTCCAAATGGTGGCAGATTCATATCAAAAAAGCAATCTAACCGAAAATTCCATTGGGCAAGCTGGCGGAATCACGTGCCCGACTGATCAACGCATGGGACAAGCGGACGATTATCAGCCAAAAATGTCGTCGACTTTCAGATATACAACGCAATCATCATCCAGGCGAAGTTCGATGCTGTTTGGAATCAAACGGTAAGTTTCCTCTTCAACTTGAAAAAATTGGGCGCTATTGTCATCCGGATCGAAAATCAGGTAATACTTTACTCCTTCGGTGGCATAGAGTTCGCGTTTCGCCGTCAGGTCCTTTTTCCGGGTGGAGGGCGAGAGGATTTCCGCGATCAATGTGGGAGGTGATTCGACAAAATCCCCGACGGGTTCTTCGCAAAGCACCATCACATCGGGTCTGACGACGGTGGTTTGATCCACCTGCCAGTCGATTTCGTAAACGGCGACACAACCTCCTGCGCAAGGCTTGACAACGAGTTGGTTGTCAAGCGTTGCGGCAATTTTCAGACTGACCCTCTGGTGCCGGAAATTCGGTGAAGGGGACATGGCGACCGGAATTCCGTTCCAAAGCTCCCAATCGCCGTCCCAAAGCCGGTAATCAGCAACCGTATATTCGGGAATGAATTTAGGTTTCGTCATTGAAAAACGTTTGCACAATGAATTACCAACCGGCTCCTTTTGTTTTGGTTTTGATTCTGCAAAGGTAGGTGTCAGCAGTTAGGTAGAGGGTTGAACCGTCATTGCCCCATCCACAGTTGGCAGTTCTTTCCCCGGTTGAGATCCGACCGAGTAATTTGCCTTCGGGATTAAAGGCGTATACGCCGCCGGGACCGGTCGCCCAGATGTTTCCCTTTTGATCCACTTTCAGACCGTCAGGCAGACCAGGCAGATCTTTTTTGAAGTTTTCCGTCGCGTCATAAAAAAGTTTTCCTTCACCCAGGGTTCCGTCCTCTTTTACTGGGAAGGATTTCCAGATCGCCGCTTCGGGATCGGACTGGGCAACATACAGGGTTTTGAAGTCAGGTGAAAAGGCGATGCCATTGGGGCGGGTCATCTCTTTCGTTAAGAGGCTGATTTTGCCGTCTGGAGCGATCCGGTAAACGCCACAAAAATCGAGTTCCCTGCGTGGGTCCTCGTATCGGTTGGGCAGTCCGTAAGGTGGATCAGTGAAATAAATCGACGCTTTATCCGGTCCCAGACAGGCATCATTGGGACTGTTGAGGCGTTTGCCCTCGAAACGGTCGGCCAGGGTGATTTTCCCCCCGTCTTTGGTGAGCAGCGAAATCCGCCGGTCGCCGTGTTCGCAGGAAATTAATTGCCCTTTTTGATCGAGGATCAGGCCATTGCAGCCCGGCTCACTGCCATATTCACCCGGGCCCGTGTAGCCAGATGGTTTTAGCCAGGTTTCAGCGCCGATCCCTTCCTCCCATTTGACAACTCGGTTGTTGGGAATATCCGAAAAAAGGAGATAGCCGCCGAAGGGCAGATCCGGCTTCGCAACCCATACCGGACCCTCTGACCAAATGAAACCGGAAGAGAGGACTTCGATTTTCGCATCAACCGCAACCAAGTCATCAAAAGATTTGTCATAACGAATTATTTCCCCAATCGTAGGATAATTTGTAGAATCCTGAGCGAGAATCGAATTGTTTTGTGGGAATATTGTAGCCGCGATAGCCGCTGGAATTATTGTAAATAAGGTAATTAGGTTCGGTTTGTGCATCTGATTATTCTGGTGTTACAGTTTAGGTTACCAGCTTTTTAGCATTTGAAACATGGATAACGCAAGCGGGAACGTCCCAAATGTAATTCTCAGCCCAGGGCACCGTCCAGAGGAGGGTGAGGAAACCTATGCCAATCAAGGATTTGGTGAAATGATTGATCATACCCTGCCACCTCCCGTGTTCGTGCCAATGCCGTCACCAAATCCCGATAAACCGATGTTGCCGGGGATGATGGAGTCGTTGCTGCCGCAGCAGGCACCGCCGTCGCGTCCCCAGAGGATCGGAGTGGCGCTGGATACCAATACACTTGACAATCAGGTCCGGCTGCTTGCCCCGACTCCGATAGATATTGATCCTCCGCCGTTGCAGGATGTCAGGCCACTCTCTGCAACTGGTCCCAATCCGATTTCGGCGCAGGTTCACAAGCAATTCGCAGAAAATCCCGTGCCGAACAAGCTGGTATCAGTTTCACATCTCGCTCCACCGGTCTTACGGGCTCAGGCTGGAGCTGCGATGCCGGTTTTGGTTAATCCTGCGGTTTCAAAACCTTCGCCGATGCCTGTATTTTTGATTCCCCAGGTTGACGCTGCTAAGACCAGGGCATCGCGCCCCGGGGAGGAGCCCAATGCCCATGCCCCAACCTTGGTGGGGATTTCAAACGGTCCCAATCACCCTGAACCGGAATCCGAGCCTGCCATGGAGTTGCCTCTGGCAATGGATCCTGAGGCGATTGAGCCGGAAGCGATGCCAATAAACGAGGAACTCCTGCTTGTGTCTCAAGATGAGCCGGAGGTGCTTGCCGAACATTTCCAGGATCAATATGAACCGGAAGCCACTGCGGAAGAAGAAGTGGAGGTGGAGGCTGAAAAAACAGAGTTTGAGCGTGCCACTCTGGCTGCGGATTCCAAGATTACACAGAAGGTATTAATCACGCCAGATCCCAAGGCTGAGGTTTATGTTAAAAATGAATTCTTCGTCAGCGAAGGAGCAGAGGATCCCTGGATTTTGCCCGCCATGGCAACATCAGGCCTCTCCGCCAATCACAAAAAGAAGGGCAGCCAAGGAAGATCTCAAGGCAGCTTTTGGAGCATCTTTACTTCGATCTTTTTCTTTGGCACACTTATCCTGATTGGCGCGGCGGCGATCCTCTGGTCAATGCGCGGAGGGATTGTCCGAAAGTTCGAAGCCAGTCTGGCCCAAAAAGTGGAGGACGCAGGCTACTTTGCCTCTTACGACGGCTGGAAATACGATCCAGTCAGGGGAGTGGTATTAGAGGGGGTTACCATTTTTGAAAGTGCCAACAAGATAGTTCCCTATGCGAAGGTCAGTAACATTGGTCTAAACTCGGATTTCTATACGCTTTGGAAAACCGGGGATCTTGATCAGGTAAAAAAAGTTTTGTCGTTTAAGGGGAGCCAGTTGAGTCTGTTTGAAAAGGGGGCTCAGGTTGCCGATTTCAAATCGCTAAAAGGCTCTATTGAGCTGGACCAGAACCGTGTCGCGATAGAGGATTTGCAGGGACAAATCGAGGGGATGCTTTTTGAAGTCGAAGGTAATGTCACTCTGCCCGAGGGAGATGATAAGGAAGTTGCGATCCGCAATCCTGACCACGCGACATCCAGCACTCCGACCAGCGGAGACCTGATCCAAAAACTGGCTGAAAATTTGCCCAATCCCGGTACACTGGCGCAGCAGTCAGGCCCGGTTATCCTAACAGACGAGCCTATTGAAACGAAAGAAGCCAGCGAGGGATTACCCAAATTTGCACCGAGAAAGGATATCGTCCTCCCCCTTCCAGAACCTGATTCACCGGAGGCAAAATCTGCTCCCGTAGTGGATGCTCCAAAGGTAGCTGGGAATATCATCGCACCTCCAGTGATCGAGGCGACTCCGGTTATTGCTCCGCCCGTTGTTGAGAACCCGACCTCGACATCCGTGCCTGATCGAATCGAGATTCCGCCGGTTAATTCACCATCAAACAGTGGGGGAGATGGGCCGGGGGCATTGCCGTCTTTGGCGCTTCTCGGCGAGATTACCAAATATCTGAAGGTCAAGTCAGAGGGAGCTTTGCCCTTGATCACAAGCAAGGTGGATGTTGATCTGACCAACCAGGCGCAGCCAAAAATCAAAGCCAGCGGGCGCTTCACGGGTGATTCAATCACCCTTGAGGAAACTATCCTCGGCGGGATGACTTTTAAAGCGTTTGATGCCGCTTATTCTTACGATCATGAAAACGCGGTCCTGACCCTGCCAAACTTTATCATCAGTCACGGAAAAAGCGGTACTCTCAATGGCAGCGCCACATATACACTGAATGATCAGATGCTTGATCTGACCGAGGTTCGTTCGAACCTTGATTTGGTGGCTTTCTTGACGGAAATCAATCCAGAGTTGAAGCAATCGCTCGAGAATCTGAAATTTCTTGATTCACCGGAAATTCACATCACCACTGGCCGAGTTCCAGTGGCCAGTCCACTGGATGGCAGTCTCGACTTCTCCTACGAGCAGTGGGCGGGTCTGGAAGTGCAGATGGAAGATGGGAAAAAGCTCTCCGTTAACCAAATCCACGGTAATTTCAAATTGGGCGGGGGAGAACTGGCCATTCCATCCTTAAAGGCCAAAGTATTTGATGGTGATCTTGATGCCCAGGGCAGCCTAATGCTCAAAGATCCTTCCAGGTCCTTCAATGGAAAAGTAGCCATGCGTGGGCTCTCCATGGAGTCGATTGGAGCTTATTCAGGCATTAAGAGTCAAGCGATGAGTGGTCAGCTTGATGTCGACTACCAGGGTACTGCGGCCAAAGAAATTCAGAACTATACCGGAGTGGGCTTTGTGGATTTGAAAAACAGCCAACTCTACGAAGTCCCCGTGATTGGGCCGATCCATCGCCTGCTGGGTGCAGCCATGCCGGTTTTTGGTTCCCAGAATCTCAGTACTGCAGCAGGAAACTTCATGATTAAAGAGGGTGTCTTAATGACGACTGATTTGACCGTGCGCAGCGACGGAACCAGGGTTCTCGTCAAAGGTCAGGCCAATTTGATTCATCAATTGACTGCGTTTAGCGCCGCAGCAAATCTCGAAGGCCCTCTCGGAGCGGCGACGGGGCTGGTTACTGAAATGATTGAGGTTGAAGGCCGGGGTCCACTTAACAACCCTCAGATCCGTCTCAAAGGAGGTGCCCTTCCCGCTGCCTTTGATTCCGACCGGGTGAGAAACTTGCTGGGTATCTCCGAAGGCAGTGCAGAAGCCATGAAAGCCGTCATGGAGCAGGTTGCAGGTGGTACTGGTGGAGTTGGTGGATTAATCAAGAGCGTCACCGCGCCGCGCCCGTCCGCAGAGGTCGTAAAACCACCTACTGGTGGCGAGACCGTGGCCCCGCCAAAATCAGGAGCGACCGGGATTATAGAAGGGCTGAAAAACAACAACCCCGCTGCCGTCACTGAGGGTCTGCGCGGTCTGCTGGGTGGCCAGCAATAGGATTTCACGGACCAAAGATAAGTTCGTTTTGTCCCGTGGCGCTTGCGCAGTTGCGAACCAAACCAGTTTCGGACACTGTGACGCCAAGAGAAGAAATGCCACTTTCCGATTTACCTTTGCCTGACGCCTTGTGCGGCCCCATAAATGGTGGCCAGAAGAGCGAAATCCGCGCTTGCCGCAAGGGACCGGGAAGAGTAATCATAACTCATGCCAACCGTCCTAAAAGCTCATTTCAATGGAGAGCGCATCGTGCTCGACGAGCCGTTCGACCTCTCTCCGAATTCGCCGCTCATCGTCACGCTGCTTCCAGGGCCGGACACCGAACGTGCTGATTGGGAGACGCTCGCCGTTGAGAGACTGGCACGCGCTTACGGCCCGGACGAGCCGGACTACTCGCTCAACGACGTCAAACGCCCGCTCTGATGGAGGGTGACATTGCTCTGGCGTAGCTTCCGCAGG
Organism: Verrucomicrobiales bacterium; assembly: GCA_041742015.1. GTDB lineage: Bacteria > Verrucomicrobiota > Verrucomicrobiia > Verrucomicrobiales > DEV007 > Arctic95D-9. The sequence continues at coordinate 2,003 of JBGSJM010000267.1, read as the reverse complement.
CTGATGGACTCACCAAGCCACGCCCGGTCGTTCTGCTTCGGCAGATGCCTCCATTTAGCGACTGAATAGAGTCTATTTCAGCTTCCGATGCGCGGCAACGGGCTAAAGACCAAATTGATGAAGCGCGTCGTCTATATCATCCCCAGCCAAGTAGCGAACTAGCAACATTTTTTCGTCTGTCCCCGGTTTTTCGTATGCGGCGCTTATTGTTCGCGCCGAATTTCCTTAAGTGTTTGTCTTGCCGGATGCACTGCACCGGCAGGAAGGTCGGTTGCGTTTGCGACCCGCTCCAACAAGTTTTGGGGTGTATTCTTATTGCTGCAGATCGACGCTAAAATTGTGTAATTCACATTCCTACTCAATGAAAGTGCTTCCTCGAAATGAGCCGAAAGGAACTCTGAATCACACGCTTCGTGGGCGAACAAATGGCCTCTTATACTTGGGAACTTCGAGTAAAGCTCACGAAGTTGCTCCAGCGTAAACGGAACACTAGATTCTTGGAAGGTTCCTACCAAAACCGTTCTGCGGACATCCCACACTTTCTCCCAATCGATTTCAAGGGCAAGGCTGGGATTCTCAATCAGCTCCAGCCGAAAATCCGCGTAATCACCCATCAATCTCTTCGATTCGGCACGACTTTGATTGCCCTCTACGAAACTCACGGCAATCCAAGAAAGAAAAAGTAGGGAGGGCACTGCCAACAACAAAGACAACTCCTTTTTTGGTTCTTTTCGAACAAAGGAGGTTATCGACAGAAGGATTGAAAGAACTCCGGCAATCCCGAGCCATATTCCCGCCTTAAGAAAAATACCCATCCCGAGCCAGTCGCCTTCCGCATGCGGTCCAAAGACCGCATGTAGGACACCGAAATATGCGATTGCGAATGGGAGGATGAAAGACCCGATGGCGAAAGGTGATTTAATGAATTTCACGCGAACAGTTTTACTCTAAATGGGGTTTGTAGAAGAACGAACTGGAACCCTTCCAGTTCGTTTATTATTTGGAGCCCTCCTCAGCAAAATCCGTCCTTCCATTGGCGTTTCAAGAAAAATCTTCCATCGTGCATGGCGCTCGGGGACAGACTGGTCGAAATTGGCAGTCTATCCCCGTGCACCAGACTTCCCTCCCTAAACCCGCACGGTCTTCGCCTGGGAATACTCAGCGCTCTTGGCTCCGTATTGGGACCGGGTGGCGTCTTTGATGGCGATCTTGCGCTCTTTTAGCGTGGCGTAGCCAGCCCGGCGCGGATCGCGGGCGGCGAGCCGGGCCTGCTCGCGGTCAGCCACGGCTTTGTTCTGGGTATCCAGCCCGGTGCACAAGGCTTTGAGCTGGGCGATGGTCAATTCCACCGGCGCTCCCGTGTCATAGCCGGGCACTTTGCCGAGGGCGGCGATGAGCTTGTCGAGCAGCGCCTTGATATCGCCAAAGCTCTGGTCGGCCTTGGGCTCGGTCATCACTGCCGGGGTGCCGTCGTCTTTGGGCGGAGTCTTGACCCGGCTGGGTCGGTAACCCCGCAGGGCGTCCGCGGCACTCTTCACGGCGGGGCGCTGGCGATCCCAGTCCTTTTTGCTTTTCACCCGGTCAAGCGCCCGCAGCGCCCGGCTCTTGATGTCGGTCACGATGGCGAGGCGGGCCGCCACGGCGTTCTTCCACTCAGCCTCGGCATCCACCACGGCCTCATTCAGCGTGTCCAGTTCCTCCAGAAAAGCCAGGAACTCGACCGGCTCCAGATCCTCATCCGGCGGGGCGAAGGCGGGATCAAAAGAAGCGATGATGGAGTGCAACTGTTGTCCGCGCTGAAGGCGGTCCGCAAAGGTTGATTCGGTATTTGCCATAATGAAATAAGATTTGGTTTGTTTTACTTTGGTTAATCAGAATATCATTGAACCCCGATAAATGACCCCGCTGAAAAGGGAACACCAGTGACTCTTTTGCCACCACACAGGCAAACAAAATGGAATGACAGGCCTATAAAAGGAAAACACAAGCCTATAAAAGGAAAA
>JBGSJM010000266.1:0-6680 GCA_041742015.1 Verrucomicrobiales bacterium | reverse complement strand
GCAACTTCCCATCACAACAACCAAGCTTCAAGCGGTTTTTTTAAAGTTTTTTCTTAATCGTCATCAATTTTCACGGAGCCAGCCGAAATTCAAGACGTACGTTGAACGCGGAAGGTCTTTACGGCTTGGGTGCATTGAATTGGGAAAACGATTTTCGCGGAGGATGGCTTGATTCCTGGTCCTTTTTAATAGTTAGGGCGGCGAATTCTTTCGCCGCCCTAACTTTTCAAAAATGGCAAAACTATGCCCTGACCAATTTGATCGTCACGGGTTGTCCCATCACAAATGTTACCTCCAAGGTGTCTTTGTCGACCAAGGTGTAGCGAATCTCAAGATTGCCCACGTCAGCGGTTTCGGAAACATATCCGATTTTAAAAGTGGCCAGCCCCTTGGTGAACACCACCTCGCCACTGCTGGTTCCACCTGCGCTGTCCGCCGACATTACGAATACCGCCCCGGTTTTTTGGTTTCTGCCAAAGAGGGTCGTTGTCACCTTGTTTGGTATTTTGGTGACACTTGTACTTTCGATCACCGCTCCCTCATACTTCCAGGCAAAAGTAGTCTTGTTATTTTCTCCTTTGGTTTCAGGATCGACCCAGGTTCCAATAAGTCGCTCCCATCCAGTTTCTGCCACGATGGTGGAAAGTTTTTCTCCGGCCTGAAGCTTCGCTTCAGACATCGCCGAAAAAATGAATGTTATCAGGGCGATAACCGCCGGGTTCAAATATATTATTTTCATGGATAATTAGATCCTTGCAGGAGAGATAATGTTCCACTACTGGCGCTTCATTTTGACCCCTTCTCCCCGTCCTTCGACTTGTACACCCAATGTGTCGCCATCCAATGTGTAATGAATTACCAAATTGGCCTCAGTCCCGTCGGGGTATGCGGCAGTGATTTTAAAAACCGCTTTTCCGGTCGAAAATTCACAGTCGCCCCGGCTGCTTCCGCCCTTGTTGTCAGCGGAGATGACCGAAATCGCTCCAGATTTTGCATTTCTCACGAACATGGTGAATCGCTCAGTATCACCCATCTTGGATACGGATTCCAAAACCGTTCCAGGAAACTTCCATGCAAAAGTTGAGGTGTTTCCAGTGCCATCCCCCCATAAGCCGACGATTTTGTCCCAGCCGGTTTCCTTCAGCGCACTTTCCAAATTATCGGCCCCGTAGCTTAAACTACTGAAGCCAAGGACGAGAGTGGCAATAAAGCCCGTGAGATTCTTTGAAGACATGAATTTTTTCATACAATTTTAAGTGATTTTTTTGTTTATAGGTTGAGGCACGCTTCGCAATCCGCTGACTGAATAATCAATTTCACCAGATTCACCATAAGCTGCATCTTCGTTTACATTCCAGAGATTGAACTTTATCTCATCACTCATTATGTTTTCAACACAAAGAATTGCCGTCATCATTGAATGATCCTGGTTATTGTATTTGTGCATGCCGTTTCTACCGACCAGATAAAGTCCGGGATAAAACCGTTCCAACTCGCGTCGAACCACATCGGTGTGATCTGAATATCCCTCATCATAGACGGGATAAGCTTTTTGTTGTCTCACCACCCTTGCTTCCAGAACCTGTTCTTTCCGACAAAGCCCCAGCTTTTCCAGTTCCCCGACCGCTAGGTCTTGAAGATCATGATCCGACCTGGCCCACAAACCGTCCTCCCGGGCAAAACAAAAATACTCCATCCCATAACAGCTCAGGGATGGATCGGGAACCATCTCCGGTGACCAGGCTTTGAAGTTTTGGATTCTTCCGACTTCCACATTTGGGTCGTGGATATAGAGCCATTGGTCATCAAATTCTTGGGCGTCCTTCAATATCACCGCCACGGTTATAAAATCACGATACTTCAATGCCAAGGCGCTTCGCATGGCATGGGGAGCCAGGGCGGGCGCAAGCATTCCGGCCACATCGCGCATGGCAGCGCTGGAGATGACATGGCTGGCTTCTATCATCTCATGCTTGCCGTTGGGGCCGACTGCGGTGACCTGCCAGCGTTTTTCCTCGAACTTTAGACCCGTGACGACGCGGCCCATCCGAATTTCGCCGCCGTTTGCCAGGACTTTTGCCGCGCAACTTTTCCACAGCATGCCCGGCCCCTGGCGGGGATAGCGGAAACTACTGATCAATGTCTTGACGACTGGTCCATTTTTGGAAGGGAGCATTGAAGAAAACGCATTCCAGACCGCTTTGGAAAGGTTTAGGCCCTTGATTCTTTGAGCTGCCCAATCCGCTGAGATTTCCGTGCACGGCATGCCCCAGACTTTTTCGGTATAGGTTTTGAAAAAGATCGAAAACAAACGTTCTCCAAACTGATTTGAAACCCATTCCTCAAAATTCTTAGGCTGGGTAATTGGGAACAGCCTCGCTTTCAAATAAGATAGACCGCACCGGACTGATTCGATGATACCCAATCCGAAGAGTGCCTCAAAGGGCTTGAGCGGATAGGAAAAAAAGCGGTTTCGGTAAAGAATTCGGGAACTGCGTTTCCGGGTCAGCATATCCCCTGCTTCCGGCAGCATTTCATCCCAAAGCGCCTCGATTTCTTGGGATTTCGAAAAAAAGCGGTGCCCGCCGATATCAAAGCGGAACCCGTTATGTTCCACGGTTCGGGAGATCCCTCCCACATTGGCCGGATCGCCCTCCAACACAATGACTTTCCGTCCCTTTTTTACAAGTTGATAGGCTGCGGTCAAACCCGCTGGCCCCGCCCCAATCACAACAACAGCATTAGGTTCAGACATAAATCAGGGTTGACGGAAAAGCTCACACATTAGCCTCCGTTATAGCGGTGAACGGTAAATCAGGCAAGACAGCATTCACTTGAACCAAAGATGAAAATTTTCCAAATCTGACCGTCTTACCTTTGAACAATTAACAAAAGAAGGAGGTGGCCACCCTGATAGAAATATCGGGGTGGTCTGTTTTTAGGCCCAAGGCGGCTGGAAATCGATTGTACCCTGTTGCCTTGGTCATTGTACCCTCTCTCTAATCGAGGTGGAAGTTTGTCGATTTCGTCATATTCGAAAACTTGAATAGGGAAACTTGAAAAGTATTTTTGCCTAACTTTGAAGTCGGGCAATAATATGCCGACGAATTCAAGCGTCTAAATCGCAGGAACAGCCCGGAAAAATAAAAATGCTGACAAACTCGGTTAATTTTGATAATCCAAATCCAACTCATCCCAAACGATAAATACAATGAGTAGTATTTTGCATCAAAAAGTCGTTTTGGTCCTCAACCGTAACTGGCAGGCGATCAATACGCGGACTCCGGCAGAGGCATTTTGCCAAATGGCTTCCGACGTCGCAACCGCTCTTGACATTCAGGGGGTTGATTGGATGATTCCGACGAAATGGGACGACTGGCAGAAACTCCCCATTCGTGAAGAAGACGCCAGCATCGGAACCGCCAATGGACGCATCCGGGTTCCGACTGTGATTGTGGTATCCAATTTTGCCAAGGTACCCATGAAGCGCCCTAAATTCAATTCGCGAAACCTTTGGGAGCGTGATGGTGGGCGCTGCCAGTATACGGGGCGGCAGCTTCGACCCGGCGAGGGAAACATTGACCATGTCATCCCGCGGTCCCGGGGTGGGTCCACTTGCTGGGAAAACTGCGTGTTGGCTGCCGCTGATGTAAATTCCCGCAAAGCGGATCGCACTCCAGAGGAAGCGGGGCTCAAACTCCAGAAAACACCGTACGCTCCCCGGGAAATGCCCGTTACCGTTTTCCTGAAAAACACTCACGACATTGAAGATTGGGAGCCCTTTCTTCTACATGCCTGATTCCTAAAAGATTGGAGCAACGATCCAGGAGAACGCCACCTGACTCAGGAGCCAGATCAGCGCCACTCCCAGGGACTGAATCCATCCAAGCAGACACCATCGGTTCAAAGCCATCACTAGGGCGGTCACTAGTAAAACCAAGCCCCATATCCCCAAGATTTTCAGGGCAAAAAGCGTCGCGACACACACTCCCAGCGATATTAGCAAAACAGGTTTTAAACTCACCAGTTCATCGCGCCGTGAGATCAACCAAATTGCCAGCCACATGGCGATTGCGGAAACCAAACAACTAAGCAGGGGCATAATTAAATTTTGTCACGAGACCTAAATTGGAGTTACCTATCTTGGCGAGATTTTAAATCCAAATGATCGTTACGAAAACGAACTTTTTGACATCTTCTCTTTTTGATTTGAAACTGATTGTTCCCTTCGTTATAAATCAACAATTTGCCGGGTGTTACCCGGGATAATGAAAAGAGTTTCCGGATGCTTCCTTCTTTTGGTGGGGCTGCTAGTACTGGCAGTGGGGTATACTTTTTTTCCCAGATTCCCCCTTTCCAAGGATGTCAAAGTCTCCAAACTAGTCCTTGAAAAGAAAAAGAGACGGCTTCGATTACTCGCTGCTGATGGATCAGTCATTCGAACGTATTCCGTCGCTTTGGGGGCTCAGCCAAAGGGGCACAAGGAAAAGCGAGGAGATGAGCGCACTCCAGAAGGGATCTATTACCTTGATTTTCGAAACGCAAACAGCAAGTTTTTCCGTTCCTACCACATTTCGTATCCCGATTCCACCGACAGAAGTCATGCCCACCAACGCGGGGCAGATCCTGGAGGTGATATTATGATTCACGGGCTGCCTGAAAAGCTGGATTGGATTGGCCGGTGGCACCGATGGTGGGATTGGACTGATGGGTGTGTCGGCTTGACCAACCAAGAGATTTCAGAAATATGGAATGCAATCGGGAACCGAAAGATTCAGATCGAAATACGTCCGTAAATATCACCACCGGAAGTTCCAAGTTTTTCCCTGAAAAAGGGTCAACAAATTCGTTGCTATTCTCTCATGAAAACCTTTTGATTCGAGGCGACAAAAAACTGTGATGTCAGAATCAAATTCCAAATCGCCATCAAAGGGGCGAATCTTTCTCAATCGTGCCTTCAGTTCACTATGGGCCTGGGCTCTTGTGGTCTTGGCAGTGACACTCAATAAGCCCTGGCTTTATCTGGCCATGTTTGGGTTGATGGTCCTGGTAGGTTTGCAGGAATTTTTCAAACTGGTGCCCGATTCTGGTTTCCGCCGGTTCCGTTGGCAGACTTTTTTGGTGAGCATTGGTTATAGTGTTTTGCTTTTTGCGACACTCTGGGGAGGGGGAGAGCGATGGGCATTCCAGTCTGACGGCCTGGCGATTGCGGCTTTGGCTATTCTGATCGCGGTTGACCGGATTCGATTCGGGCTGGCAGGTTATCGGATGATTGATGAAATCGCCATGACCATGTTTGGCTTTGTTTATGTGGTGATTCTTTTTGGCTTTATCCCCAAAATTCTTCATCTCCCCTTGGTATCAATCGGCGGCGAAAATTCAGCTCGGTATTACATCGTGTTTCTTCTGGTGATCACCAAGTTTACCGATATGGGGGCTTATTTGGTTGGGTCGGTGATTGGAAAGCATAAAATGATTCCCAAGATCAGCCCCGGCAAAACTTGGGAAGGCTTTGCGGGAGCTTTGTTTTTCGCGATTCTAGGCAGTCTGGGCTGCTTTTATTTGTTTTCCGATCAAGTGCCGCTCATTACCCTGTCTCATGCAATTATTTTGGCGGTGGTGCTTGCTTTGGTGGCCGTGGTTGGTGATTTGGTGGAATCGATCTTGAAACGAAGCTTCGAAGCCAAAGACAGCGGTAGTGTGATGCCTGGAATTGGTGGGGTCCTGGATCTGATTGATTCGATTTTGCTGACCGGCCCAGTTTTTTTCGTCTATCTCCTCTACCGACTGGGCTAGGAGCAATCGTGGAATGATGAAGGAAGCTGGCCAACCAAAAAAAGTCGTGATTTTGGGATCAACCGGTTCCATCGGGCAAAGTGCTCTCAAGGTGGCGCGCAGTCTTCCCGGAAGGATGGAGGTTGTGGGTTTGGCTGCACACCGCAGTGGGGGCAAATTGGCGGAGCAAATTCGGGAATTTCAGGTGAAACACGCCTGTCTCTTTGATGAAGCTGGAGTTCGCGAACTGAGGAGCATGGTTGACCAGGATGTGGTGTTGTCAGCAAATATGGATGGTTTGATTGAGCTGGCGACCATGGAGGAAGCGGACTTGGTGCTTATTGCCATCATCGGGGTGGCGGGATTAAAACCTGCCCTCGCTGCGATCGAAGCGGGCAAGGACATTGCGGTGGCCAGCAAGGAAATCCTGGTGATGGCTGGTGAGGCAGTGATGGCGGCGGCAAAACGCAAGGGAGTCAGGGTTTTGCCGGTGGACTCGGAACACAATGCAATTTTCCAGTGTATGGAGGGTCGCTCGCCGGCAGACGTTTCGCGATTGATTTTAACGGCATCAGGAGGGCCTTTCAGGAAACTGCCCGCTGCGCAATTTGCGGCGGTGACGGTGGCGCAGGCTTTGAAACATCCCACCTGGGAAATGGGTCGCAAAATCACGATAGATTCAGCCACCCTTTTCAACAAAGGATTGGAAATGATTGAAGCCCGCTGGCTTTTTGGAATTGAAATGGATCGGGTTGATGTGATTGTCCACCCGCAGAGTGTAATTCATAGTATGGTCGAGTTTGTCGACAAATCCATTCTCGCTCAGCTTAGTGTGACAGATATGTGTTTTCCCATTCAATACGCGGTGACCTGGCCGGATCGGGTTTCAGGTGAGCTGGAACCGC
>JBGSJM010000265.1:0-13737 GCA_041742015.1 Verrucomicrobiales bacterium | reverse complement strand
GCGTAGGGGTCCTGGGTGACATCCCGATCCTGAAAGGCTCCCTCCGGCCGCATCACTTTTCCCACTATCCAGCTTAGGAGAAATGCCACCGGAAGCAGCGAGAGATATAGGGCCAAGAAGGTTTCCCCGTTATAATCAAGCACTGTGGATACACAACCCGTAAGAGGCAGCACCGCGAGTAAAACGATCCCAGTCGGACTCCATTTCTGAAAATGCTGAAGTGAGCTGGTGAGGCGGTCAAATAATCCGGGCCGGGGCAGCACCCAGTTTCGAGAGACATCAACCCACTGGCAATCCCGGTGCGAGAAACGGATCTCCACCGGCGGCCAGATATCCTCTGGAGGAGTTTCGCCAAAATATCGCTGATAACTTTCCAAGGTCTTTTGATAACCGTCGCGAAATTTGTCTCCCTCAGCCAAACCGCCAGTGGTGGGGTGATGGTGAATGGATTTCCCCAGAACCTGACCACAAAGCCTTTCCCAATACGACCGGGTATAAACGAGGTGCAAATGCCAGACTTGATCCACTTCCTCTGATGGAGTGACGACATGTCCCGCCCGGAGGCATAAAAAGAGGAAGCGCCGATATTCGCGGATGGCGCGGCCGGAGAAAGTGAGGGACCAGCCATTTTCCTGTGCCAGCCGGGATTGAAAATCAAGCACCACATGGGGGGATTCATCAAACTGGAAGGCTTCGATTTTTTCCCAAAGAGCGACTTCGTCTGGCAACATCATTTCCATGGGGCGCAAATTACATGCAGCCACTGGACCTGACCACAAATTTCTACTCCACTGGTTTTACGGTATTGGTTTCGTTGGCCAGACCGCCGGGCAACTCCATGATCCGAATCTTTCGGAAATGGATTTCCGCTCCTTCCGATTCCATACAAAGATAGCCCTTTCGAAAACCCGATTCCCGGATGCTGTTGACGAACTTCCCATTGACGGAAAGTTTTACGGTACCATCCACCGCCACAACCACATAGCGATTCCACTTTCCTTTTGGCAGGCAACGATTTTCCCAGGACATGCTCCGGCTTCCCCGCGGATTGTCAGGGATCGCTTTCATCCCTCCAGCCCCGAAAAGTTCGCCATGCACATAAGCAATCGGCCGGGGCACTCCTTTTTGGGCGTGGATAAAGGGCCACTCCAACTCCAGCATTTGCACCTCCATTCCCATGGGGAGCCGGTTGTGGGCGGCGGGACGGGCGTCGCTCCATAGAAAAACTCCCGAGTTCCCGCCAGCCTCCATGTGTCGCCACTCGATGATCAGGATAAAGTTTTCGTACATGCGGTCGGAGCGCATCACGCCGATGGGCTGGCCTTTGCAGACGAGAAGCCCCTGATCATTCACCGACCAGGTTTGGGGCGAGGTATTCACATCGATCCAGCCGCACAAATCTTTGCCATTAAATAGGTCCACAAAAGCGGGGTCCGGCTGGGTTTCCTCAAAACTGGGGACCTCCAAGGTGGGCAGGGCATTTTTGGGTATCTCCACCGGGGGAGGAACTGGCGGGACATCCTGGGTCTGCCCTGTAAAGCCGGCCAGGATCAGCCAGGTTAGAGAGAAAAAAGAAACTTTCATGGTTTTGAGATTGTCCCAGATTTGAAGCAGAATCGAGCTAAAGATCACCTCGTTTACGTAGCACCCAGGACGGGAAACAGGATTTGAAAAAGCGGATGCCCCGCTGTATCGCAAACCTTTGCCTATGAAAATGTGGTTGTTTTTCCTGTTTCTCATCAGTGGTTACTCCCATGCCCAGATGGCTATTCAACCTCCAGTGCCGCAGTGGATCGGGCTGGCATCCGAAACCGGAACCGTCCTCGAAACGCGTTTTGAGACCAGAGGTCCGCTCCTCAAAGCAATCCTCCTGCTCGCCTGCGGGAGTGATACAGAAGTGCGCTTAAACGGAAAGCTCATCCAAAAGGTTCCGGCAACTCAAGATAAACCTGCGGCAAGTCTCGATCTCACCCCGCAGGTCATGGCTGGAGTTAATCTACTAACTCTGAAAGCCACCCGTCCCCGGGTCGCAGCCCTGCTGGAACTCAACGGTGACCTGGCAGCGGTGCACTGGGTCCGTAGCGACGAGACCTGGACTTCGCCGGACGGCAAAGTCATCGTCCAGGCAGCAGTGGATTCGGATGCCGCCGCTAATCCCTTTGATCTCAAAAAAACCTTTGATGCCTACAACTCCTGGCAGCTTGCCAAGCCCGGTGCCCAGAATCAGGCCACAGATCCCGCTGGTTTCACCCTGCTCCCCGGCTTCCGTGCCGAACTGGTGCGGTCCGCCCTGCCGGGGGAGGATTCCTGGGTGGCAATGGCCTTTGATCCTCAAGGCAGGATCACTCTGTCGAAGGAAAAAAAAGGTCTGCTGCGTTTTGATCCCAAGTCCGGCTCCATGATTGAGATAGAAAGTGACCTGCTGGAGTGCCGGGGCCTGGTTTATGCCCACGGGGTCCTTTATGCTGATGCCAATAACAGCAAGGGGCTTTACCGCCTCCGCGACGCGGACGGAGACGGTGTCTTTGAGCAAAAAGAAGAAATCATGCACAGCGATGGTGGTGTCGGGCATGGTCGCAACCATATAACCTTGGGTCCAGATGACCAGATTTGGGTGGCCCATGGCAACAATGTCCTACTCCCGACCAAAATCGTGCCGGACTCACCGCTGCGGAACTACGCCCCCGATCAGGTGCTGCCCAATCCCTGGGATGGCAGCATGTTTGATGGCACGGTGGATTTACCCGCCGGACACATCCTTGCGGTCGAGCCCAAAGATATACCCGCAGACAGCCACATTCGCCTGGTGTCCGGTGGTTTACGCAATGCGCTGGACCTGGCTTTTAATCGAGAGGGAGAGCTGTTTACCTTCGATGCGGACATGGAGCGCGACGTCGGCACCTCCTGGTATATGCCCACGCGAGTTCTGCATGTCGTCCCAGGTGCAGATTTTGGATGGAGGCGCGGCACCGGCAGATTTCCCGCCTGGTATGTGGATACCCTCCCCAGCGTGGTTGACATTGGGCTATCATCACCGACTGGGATCTGCTTTGGTTACGGAACCAAGTTTCCCAAAAAATATCAAGATGCGCTTTTTATCCTCGACTGGAGCTACGGTCGCATCATCGCGGTCCACCTTCAGGAAAAAGGAGCCAGCTACACTGGCACCCAGGAAACACTTGCCTCTGGTCGCCCTCTTAATGTGACCGACGCCGCCGTTGGGCCGGATGGTGCCCTCTGGTTCACCACAGGAGGGCGCGGTACTCAGAGTGGGTTGTATCGAATCGTGTGGGATGGAGCCACTGATGAAACCGAGAAAACCGAGAAAACCGAGAAATCCCAAAATCTCCGGGCGCTTCGCCGCGAGTTGGAAGCCCTGCAACCCCAAAAAATCGGGGAAATCCAGCGGGTGATTTCCCACCTCGCCCATGACGATATCTTTATCCGCCACGCCGCTCGGTTGGCTTTGGAACGGACTTCGATTGAGTTGTGGAAAAACCAAATCCTCAATGCCTCAACCCCCTGGGCAACGATTCTCGGTTGCCTGACCCTGGCCCGGGTAGGCGAAAGCGCCGATCAGGCTGATATCATCACCCGTCTGAATTCCCTTCCGGTTGCTGATCTCAGCTTAGAACAAAAATTGGCCGCACTGCGCACCACCAGCATTACCCTGGCCCGGCTTGGCGATCCCACTGCAGAGGTGCAAAACAGGCTGCTCACCCGGCTGGAGCCACTTTACCCGGCATCCCAGCGCGAAATGAATCAGGAACTCTGCCGTCTCCTCATCCGCCTCGGCTCAAAGGAGGTGCTTGGAAAGTCAGTATCCCTGCTGCAGAAAGCTACCACCAGTGAAGATCTGGTCTTTTACCCCCTTCATCTGCGATATCTCAAGGAAGGCTGGACTCTGGACGCCAAACGCATCGTTTTTGAAGCCTTAAACCGGGCTGGCGAGTTAAACGGGGCCAGCACCTACTTCAAGAGCCTTTCCGATATTCGCAGTGAACTGGCGGCAGCACTTTCCCCCGAAGAAATGACCCAGCTAGCTGCCGTGGTTCATCCGAAGAAACCAGTTGCCCTGTCCCCCCACGCCATGCCTGGGCATACCTTTCGGGTGTGGAAGCTCGAAGATCTGGAGCCGCGTCTCGCAGAAGTCAGCAAAGGGCGCTCTTTTGAAAAGGGAAAAGCCGCCGCGATTGCATCCCAATGTGTGTTCTGCCACACCATGAGCCAGGATCGTTCCCTGCCAGCGGGTTTGTTTGGCCCTGAATTGGTGCAGGTTTCGGCCCGCTTTGGGCGTCGTGATCTGCTGGACCACACCCTTCATCCCTCCAAGTTCATTGATGAAAAGTACCGCTTTGTCACCATCAAAAGGGCGGATGGCACCACCGTGATCGGCAGCCTCGAAAGCGAAGACGATGAGCGGGTCGTCTTAAAACCAAACCCGCTTTCGCCGGAGACACTGGAGGTCGGTAAAAGCCTGATTGTGGAGCGCAGCGTATCAGACGTTTCACCCATGCCAATCGGCCTGCTCAATGGGCTCAAAGTGGAGCAGATCTTAGATCTCCTGGCCTTCATCGAGGCCGGGGGCGACCCCAATAAAGCCAATTTTCAACCTTGAAAACACCCATTACTCCATTACTCCATTCATCACCATGCGCTTATTCTTCATCTTCATCCTGACCGCCAGTTCACTTTGGGCTCAAAAAGCACCCTACGATGTGTTTCCACCTGCTGAACCACCTTACTACCGAGTTCGCTATGAAGCGCCTGTCAGTCCGCAGGCGGGCGAACTCATTTTCCCAGTTAATTACACGATCTGGATTCCACCCGGAGCCAAAACTCTTCGCGGCGTCATCGTCCATCAGCATGGCTGTGGGGAAGGTTCCTGCAAATCAGGTCTCACTGGTGCCTTTGACCTTCACTGGCAGGCCCTGGCCGGGAAACACGAATGCGCTCTGCTATCCCCCTCCTACGAGCAGCCTGAAAAAGCCGATTGCCAGATGTGGTGCGATCCCCGCAATGGCTCCGGGGCTGCTTTTCAAAAATGCCTGGTCGATCTGGGAGCCCAAAGCGGCCACGATGAACTGTCCCGAGTTCCCTGGGCGCTCTGGGGCCACAGCGGGGGCGGTCATTGGGCCGGCGGCATGTTGTTGACCCATCCCAACCGGGTCGCTGCGGCCTGGCTTCGCTCGGGTGTGCCGCTATTTGCCACCAATCCGACTCGTTCCTCAATCAAAGCCCACACCCTTCCCGATGAAGCTTTGTGCGTGCCCGTGATGTGTAATCTCGGAACCAAAGAAGGTGTCACTGTAAAAGAAGGGCGCTTCGCTGGAGTGTGGCCCTTCAACGAGGCCTTTTTCACGGAACTGCGCTCCAGGGGCGGCCTCGTTGGCGTGGCGGTGGATCCTTTTTCGGCCCATGAGTGCGGAAATCAGCGCTATCTCGCGATCCCCTGGCTGGATGCCTGTCTCACCGCCCGACTTTCCGGAGAACCTGACGGAGCCCTGAAAGCCATGCCCTCGGCGGATGCCTGGCTGGCTCCGCTCCTCGGCACGGAAGCCGTGCCTGCCGAGAAATTCAAGGGCGACAAAACCAAAGCCGTCTGGCTGCCCAACGCTGCCCTGGCCCAGGCCTGGATGCACTACATCAAAGACACCGCAGTCCCCGACTCCACCCTTCCACCCCCTCCGACCAACATGAAGGTAAATGGCAATACTCTCACTTGGGAAGCCAGCGCTGACCTGGACAGTGGCCTCGCCAGCTTCCAAATTGAGCGCGATGGCAAGCTGCTCGCCACCATTCCCGAAAAGGCCGTTAATCCCTTTGGCCGACCTCTTTTCCAGAGTCTTCAATACAGCGACACCCCGGCCAATCCGCTCGTAAGAATGACCTACACCGACACCGCCGCCGAGCCCGGCAAAAATCACCAGTATCGAGTCATCGCCGTAAACACCACAGGTTTGAAGTCCAATTAGTTTCGCTCTTCAAAGAAGCGATCCAACAGGGTATAATTAACGACCTAACAGGGTATTGTCGGCGACCCAACAGGGTTGAATCGGAGTTGCGGTCAATGCCTCCAGCATCCAAAAACTGCTCTTGTAGTGTCATAAGCTCATAGTTGGCTTGTCATAAGCTTACAAAATGGTTCCTACGGCATAAGTTCGCGCTCCCGGGACGGCGGCAACGGCGGCTTCCGCCTCCCGCAGAAATACGTCGATTTGAGCAGACACGGCACCCATGTTCTCGCTGCCTTCTTTGAGGGCGTTTTCCAAATCAGATTTCGACATGCCGAGGCGGCCATCGCGGGCGAGGCGGTCGATCATGTCGTTACAGGCTGATTCCCCAGTCCGATAAGCGCGGGCAGCGGCAACGGCGTTTTCCTTGATGATTTCGTGGGCGGTCTCCCGGCCAATTCCTTTTTTCACCGCCGCCATCATAATGGTCGTGCTCAAAAGGAAGGGAAGATAATGCTGATTTTCTTTGGAAATCACGGCAGGGTAGGTTTCCATCTGATCGAGGATGGTGATAAAGGTCTCTAAAAGTCCATCGATGGCAAAAAAGGCATCTGGCAACATCACTCGTCGGACCACGGAACAGGAGACATCACCCTCGTTCCACTGATCGCCAGCGAGTTGACTAGCCATGGCGAGGTAACCGCCCAGGATCACTTTAAATCCATTAACCCGCTCACAACTGCGGCTGTTCATTTTGTGCGGCATGGCGGAGGAACCGACCTGGCCTTTGGCAAAACCCTCGCTGGCGAGTTCATGCCCGGCCATGATGCGAAGGGTTTTGCAAAAGCTGGATGGTGCGGAGCTGAGTTCGTTGAGAATCGCCACGGTCCGCAAGTCCAGACTGCGCGGATAAACCTGGCCTACATTAGTGAATTTTCGCTCGATCCCGAGGTGCCGGATGATCCGGTCTTCCAATTCGAGTGCCTTGGAGGCATCTCCATCAAACAGGCTGAATTGATCAAGCTGAGTGCCTACCGCGCCCTTTAATCCGCGAACGGGATAAGTCGCGATCAGATTCTCCAGATTTTGCAGGGCAACCAACAGCTCCTCGCCAAACATGGCAAAGCGCTTTCCCATGGTGGTAATTTGAGCCGCCACATTGTGAGTCCGGGCGGTAATGACCAGATTGCGGCTGGAGGAGGCATGGGTGGCCATTTTTGCGATGACGGCAGCGGTTTTAACCCGGACCACATGGAGGGAGCGAAAGACCTGGAGTTGCTCGACATTCTCGGTGAGATCACGGCTGGTCATGCCTTTGTGGATGTGCTCGTGGCCGGCGAGGTCGCAGAATTCTTCGATGCGGGCCTTCACATCGTGCCGGGTGATCCGTTCCCGGGCATCGATGGAATCCATATCCACCTTATCAACCACCGCTTCGTAAGCGGAGACGGCCTCTGCGGGAATCTCCAGGCCGAGGTCGCGCTGGCTTTTCATGACCGCGATCCAAAGTTCGCGCTCCAGCCGGACCTTTCCCCGGGGTGACCAGATGTCTTTCATCGCCTGGGTAGCGTAGCGTTCAGCAAGGATATTTGGTATCATGGACTATAAGGCTTGAGGCATTAGCAGATTTGTTTTAGGTAGTCAAAGGTGTAGAGACCGGTTCGATGACCGTCACTAAAAGTAAAATTGATGGCATAGCCGCCCACTGGAGTCCATCCGGTAACCGTCACCCCTGAGAAATCCATGCCGATTTGATCGCTGGTGATAGCGTTGCCCAAAAGATCGCGCTCCCCTTGAGTTTCGGCACTGGGGGAAAGGGCACGGAGAAGATCCATGGTGATAAACCCTTCGGATCCATCCTCCCACTTAAACGCGACTTCGGAGCCAATAACTTGGATGTCGATGATCTTGAGCATTGGAGCTGACCTTAAATCAAATTGAAGAGGTTGACAGAGATTTTTGGGGAACTCAATTGGGAACAAAGCTCGTCAGTGGCTTGAGCAACTGCTTGTACTTTTCCCGATCCATGATAAACAAGTCAGGACTGTCATCGACTTGGCCGTGCACAAAACCACCCGATTCCACGAGCCGCAGGGAACTGGTTTTGAGCACCACTTCGTTGGTGGCCGGGTCAAGCTCCTCGGTCTTTATCGTGAAGATTGTGTCGGGAATCTCGAGGAGTTTATAAGCCTCCGCCACGTTCAAATTCCAACTCACGGCTTTTAGGGAAGAGAGCCGATCCCGCAGGCTGTCAGCCATGGCGTTGTCGAGTTGGTTGGATACATCGACCCCGCCACTGGTAGCCTTCCAAATCCCGAGATTGTTCATATATTCCAACTCGATCTTGGGCTGCCCTTTGGTCTCTTTGCTGATCCCACGCAGATTCCACCGCTCAAAATTCATCGCCCGGAGCGATTTCCACTTGATGGGGTGAGTCGGAATCAGGGATGCAAAGCCGGGAGGGAGTTCGTAAATATTAGTCTCCCCGAGAAAGTTTCCGAAGAGCCGCTTACTTTCGCCGGGCAACCACCCCAGCCTCAAAACCTTCGTAAAAATCTCCGATTCCCCAACCGATCCATCAGGTTTTACCTGGCCGGGCAGCCGAAAATTGAATCGCAATTCCAGAGCAGCTTCTTTGGTGATACCGTAGTCAGCAAGTTTGGCATTTTCTACAAAATCCAGAATGACAGGCTTGTCCATCTCCTGAATCAGTCGATTAATCTGCGAATCGTTGGCGCTGATCCATCGTTCGTTGATCAAAACATTCCAATTCACCCCGCCGGGCTTTCGCTCGGGTTTCAAAAAAACCTCGGCAGCGGGAATCTCCCGGCGGATCGCAATCGATTCGAGAACACTTTCAGGAATCTTGCCCAAACGACGATCCCGGAGGGATGTGGTGGTCAAATTCAACGAATCCAGGATCTGGGAATTTAATCGATACTTTCCAGGGCGATCCGAGATCCGGGCAGTTAACAAGGGTGGGCCGAAGGTGTCGGTCTGGATGGGAGTTTTCTCCAAATAAAGCACGATTTGTTTTTCACTCCCTAAAATGCCAAACTGAATCAGGGCGGAATTATCCGGCAGTGGATTGGGAATTGGCACGGGGGCTGTTTCCATGGTTTCCTTTTCCGAAATTTGAAGGGCCAGCAGTGAGGCTATTAATTCTTCTACCCTGGCCTGATCGGCGCTGGTTTTCGTTGGTTGAATGATCGACCACGGGGTTTGATTGCCACCTTCGATTAACTTTCTTTGAACAACCACACCGCTGCGGGATGTCTTGATGGCCACTTGATCCATCCCATTTGCTGGAATATTAACCAATTGGCGCTCAATCAGGGTTCCGTATGGATCATCCAGAATCTCGTGGGGATTGCCATTTACAATTGAAACACCGCCCACTTTTTTACCATTCACAATACTGGCATAAACCGAATTAGAACGAGATGCGGCACGACCGATTACGATGGTGTCGGACTTTAGTTTACCATCCCAGAGCGCCTGTATCGCGACGATCAACGCCTCATCACCCACCAACCCGAGATTGGCCGGGGCCATTTCATTGACAAGTTCGCTGGATTCCAATTGATCAAGGATCAACAAATGATTCAATTGATCCAAAAGCGCAGCCATCGAATTAGTGTTGATTCGCTCCGCTTCTGGCTCGGTAAAAAACCAGTGCTCACCGAGACGCTTGATATTCACGGACTGCCCTCCCCGTGATAGAGTAACTGTCTGAACCTTTTTTTCATCGAAGCGAATCAACTGATGTCCGCTCCCACCTACTCCACTCTGCGGGCTTCGCTCGACTGCATAGATAACGATAGACAGAATCAGGGAAGCTGCACCTAAAATGATCGTGGTTAGTTTCCTCATCTCACTACTAAATTTACGCTCTCCTGCGATACCATACCAATGACCCACAAAATAGTAAAACAGTTGGTAAAACCCAGATAATCAAAGTCTGGAGAAGTCCGAAAGTGCTACTCCCCAAATAGATTTCATAACTGGTCGGTTTCCTTGGCGCGATTCCCAAAAGCTGATCCCGCTTCATGACCCAGTTAATCGAGGCCATACAAAAATCCGAGGCGGTTTTGTGGGTGTTTCCATCGGGAGAAATTAGGTTGGGATTCCCAACCACAACCAGCCGGGATACCCCCTGTTTGAAATCAACATCGTCAGGAACTCCTTTTTCGATCGCGGCAGCTACGTAAACATTATCGGGGCCGGTGTCTTCATCGGGATCGAAGGAGACCACTTCTGGTAGGTATTCCCGCTCTCCCCAAAAACTTTCTCCGGCGATAAGCAAAGGATGAGGACGAATATTTTTTGAACGATTGATTTCGTTTTCGATTTGAACATCCATGGACTGGGTCCGCTCCATTAGTAACATTGAGAGAATCGGCAGGTCCCGTGTGGGACCGGTCCCCAGCATAATCGTCACCGGGACGTGGTAGATTTTGTTAAAGCCCAGTCCGGGAATACTTCTCCCTGACAAGACTCGGTCAGCCCTGGGGATGACGCCATTATCCCGCAGGATTGAGTTGAGATTCGGAGTTTCAGCCGCTGGGTCGAGAAGGATAAAAAGACCACCTCTTCGATCTTCCCAATATGCGCGAACCATATCGGCTTCTGCCTTGGTTAGGTCCCGGGTATTGCCCGCAAAAATAAGGGCATCTGCATCGGATGGGATGGACTGCCGACCTTTCAAGATCAGTTGTTCCAGGCGCGCGTTTTGTGAAATGGTCAAAGCCTGCAATTGTTGGGCTATCGGCACCAGACCGAGGGTACGATCACCCGTGATTAAATAGACCTTTTTTTGCTGCTGTTCGGTTACCTCAAGTAAAGCGGAGGTAAGTTTTTCCTCACCGAGAAACTCTAAAATTCGCCCGTTTGCAGGATCCCGCGAAACCAGCTCTTCTGAGCCTATTATTTTTACACGCCCACTCTCGCTAATGATAACAATCTGTTCGCGATTCAGATCGAGTTTGTGCTTATCCCGAATTTCCGTAATTCTGGAGCGACTCCTCGATAGATCCAAATTTTCCACACTTATCCGTTCCCCGCCGACCCGATCATATTCGTTGAGTATGCCTTTTACTTCCGGCAGCACATCCGATGTTCCCAGAAAAGCGGTTACGATTTCGACATTTCCACCCAGCCCCCGTAGAAATCCTGCGGAACGATCGGAAATCGAAAATTGCTGATTTCGACTCAAATCCAAAGTGTTGTAGTGTCGGCAACCCAAATAGTTCAACTGGACAAAAAGCACCAGCAGCAGAGCCACACGCAAGGCCAGATGCCCGATCATCGACCAGCGCTCGTTGAAGATATTTTCACTATTTGGTTTTCCCGATTCAGACATAGATCAAATTCTCCATTTACGGGACTCAACAACATGAAAAGTTAGAGCCAATATCAAAACACTCGCCGAAATGTAATAAAAAAAAGGCCGGGAATCGATCAACCCCTGACTCATTAATTGCATATGTTCCACCGTGGAAAAATAACTCATCGATGAGGCCCATTTTGAATTGGGCAGAGTCGAAAACCCCATAAAAAAACCGAAGAAGTAGTGCAACATTACCCCCACAAATGTAAACATTGCGGCAATGAGTTGGTTGGAAGTAACCGCCGAAGCAAGTGTGCCAATCGCAACATTAAAAAACCCAACCAAAATGAGGGTCAATGCACTGCCCCAAAGCGAGCCATTGCCAAAAGCCCCATCTTGTTCGGTAATCATTTTGAAGATTGGAAAAAAAAGAAACAATGGAACCAACATCGCCAAATACACCGTCACTGCGGCAGCATATTTTCCAAGCAACACTTCCAAAGTACGAACCGGAGCGGTCATTAACCCCTCGAACGTTCCCATTTTCTTCTCTTCAGCAAAAAGTCGCATGGTGATCACCGGGAAAATGAACAGAAATCCCATCCAAAACCACCCGGAAGAAAAGAGATTGTAAACAAGATTGTATGGCATCTTGCTCAGACGCATGACATTGACAGTGCTGATAAACAACCATCCATTGATAAAGGTGAACAGGGCCATCACCACAAAAGCGAAAGGCGAAAGAAAAAAGGAACGAAGTTCTTTGAGAAAAATGATCAGAAAAATTCTCAAGCGGCCCCCTCTCCTTTGACGAGGTCAACAAAAGCATCTTCGAGGGTGACATCCCGCCTCGACATTTCTCGAATCTTCCACTTCCGCTCTACGGCGAGTTCGAAAATTTTCTCGGAAAGATCAGGATTCCCCTTTGATGCAACTTTGAAACGAACCCAGCCGTCCACGCTCCTTTCCTCATCCACCGAGATGACACCTTTTAGCTTCTTTAGAGCCACGCTGGCTTTTCCGGGAATAGCATCAAGCTCAACAACCAAATCACCTCCTTCAAGGCGGCGTCGAACCAGCCCCTGCGGGGTATCGGAAGCCAGTAGTTTGCCCCGATGAATAATCAAGACCCGGCCACAGGTCATTTCCACTTCGGGCAAAATATGGGTGGAAAGAAAAATCGTATGACGTTTCCCCAAGTCTTTGATCAGTTCCCGGAAATGGCGGATCTGCTGGGGATCCAGCCCATTGGTCGGTTCATCAAGAATTAGCAAGTCCGGTTTATTGACCAAGGCATCCGCCAGCCCGACCCGCTGCCGGTAGCCCTTCGAAAGCGTCCCGATGATTTTATTCTCAACATCCTTCAGGCTACAAATTTCGATGGCCTCCCCAACCCCAAAACTTAATTTTTTTGAGTTCAATCCTTTGAGAGCCCCCCGAAATTTCAGGTATTCATGCACCCGCATGTCCAAATAGAGCGGCACATTCTCTGGCATATACCCAATTCTCTGACGCACCTTGATCGAATCCTTTTCGATATCAAAGCCTCCGATACGGGCGGTGCCGAAACTTGGCGTCAAAAAACAAGTCAGCATCTTGATTGTCGTGCTCTTTCCGGCACCATTGGGTCCCAAAAAGCCCACAATCTCACCCTTTCCAACTTTAAAGGAAATGTTATCCACGGCGGTATGTCCGGTGTAGCACTTGGTTAATCGAGAAACTTCTATCATCAATTAGGGGCCGAACTTTAAAACGTTTCAACACCGATGGCAACAGTAGTGAAGAATGAATTGAATTTAGTTGAATTACCGGCATGATTATCACGTGTCATCCAATCATTCCAATCCCTTCGGTGACGAAACGGTAAATCCGTTTGGCAACAAATTAGATGAGTCGATCCCCGGCGTTCCTAGGGCTAAACCAAGCGAACCGCCTCTCCCCTTCGTGCCGGGAGACGGTCCCGAGGTCTTCCCCATCCGATTCACACCACAACCATCCAATTTGGTCTCTCCCAATCCACCCCAAACACGGAACATACGTCACTTCAATTGGAGGCGTCTGATCCTCTGGTTGATCATTATCGCCGCCTCCATCCCCATTACTTTTTTTATGCTAAAAGCACGGCAGGATTTGGTTCTGGAAGCTCGGCAATTGAGTTTCAAACCAGCAAGAGCCCGAATCACTTTATCGGTTAATGAAGAGTGGCAGGACTTGGGTTTCATTCTAAGGCCTGGTGACCGTATTGTCATCAAAGCGACTGGCGAGTATTCTAATGCTCAGAGAGGAATGATAAATGCGGAGGGGATTTCGGCTTCCAACGGAGGAAACGATGGTTTGCGCTCATTTGATCCCCTGTTTCCCCATGGTTGTTTGATTGCGAGGACGCTCGGCAAACCGACTGAAGTCTTTCACATCGGATCGGCCGGTATACTGAAAACCGATACCGGAGGTCGA
>JBGSJM010000264.1:0-5647 GCA_041742015.1 Verrucomicrobiales bacterium | reverse complement strand
GGCATTAAACTCGAACTCAACGCAGAGGGCCTTGAGCTTTTCCTCGTCATAAGGACAGATTTCCAATTCGTCAAAGGTGACTTTGACGGGAGCGTCCAAAAGGATGGTAACCAATTTCTTTGAGGTCATGACCCACTCCCGGCTTTTTTCCACATTCTCTTTTTGTTTGCCTTTGAGTTGATCCACATTCGCGAGAAGCCCTTCGATATTTCCGTAGGTGGCGATTAGTTTTTTGGCGGTTTTTTCGCCGATCCCGGGGATGCCGGGAATGTTGTCAGAGGCATCTCCCCAGAGACCGAGGATATCGATGACCTGGCTGGGTTCGTTGACTTCCCAGTTTTCGCGGATTTTGGCGATATCGAGGATTTCAGCGGCATTTCCCTGGCGTCCCGGCTTGTAAATCGAGGTGGTCTCGGTGACGAGTTGGGCAAAATCCTTGTCCGGGGTGACCATGAAGATCTCGAAATCCCCTTCGTTTTCCGCGATTTTGGCGAGGGTTCCAATCACATCATCCGCTTCCCAACCCGGACACTCCAACACGGGGATGTTAAATGCCTCGATGATCCTTTTCATGTGCGGGATCTGGAGACTCAAGTCTTCGGGCATGGCATCGCGCTGGGCTTTGTAGGCGGGAAAGATCTCATGCCGAACAGTTGGCTCCGGGGTGTCAAAAGCAACTGCAATGTGGGTGGGCTTTTGTTTCTGGATCAGATCAAGCAGCGTGTTGATAAAACCAAACAGCGCGGAAGTATTCATCCCACCCGAGGTGAAAATCGGGCTGCGGCTTAAAGCAAAATGGGCCCGGTAAATGAGAGCCATCCCATCGAGCAAAAAGAGGCGCTTTTTCTTCTTTGACATGGATCGGACCTTAGAGAGCAATGAGATTTGGGCAATCGGTATTTAAGATTTCAGGAATTTCTCCGGTTTTACCTGATCTTGATTCTAATCGAATCATTTCAAAAGGTCCGCTTTCGTGGCAAAAAATCGGTAGAATCCGAAACTGGATTCCTGTAATATCACGAATCTATGGAAGATTTTTTTATTTGGGGGCAGTCGAATCAACCAAATCCGAAAAACGATAAGAATTCAACAGCGGATACCGAAGTGCAACACCTGAGCAATCAGGTTAGCCGACTCGCACTTGCCTGCCAGGCGATGTGGGAATTGCTAAGGGATCATACCGAACTCAGAGAGGCAGATCTCAATCGCAAAATCACTGAAATCGATCTGCGCGATGGTGTTCTGGACGCAAAAATGGGGCCGCTGGTAGTGGAATGCCCCACTTGCCGCAGGAACTCAAGTTCCCGTAACCATCGGTGTATCTGGTGCGGCACGCCTGTCGGAAATGCACACATCTTCGGCGATTAAAATAAAATAGCCGCCTTTGTGTTTCAAAGGCGGCTCTAATTGAGAATTTCCGATCCGCTAAAACTATTCTTTTGCCTCATTTAATGCGGCGAGAGCAGCACGAGTGGGCATGGGAGTGGCGGCGTGTTTGGCTCTCCAAGCGGCGACTTGGTCGGCCTTGACGACTTCCTTAACTCCACCAAACTCGGAACGAACGTAGGTGATGATGTTGGCAACGTCCTCGTCAGGCATGGATGCTCCCAAGGGCATCATGATTTGTCCCATAAATTCGGCAGGATTCTCTTTTACGATCCCTTTAAACATGACCAGTGCCGTTACTTCGGGCTTCATTTTAAGGATTTTTGATTCGTTGAAATTAGCAGCCATCTGCAAGCCTGGAGCAGGCTGTCCGGAGCCGTTTAATCCATGGCAGGCACCACATAAAACAAATTTCGCTTTTCCGGCCTCAACTGCATCCTGCAGTTCATCAGCTAAAATTGAGTTTGTAAAGAGTGCGGCAACGGCAAACGCTTGAGCAAGTTTTAAAATTTTCATAATTGGACTTTGTCTATTGGGACGATCTCTTACCTTCGAATTGGCGAAAATCAAACCCATCTTTGGGCAATGTTTTGTTGGGATGATGTACGATTACCCCTCCTGCCCGGATGCGAGGAGAGCTTCAACGATTTTTTTGTCCTCCAGAGTGGAAATATCCCCGGAAACTTTTCCGGTGGCGACAATTTCTTTCAAAAGTCGGCGCATAATTTTCCCGCTTCTGGTCTTGGGCAAGCCGGGGGTAAACCGGATTTCATCAGGCTTGGCAATGGCACCAATTTCCTTTCCAACATGGTTGCGCAACTCAGCCGAAAGCTCTGGAGATGGGGTGATCCCCAATTTCAAGGTGACAAAGGCGACCACAGCCTGACCTTTGATGTCGTGCGGCTTCCCAACCACTGCTGATTCGGCAACGGCTTCGTGCGAGACCAGGGCGCTTTCCACTTCAGCGGTTCCGAGACGGTGACCTGAGACATTTAAAACATCATCGAGACGGCCCACAATCCAGAAATAACCATCCTCGTCCACTCGGGCTCCGTCTCCTGCGAGGTAAATTCCCGGATATTCGCTCCAGTAAGTGTCTTTGTAGCGCTGTGGATCTTTGTAAACGGTTCGCAGCATGCTGGGCCATGGTTTCCGAATGACGAGTTTACCTCCCTCATTAGGCCCGCAGGGATGGCCCGTCTCATCCAGGATCGCCGCATCAATTCCAAAAAATGGTCTGGTCGCGGTGCCGGGTTTGGTCGGAATGGCTCCCGGGAGTGGTGAAATCATGATTGCCCCCGTCTCAGTTTGCCACCAGGTATCAACAATCGGACAGCGCCCCCCTCCGATTTTTTCGTGATACCACATCCAGGCTTCTGGATTGATCGGCTCGCCCACGGTTCCGAGCAGTCTCAGGGAACTGAGATCATGCTTTTCCACGTGGTGATCGCCGGATTTGATAAATGCGCGAATTGCGGTGGGTGCGGTGTAAAAAATGGTGACCTTAAAGGTCTCAATAATCTCCCAAAACCGGTTCCATTCGGGAAAATTGGGCGCTCCTTCATACATGACCTGGGTGGCTCCATTGATCATGGGACCATAAACGACGTAGCTGTGCCCGGTTACCCAACCCACATCAGCCGTGCACCAGAAAACGTCCTCAGGCTTGTAATCGAAAATGTATTTGAATGTACTGGCAGTACCGGTCAGATACCCTCCGGTGGTGTGGAGAATTCCCTTGGGTTTTCCGGTGGAACCCGAAGTATAAAGGATAAACAGGGGGTGCTCTGCATCAAACCCAACTGGCGGACACACGGTACTTTGATTTGCATTTGCGTCATGCCACCAGATGTCGCGACCCTCGGTCATGACCAGATCGTTGCCGCATCGTTTCAAAACGAAAACCGTCTTCACATCCTGATAACTCTTCAGCGCTTCGTCGACATTGGCTTTCAATGGAACCACCGCCCCCCGGCGCCAGCCACCATCAGCCGTGATCACGGCGCAGGCACCGGAATCTTCCAGTCGATCCTTAATTGAATTAGCCGCAAATCCGCCGAACACCACGGAATGAACCGCCCCGATCCTGGCACAGGCCAGCATCGCTACGGCAGCTTCGGGAACCATCGGCATATAAATTAAAACTCGATCTCCTGATTTAATCCCTCTGGCGAGCAGGGCGTTGGCAAATCGGCAGGTTTCGTTCAGTAGTTCACCGTAAGTGATGTCCCGCCGGTCGCCCGGTTCGCCGATGAAATGAAATGCCACTTTGTCTCCTTTCCCTGCCTCAACGTGGCGGTCCAGGCAGTTTTCAGAAGCATTAATCTGTCCGCCGGAAAACCATTTTGCGAAGGGCGCATCCGACCAATCCAAGACCGAAGACCAGGTTTGCTGCCAGTGGAGGGCCTGGGCCTGCCCGCTCCACCACGCCTCTGGATCGGCTATCGATTTTTGGTAAAGTTCTTCATAATCTGCAAGAGACTTGATGTGTGCCGACGAAGAAAACGCCCCGGCAGGAGCAAAAACCCGTTCCTCTTTAAGGACTGATTCGATATTGTGACTCATAGTTCGCCAGTAAAACTTAAAAGCCGATCATGCGCAAGATTTTGTCTCTTTCTGTGCGTAAACCCGGTGCGTATTTCGGATTATTTTTATTTGGCGCAATTAAATTGTCGATACGTTAGGCTTTTGTCGATTCTTTACGGAGGAGTATCCGAAGAATTATAATGATCAGATTTTTTCTAACCTTGATTCTGACTATGGCTCTTACGCATGGAGAGCCCGAGCCCGCTAGTGCTCCTGCCCCAGCGATGAAACTGCTGGTTGATCCTGTCAGAGGGGACGACGCCAATGATGGCCGGAAAGCCTCGGTCAAAACCATTGCCCGTGGTATTGAGTTGGCTCTGCCCGGAGATACGATCCATCTCGCTCCCGGCATCTACTACGAAAGTGCCGATTTTTCGAACAAACACGGACTCCCAGGGAATCCGATTATCCTGGATGGCCATGGTGCCGTTTTAGACGGAAGCGAACCGGTAACCGCAGCAAGCTGGAAGGAACTGCTCCCGGGGTTGTTTCGCAGGGATCTTCTTTACGAAAACACGAATGCTTTCATTGTGGATCGCTGGTTCCTTTTGATGGCAGGCAAAATGAATCGCATGGACAGGTGTGCCAAGGCATCCAGCCAGCCGCTCCTCGGTTCCGATGATCTGCTGCCGGGGGATTGGACCTATATAAAAGGGGAGGATGCCTTTTATTTTTCACTGAATCCAGGAGAATCCCCTGATGTAATCGGAATCCGTTACCCTGCGAGAAGCTGTGGAGTCATTTTCAAAGAGACCGGGTCATGGATCACCGTCAAAAATATCACCGTCTCTCATGTTTATGACGACGGGTTCCACATCAGCGGGACCCAAAGAAACCTGGTATTCGAAGATATCACAGCCATCGAATGTGGCGATGATGGATTCAGCGCTGAAGATGACACGGAATGCACCATCAAGGGGTTGGTGAGCATTGGAAATGCCACCGGCATTTACAGCTCGGGAACCAGTCGCACCCAGTTCAAAAACGTTTTTATAAAAGATTGCATAGGCTTCGATCTTTATTTCGTTGGCAAGGAACACACTCTGGAAAACACCTTTGTTGAAAGCAGTGCCTCTCGCACCTTTTGGTTGGACGGAACCCACCTCAAAGAATCCGGGGCCTTTTGTACTCTTCGTATGAAAAACGTGGTGCTGCGACGGGTCGACGGTGGTCCCCAGGAACTTCGAATCGGCGGCGGATCTTTTTTGCAGGCTGAGCGGTGTAAAATATTGGGACTTAATATAATGCTGAATAGTGGAGGCAAAGTTGATCTCAAACATTCCCTGGTTCAAGGGATTGAGGCGAAGCCTGACATATTGATCTCACCCCACGCGACCTGGCTGGGCGAAGGTAATCGCTATGATTTGGACAGCCTGCGAGTTAACAATACCCGTTTCACTGCGAACAACTTTTTTGAGTTTCAAAACATCACAAAAAGTGAGGCGGGATCCCGATGGTCGGAAACGCCTTCGCGAACGGAATAGTCATGAAAATGCCTGCATTATTCGATAGCATTGGAAACTTGAGGCCGTAAGGTTACTCGTCTTTTGGAAGCAGGCGAAACAAGAAGGATATTACGAAACAATGTTAAGGAAAAAGTGGCATGTCGGACGGCTTTTTGTTGGAGGATTACTCCTCTTTTCGCTTATTTTTGGCCAGACCCAGGCTCAAAACC
>JBGSJM010000263.1:0-14014 GCA_041742015.1 Verrucomicrobiales bacterium | reverse complement strand
ACTGAAGTGGTTTTCGAGCCATCCAAAAAAGATAGCTAAAACAAAAAATTATTCAATGGTTATTTTTGTTTCGTTTGACGGGTAGTTACTCTGATCATTAACCGATAGCGATCCGAATGAGTTTTTCAAGTTGTTGGTGCCATTTTTAGCACGGGTTTTCCAACCCGTGATTGCGAATAAAGGGGAAACCAGACAGCCGAAGCGCCCACTGGGGCAAGCACGCGGATTGGCTGCTTTCTTTCTGCTTTCACGGGTTGGAAAACCCGTGCTACGCTGCTAGAAAAACATTCCAGCAATACACGCCGTGAGCAGGCTCGCCAGGGTGCCGCCGATCATCGCTTTGAATCCGAGCCGGGCCAGATCAGTTCGCCGCTCCGGGGCCAGTGCCCCGATCCCGCCGATCTGAATCCCGATTGAGGAAAAATTGGCGAACCCACACAGCGCAAAGGTGGCGAGAAAAATTGATTTGGGACTTAGGGAGCCTTCCGCTTTCATACCACCCAACTCCAGATATGCGACAAATTCATTGGCCACCATCTTGGTTCCCAGGAGTTGCCCCATTTGCAGGATATCGCCGCGATCCGCTCCGATAATCCAGGCGAGGGGCGCAAAAAGAAAACCCACCAGCGACTGCAGGGTCAAAGTCGGGAAAACGCCCTGGCTCATTGTTTTCATCCAGCCGTTTAACAATCCATCAAAACACGCCCCGCACCACCCAAAAACGCCATTGAGCAAGGCGATCACCGCGACAAAAACAATCAACATCGCCGCAACATTCAGCGCCAGTTTCAGGCCCTCGGTGGTGCCGTTGGCGAGGGCTTCGAGCAGATTGCTGCCTTGTTTGTCTTTGGGCACAAAGAGATCTTCGTTGATCTGTTCGCGCTCGGGAATCATCATTTTCGCCACCAGCAGGGCCGCCGGCGCATTCATAAAGCTGGCGGTCAGCAACTGCCTGGCGATCTCCACGCGCTGGACCGGATCATCTCCCGCCAGGGTCGCGATATAGAGCCCCAGCACGCTTCCCGCGATCGTGGCCATGCCGCCGGTCATCAATGCCATGATTTCCGAGCGGGTCATCCCGGCGATGTAGGGCTTCACCACCAGGGGAGCCTCGGTCTGGCCGACAAACACGTTGGCCGCTGTAGCCAGGCTTTCCGCGCCGGACAACCGCATCAGTCGCTTCATCACCCAGGCAAAACCAAACACGATCCACTGGAGAATCCCCAGAAAATACAACACCGAGGTCAGGGCCGAGACAAAGATAATGGTGGGGAGCACCTTGAAGGCGAAGCCGAATTTTGAGGCATCCACCAGGCTGCCGAACATAAACTCAGCCCCCTTGTCCGAGTAGGAAAGGAGCGCCACAAATCCACTGGAAATCCACTCCACCGCGATTCCCAGATCCGTTTTGAGAATCGAAAAAGCCAGAATGAGCTGGAGCAAAATCCCGCCAACCACCACCCGCCAATTAATCTGGCGTTTCCCGTTGCTCAGGGCAAAACAAATCCCCAGCAAAATAGCCACACCAATTATTCCACGGAGCACGAACATGCCCCCATATTGCCCCCGATGGTCAAGCAATGCAAGCGCCCGACGGCACCCTGTATGTTCGTCGACTGTACCCTGTTTAGTCGTCGACTGTACCCTGTTTAGTCCTGGGTTTTGGTTTCAGCTTTGCTTTTGGCTCGGGCTCTGTGACCACTGCTTCCACTTTTTTCTCAGGGTTGAATTCAAATGAATTCGTTCCTTCTTTTGGAAAAGCAAAATATTCGCCGAGAGTCAATTTGGTGATTTTGCCCTTTAACCGACTATGTTCCTCAAGAGCAAGTTCCAAATCCCAGGCACACGGCAACCACATGATACAGCCATACCAAAAACCCAGGCCCACAAATAACAATAAAGAAGGCACCAGGTAAGCTGAGTGAGTGATAACAAAAAATAGATTCTCCCAAAACTCTTTCATACATGTTTTTTGTCTTTGCTTTCCATATCCACCCATTCATCCTGCAATCGTTGATTCTCCAGTTGAACCTGCTTCAGCAACCTTTTGTTGCGCCCCAACAGAAGCCAGGCAATCAACAACCCCAAAAGCATCCCCGCCAGTGCAATCAAGAGACTGGCAGTCAACTGGTGAAATAGGTAAAAACGGTCTGTATCCAGGTCGTTAATATTTGGTATTTTCATTGGGTTATTCTATCACGATTTCAACGCGGCGGTGCTCGCGAACATCTCCATCCCAGCTTTGGGTGGCCCCGAGTCCGTTATACTGAATCGCGGAACGCTTGATTCCCCTGGAAACCATATTGGCCACTACCGCACTGGCTCGTTTTTCACTGAGGATTTTGTTATAAGCAGGATTGCCCCTGCCGTCGGTAAAGCCAAGAATATTTGCGGAGGTGCTGCGTGTCTTTTTGTAGTAGTCAACAGCTGCCTGGATTTCACGCAGACTTGATTTATCGAGAGCGTAGCTGGCGGAATCAAAATAGACTATATATTTGGAAACATTTTCCCGGGCTGGTTCCGGAGCTTGATAGATCCGGTAGGGATCGTAAGTCGGAGTGGAGAGTTGATCAATCAAGCGCCCCCGGGGCAACATATCCAAACCGCGGGCGACAAATTCGACCTTGGTTCGGTCATCCAGCAATTGTTGCTTGAGCCGCAGTCGATCCTGATCGATTTCCAATTCTGCTTCGCTGGCTCTGATTTTGAAGAAATCGGTGATAAATGCCGGGAGCTGGTCTTCCCAGAGTGGCGGAATAACCCGCTTGTCGACGTGGATCAGGTTGGAGATCTCTACTTTTGCCAGGGCTGCGGCTACGGCATCTCCCATCACTTTTTTGGTTTTGTCGGAGGGAACATTTCCCGTCAGTCTGACTTTTTTACCATCATAGTCAATGAAGAGGTTGGCAGGATAAGTATTTGCCCCGTAAACCGCGGTGGAGGCGAGGGATGTGACTGGCTTGGGTCGGGGAACAACCACCGGAGTCTCTTTTTTGGTTACCGCCGACGCTGGTACGGGCGCGGGTTTGGGTGCTACCACCGGGGCCGGAGGAAGTTTTTCAACCTTGGCCGCCATTACGGGCTCGACTTTCGGACGTGATGCCGGAACGGGAGCAGGAGGAGTCTTGGCCACTGGAGCAGGAGCCGGTGGTGTCTTGCCCACGGGTGCTGGTACTGGTGTAATCTTGGCCACGGGTGGGGGCTTGTCCACTGGAGCAGGTACAGGAACCGGAACCGGAGTCGGCGGAGTCGTGGCTGCAGGTGCAGTAGCAACAGTCGAGGGGGCGGCGGCGATAAGAGCCGGCGGGGACGCCAGCGCTCCACCGGGAAATTTCTCGCCAAAGATCGAGCTGAACTGTTTTTTCAACTCCACGCTCACTGTCTCGGGAAATTTCAGACCTTTGGCATCAAAAGCCAGGTTGGAAATTCCTTCGAGGCTGGTCAGACCCTTTAACGCATCGGGAAGGGCTGCCCCCCAATCGGGCATGCTGACGTTTGGTGCTGCGAAAAGCTCATCTTTCACGGTTACCCCGGGAAATTTTGCACGGGAGGCTGCGAGTATTTTAGTCTTCAGGTCCATACCGGGAACCCAACCCTTCAAAACCACAGTGCTGGCGGCGCGGTTCAGGCTAAATTCAAAGGGACGGCTGGAAGTCGGAAATTTCATTTGATCAATGATTTTGGCACCCGGCATTACTTTTTTTGCCTTTTCAAGCCATGCGGTTTTTTCTTCGAAGTGATTCACCTGTCGACTCAGGCGGATCGTGTCGCCATTCATATCCAGTTCTCCATAAGGAGTTTCGCTAAGGAATCCGGCGAGAAAGGCAGCCGCTGACTCGCTCCACGGAGGAGGGATGGTGTGAGCGTCAACCGTGATTTGACTGGTGACTTTGGCTCCGGTGGTGGTGGCGGCTTTCGCCAGGCTTTGGGCCAGTTCCTGATTGGGGACGAGGCCCTCGAGCTGAAGCCCTTTCCCGGCGAGCATGGCAACGAGACGACAGGACTTTTTGGGGACCAGCACAATTTCATCAATCACCGTCAATCCAATCGATTCCGTACTGGCGAGGACATGGCGCTTCCAGGTTTCGTCAAGAAAAGCGCTTTTCAGCCGGATGGCATTGGGTTCGATGCTCACGGAGGCAGGCTGGCCGGGGTTTTGGGTAAAAAATTCAAGCGGGAGAAGGGAGAGTTTCCCCAACCAGGCGGGCTTGATCACTTTTGAATCAACCTTGATCTGGTTTTTCACCGGCCCCATCTTCAAATCAAAAAAGGCATGTTCGATTTTTTTGCGAAGACCTTCGGTAGCGATGGTGCCCCGCAATTCGAACTCTTTTCCATTCCAATCTGCGGAAAGTAGCGCGGGAAGCGTCGCCTCTTTTACGACAAGATGATTAACGATCCGACCGGCTCGGATCATTTCTTTTGCTTTTTTTTCCGCCGCTACTTTCTGGCCCTCTGATTGCACAACCCCTTCAAGAATACCGTCCAGCAATTCGTAACGAATCGAAACGCCCTCCAGAGTCGATTCAACCGCTGGTTTTACAGCGTTGGTCAAAATCACTTGGTTCGGTCCTTCGTGAAGTTTTCGTGAAAACCAGACGTGAGCAGCCACGGCCAAAAGCGCCAGCACTACGATAAAAGTCCTCATCGATCAATTATAACAGAAATTACGGAAAATTATTACAAAAAATCAAGTGATCTGGTCTGCAATTTTTTAGAATCGCTTCGACAATCAGAATTTTTTGCAAATTCTATTGGTTCCGCTACAGGACAGAGTCATTGATAAAGCGAACCAGTTCCACTGGCAATGGAGCCCGCCACCGTTCGTTTTTCCAAACCAACTCGGCGGCATGTAGGGCGTGACGATCCAGGAAAAGCTGCCCCGCCAGCCGGGACGTCCACCCGGTCTCGATAAATTCCAAGTAGGCATCTCCAGAGTGCCCGTAGATTTTGTCCCCCACAATCGAATAACCAGCGTGCTCCAGATGAACTCGAATCTGATGGGTCCGCCCCGTTACAGGCTGACATTCCAACAGCGAAAACTTGCCGCCCCCCCGCAGAAAGCGTTTCAAAACGCGAAAACGGGTCAGGCTGGCTTTTCCTGCCGGATGAATCGTCCGGCGAATGTAAATCGGAGAGGTCGCCACCTCGCCCATTCGGAGAATCGGAGCGTCCACCTCGAACCCATCGTTTTCCGGCCAGCCATGGGCCACCGCGTGGTAGGACTTTTGGAACTGTTTGCGGTCCATGGCTTTGCCCAGCACCCTGGCCGCCTCCCGGGTTTTCGCTACCAGCACAATCCCGCTGGTCTCGCGGTCGAGGCGATTGATGATTGAAATCTGCCCGCCAGTCGCCAACTCATACACCAGCAGTTGCTCCAGTTCATCCAACAACGTGACCGGACCGCCCGGTTTGGACGGATAAACCAGCAAATGAGCTGGCTTATCAAGCACGATCCAGTCTGGTGTTTCACCAATGATCGAAAAATCAGTTTGATGGAGATGAAGGGCTGGATGATCCATCGGGTTCATTATCTTACGTCTCATCATACTCACGCCAATTGTTTGTTGAAGCTTCAAATCAGAAAAACCACAATTGATATCTGCCTTTGCTGAGATAATTTGAATTCATGCTGGAAGTATGGAATACGCCAATGCGGGAATACCTGAATACTGGATCGTCCGGCCAGAAGTGGGTAAGACCGAAGTCTATTTGGAGCCTGTTGATGGGAACTACGCTCAACAGATAGATTATCCTGCGGATCAACCGATCCATTCGACGGCGCTGCCCGGATTTGTTTTTAACTTGAACGAAGCTCTCAAAGGGTAGGCTGAGGGGAACGAAGTGGTTCCGATACCTCGCCAGAACCGGAGACACTTTCCGAACCATCGATCCCGAAAATGGGGATAGGACCTACTTGGTCGTCGCAGTAGTCGGAGAGGACATCCAGTTTCAAGAACAGAAAAGTCGGCTGACGGTTCGCCTTGGTCGCGACGGAAAGCTTTGAGATCAGGAGATTACAGATCTTGATTAAAATAAGCTTTTACCTCGGGTTTGATCCAAAAAATCAAAAGGGGAATTGATGCCACAATCGTGCACCCAGTCATCCCGATACAAATCATGATCAGGTGGTAAATCCACGTCCAGCGCCGTCGCGGAAGGAAAAACGCCACCACAAAAGGCACTAAAAAGACAAGGCCAAGTCCCAGATAGATGCCTCCCAATGCTTTTGGTGGCAACCCATCCAGATCTTCAGCAGTAATAGGGATCAATCCGCTCAAAAACGCGGCACCGACCCCCACAACACATAAAAACAACAAGCAGATAAAAACCAGATAGACATAATACCAAACAATCACCCCAGGTTTTTGACCTGGAATGTAGCCGTCTGGGTGCGGAAAGGGTGGTGGTGGTGACATTGGATTCATCTCAAACCATTTTGCCTGGTACTGAAGATCTGTCAATCCTTCGCTATGCCAGCCCGATTTTGCGCAGCACGCCCCTTTTCAGCGACTGTGTCTCCAGGTGGAGTGATTTCATTGATCCTTTTCGGGAGAAGATTGTGAACCATCGGGCAAAGGTCGGATTCGCAACTGCCGACGTTTACGGCGAATCAAAGTCCCTGTATCTCAGAGTAGGGATTTGGTCACCCATCGCGAACACTTCAATCATCCCATCAATTAACATAACTTGAATACTTACAAGTAATAAGGATAAAAAAAATGATTGTCGAATTTGAAATTTTCTGTACGATAGAGGTTGATTGTTGATTCAGCTTTTTTGCTTTTCCATGAAGAAATTTTTTATCGCTGTTGTGAGTCTTTGTATGTTTGGGTTGGCCGCCCAGGCGCAGACTGGTTGGAACTGGGATTCCCGGGCCTATTATGGGGAAAACCAGGAGCCCACCAATCAAGATTACTATGACAATTGTGCTCAAGTTCCTGTTTACAATGTGGATCCAAGTGTTTGTTATGAACCGGGCTGGGATTTCGGAGGATATTTTTCCGCAATGTTTCCGAATGACAGTAACAGAAGCAACGGAATCGGTGGCGGTATTTCTCTTTCTTATTTCTTCGACCGGAATATCGGTCTGGAACTAAACTATGCGCTTCATGGTCAGGCAGAAGCTCGACATGTGATGCACACAAATGCCATTTATCGTCTCCCCATCAATGCCTGTTTTTGTGGTGCATGGGCACCTTATGTGTTTGGCGGCGGCGGATTTACGGCAAACGGGAATTTTGATTCCCTGTTCGACATTGGTGTCGGGGTTGAAGTCAGATTTCAGGCTTGGGGTGCAGTGGGTCTGTTCACCGATTACTCCTACAATTTCGTAGAAAAGAATCTCGATTTCCAGCAGCTCCGGGCTGGCTTCAAACTGCCATTCTAAAGGCAACCCGTTTTAAACTTCTTAATCATCGGTTGGGAGCGCTCAGTAGTCTCCCAGCCAATTTTTGTTTTTTGAGGCCGCCCACTGTTCCGTGGGTAAGACATCTTATAAAAATTAATCTTTAATTTACCTGAAACTTTTATTGTTTTTATAAATAATATGGATTATTTTTATAAAAATGAACAAACAGTCAGGTTCTCATCATTGTTTCCCAAAAGTTTTGGCTTCTTTTGCCAAAAAATGCTCGATTGGTTCCGTGGGAAGGACTTTTTCGCGCAAAAAAATCGCGACTGAACATTTTAATTCTTTTAATGGGGAAGAAATCGCCCGGGTGACCAGCGCCCAGATTCCTTTTGCAGAAGTTCCCAACGTGAAATTTCCTGCCATTTACTTTACCAGGATAGGTCAGTATCCCGTTGTCATCAAAGAGAAAACCCCCATTGGATTTTCCATTCAGTTATGGGATGGTCGCGAATCTTTATGTGACCGGCGGCGGCTTGAAATGACCCTCGAATCACGGGGATTTTTTGTCACCGAATCCAGTCCCTTTAAATTCAGGGGTGCGAAAAAGCTTTTTTCCGCTTTATGGAGCGAGAGACGCCTAATCCCTCTGGGAATCGGCAATGGCCTCGTAAACTGCTCGCTGCTGGTTGTGTTTGTGGCCCTGCTTCATTATGCGCTTCAAAGGTGCCTGCCTTTCGCGGAAATGACTTCGGTAGGGGTGGCCATAGGCGGGCTTTTCGGAGCGCTCCTGGCGAGTTTTGGCTACCTCCAGGCCAGACATGTGATTTCGACCCATTTTGATGAAATTGGTCATGCGCGCCGAGCCTCGCAAATGAAAATGCCGCCTCTCCACTCGATTCAGAACCTGAGCAGAGTCTCCACAAACCGCGCTTTGGTGGAGGCGGCGGCCGCGCCATTTTTTCTCGCTGCAGCGGCACTTTTCCTGGGCTACGACTTTCACTCCGTGGCCAATTGGGGGGCCGCGGTGGGTTGCGCCGTCCCGGCATTTGTCTTTCTCTCGAACCTGCCAGATTTGCTGGATCAGTGGCATCAGGCGCTTTGGTTCTTTCAGGAAAAATCGAGGGGGGCGGCTTCAAAACCCAGGGCCGAAATTCAGCACGATCAGAATACCATGGTGCGATCTCACAACCTCTTTCTGGCTCATCCCGAGGAATCCCGCCCACCCCTGATCAATCAGGTTTCCCTGAAAATTGCACGGGGTGAAAAGGTTGGTTTAATCGGCAAATCCCGTGGTGATGTCCCGGTTTTTCTCCGCGTCATTTCCGGAATTTTAAGTTCTGATCGGGGTTCGGTCTGGATCGATGGTCTGATTGTGGATGGCGACCAATCCTCCCGAATCGGCTGGTTCAGTGAGCGCACCTCATTGATTAAAGGCACGTTACGCGAAAACATTTGCCTGGACCTTGTATCTCCTCAGGGAATCGATAAAATCTCTGCCATTACCGGGTTAAACCAAGTCAAAGGCTACCGGGAATTGGGCTTGGAGATGACAATTTCCGAATCCGGCCAGGAACTCTCTGGTGAAGACAAAATCCGGATCCAACTGACCCGCAGCCTGATCAACTCACCCGATCTGCTTGTTTTTGATTCACCCCAGGAACCAGCTCAATATTTGATTTTCCGGGAAATTCTGGATCGATACCTCTCTTCCACCAAATGCACCCTTTTGCTGGGCGCGAGTCACAAAGACCAACTCGAAATCACCAATCGAACCATCGTTCTGGAATCGGGCAAAATCGTAAGAGACGGTTCGACCCGACACATCATGTCCACCCTGGCAAGCCAGCAGGCTTAGAACCTCTGATTCAACAGGGTACAGTCACTGATGCAACAGGGTTTAATTTGAGATTAAGTCAATTCCCAGGCAAAGATCCTTTTCCAAAACCCAATAATTCCAGTGGCGGATACCGCCGGGCTCTTTAAGGTGGCGGTATGTCCGCCATGTCCATCCGGGAATTGACACGATGTTCCGGCACCGAACCGTGCAAAGCAAACGTTCACGTTCAGCTTGAAGTTAACCGAGTCCGTACCACCAAGAACGGAGATCCTTATCATGAACTTCATTTTGCTGATGCTGACGGATCTTTGGTGCTTCGGGTCTGGAAATCCACTCCGATGTTTGAGCTGTGTCAAAAACTGGAGGACCAAAAGTTCTACGAGCTGAGCGGCGAGTTTGCGATGGGTAATGACGGGCGCTCCATCGATTCCCGCGATTGGAAAGTCCGCGATCTTACTGATGGCGAAATCGCCGATCTCCTGAGTGGCTCCGCCGAACTGCGGGAAAAACAGGATCGTCATTTTGCTTTTATCCACCGCGCCGTGGCGGAGATTGCAGA
This sequence comes from Verrucomicrobiales bacterium, assembly GCA_041742015.1. Lineage (GTDB taxonomy): Bacteria > Verrucomicrobiota > Verrucomicrobiia > Verrucomicrobiales > DEV007 > Arctic95D-9. The sequence continues at coordinate 4,264 of JBGSJM010000263.1, read as the reverse complement.
TCCACGTTTGCTCTATCTCGCCACCACCCTCCTGAAAAAGTGGGGTACCCGTTTTCAGAGAACTGGAGCGGCCCGCGACTACCACCATGCCCGCCGCGGCGGCCTGGTCGAACACGTCGGACAGATGATGAAGTCCGCCATAAAAATCTGCGAAGCCTACCCGATGCTGAATCGCGATCTTCTCGTCACCGGCGTCCTCTTTCACGATATAGGTAAACTTTGGGAAAATGTTTACACCGAGAAGGGGTTCACGATGCCCTATACCGAGGTCAGCGAATTGCTCGGGCACATCCCCATGGGCATGGAAATCGTCAACAAACTCTGGCGCGATGCCATGGATGATCCCGCCGTTGTCGAAAAATGGAAGCTTCTAGATCCGCCCAACGACCGGGTCCGGCTTCATTTACTGCACCTCATCGTCTCTCACCACGGGGAAATGGCATTTGGCTCCCCGGTGGTTCCAAAAACTCCGGAAGCCCAGGCCCTGCACTACATCGACAACCTGGATGCAAAAATGGAGATGTTTGAGCAGGGTTATTTGATCGCCCCGGAGCTGGGCAAAAATGTGCAGGAAAGGGTTCGCCCGCTTCCCGGCAGACTGGTTCGACCACTAGAGAAATGGGGACCGGCTGATTCCCCTCCCCCGGCTGAGGAGATTCAGGTGGAAGAGGACCCGTTTTGATGTCAAGATCTTTACTGAGAAGCCTTGATGCGTAGTTTATACCACCGGGATCCACCTTCTGGGTCTGGGATCGTCACCACGAAGTTTTCGCCTTTCATTTTCGAGTTGATCGCTGACCGCTTTTCATTTTTGCCGTTGCGTTTCTGGGATACATTTTCGGTTTCAACCACCAAATCAAGCGAGTTGATCTGAAACGGGTAAATGTCACTTGTGTCAGGCCCCCGATCTCCGTCGACCCGCCATTTGGGCCTCCATCGACTTCCATTGACATAGGTAGGCTCTTTGGCTCCTTCGTGAAGCCCTGGTTTCGCCTCAGACCCGGGAACCATCCAGTATAGTCCTTCTTTGGTAATGTGGAGTTCGCTGTTGCCATCTATCAGAGCCTCGACCGTAAAATTAGTCGCGGTTTTTGTTTTGGCACCAACAGGAGACTTGGGAGGAACCAGTGTTTTAGATTCATCCATAAGTTTCTGGACTTGAGCAGCAACGGTATTGGCACCAGCAACGTTACCCGACTTTAATAGTTCCAACTTCACCTTTTCCAGGCGGGAGATGAACTGGAGGTTGAGTCCTGAAATTCCAGCAAAAACCTTGGTCGCGTGCTCTGCCATTACTTTTTGGGCAGCTGGAGGAATGCCCTCCAGCGGTGTTGCCTTGTCCAATGAATCGATTGGCAGATATTCGATAGCTTTGGTCATCGCGTTGGTTGCTTCCAGATTACCTTCACTCATTTGTTTCTGTTGAATAGCCATCAGCTCGACCTTCGTCGCATCGGTAAGTTTTTTGATACCATCTGTCCGCTTCTCGGTGTATTGCTCAAGTTCACGGACAAGAATAAGAGGCATGGCCTCAGTCGAAGTGGCCTGTTGACTATGCCCAACAAACGATAAAAAAAGAATCCCAAATACACCGAACAGAATTTTTATACCACCAATTTTGAAGCTGTTTTGATTCATTTGGATATGAGATAAAAAGGCTGTCATTAGCTCTTGATCAATATTGTATGGACCGTAGAAAATTTACGTTATCAATCCTATGGGCATTTTTCAATAAATTTCGCTTTGCCCCTATAGTTTTTTCTGGATGGAGGTGTATGACCATGAACTGCCCCCCCCAGTTCGTTTATGATTTTGATTTCGTTGGCCCAAAAAAATAGTTGACTGTTCATCTACTTAGCGGATTGTCGCCCGTTTTAATCATGGGAAGAACTAGCGACGCGCGAGAACGCCTTTTGGAGGCGATGATGGAACTGATCTGGGTGGGATCGTTTGGAAGCACGTCGGTGGACCATATTTGTGAGCGGGCTGAGGTGAAAAAAGGGAGCTTTTACCATTTTTTTGAGTCGAAACATGCCCTGGCCATGGCGGCGATCGAGCACGGTTGGGACGCGTTCCAGGTGCGATTGGACAAAGCGTTTTCGGTTTCTCTGCCTCCTTTGGTGCGCTTGGAGACGTGGATCAAACAACTGATCGCTGAGCAGGTGGAGATGAAAGCAAAACATGGCCGCGTTTTGGGCTGCCCGATCCATACGCTGGGCTCCGAGGTGGGGGCGATGGATGACATTTTTCAGAAAGTACTCAAAGGAAAGCTGGCTTTGTATCTGCGGTATCTGGAAAGTGCGATTCGGGACGCTCATGCTGAGGGTGTTGTGCAAGCGCCGGATGCCTCAGCCAAAGCCAAAATCGTTTTTTCGTATTCCGAAGGATTGCTCGCCCATGCCCGGATCTGGAATGACCTGAGCATCCTGGACTCGCTTTACGACGGGGTAAAAGACATCCTGCGTCTGGACAATTCCTTGATTCCCGCATGAACTTTTTTGTTTACCACTTAACCAACCAGTCAACTAAACATTAACGCGAATTTTATTGTGAAGCCCGCAACTGTCCCGATCAATCTCGTCATCCTGATAACAAGCCTGCTGCTCGTGCAATGTAATCGCCCTTCCGAAGAGGGGCAGGGCGCTGTAAGTGGTATGGAAATGCCGCCCTCACCCGTGACCCTGGCACCGGTGGAGGAGAGGATGCTGGTAGAGTGGCGAGAGTACACGGGGCGGGTGGAAGCGATGGAAACGGTAGAATTGCGTCCGCGGGTATCCGGTTATCTCGAGGCGGTCCATTTTGAAGCTGGCCAGTTGGTGGAGAAGGGACAGAAGCTGTTTACGATTGATAAGAGAGCCTTTGAGACCCGGATGGCGCAGGCCTCCGCCGAGTTGAAGCGGGCCGAGGTGGCGGTGATGACGAGCAAAAAAGAGTTCGACCGGGTGAAGGCTCTGCTGGCTGCGAAAGCCCTCTCCCCGGAGCAGGCGGACGCACGTGAGTCGTCCTATTTGCAGGCCCAGGCAGCGCTGGAGGGAGCAAAGGCAGCGCATCATTCAGCCCAGATCGAGCTTTCTCACACGGATGTCACGGCCCCCATTTCGGGTCGAATCAGCCGGGCGATGCTGACACCAGGAAATTATTTGAGCGGAATGCCGGGAGGTGCCTCTCTGCTGACGACCATAGTTTCGGTGAATCCGGTCTTTGTTTACGCGGACATGGACGAGAACTCGCTGATCCAGATGCAGAAACTGCGGCGTGAAGGGAAGATTCTCCTGGACCAAGACAAGCGTATCCCGGTGCGGATGAAGCTCTCTGGGGAGACAGGGCACTCACATCAGGGCTTTATTGAGTCCTTTGACAATCGGCTGGATGCGGGCACGGGGTCTCTGCTCATTCGCACGCAGTTTGATGATCCGAAAGGCGAGTTGACGCCCGGATTGTTTGCCCGAGTCGAAATCCCGATGACGGCGGAGTATCCGGCTTTGCTGGTGGATGAGGCGGCGATTCTGACTGACCAGGCGAACAAATATGTGTTGGGGGTAAACTCGCAAAATCTGACCGAGTATCGGGCCGTGGTTCTGGGCCCCTCATTTGAAGGCAAACGCATCGTGAAAAGCGGACTCAAAAAGGGTGAGAAGATCATCATCAACGGTCAGGCCCGGTTGCCTGTCCCTGGAATGCCTGTGGCACCTGTGCCTCTGGGTGATGCGGAAAAATCCAAAGCCCAAGTAACGGTGAAATGAGGCGAACGACCCGGTGCTTTGGCGGATCTCCAACGGTTTAACTCATGAACTTTTCCAGTTTTTTCATCACTCGCCCTATCTTTGCAGGTGTGCTCTCGCTCCTCACTTTTATTTTGGGCGTGATCTCACTGTTTCAATTGCCGATCTCCGAATACCCGGAGGTTGCGCCGCCCACCGTAATTGTGATGGCGGCATATCCCGGTGCCAACCCGAAGACGATTGCGGAAACGGTGGCCTCTCCGCTGGAGCAGACCCTCAATGGGATCGAAAACATGCTGTTTATGTCGTCCCAATCAACCGCAAACGGCGTGATGACTTTGACGGTGACTTTCAAAATCGGCACGGATCTGGACCTCGCTCAGGTGCAGGTGCAAAATCGGGTTTCCCAGGTATTGCCGAAGCTGCCGGAGGAAGTGCGCCGTTTGGGGGTTTCTGCCGTGAAGTCCTCTCCAGACATGACCCTGGTGGTCCACCTGCTTTCCCCCAATGACCGCTATGATGAGATTTACCTGCGCAACTAC
>JBGSJM010000262.1:0-18837 GCA_041742015.1 Verrucomicrobiales bacterium | reverse complement strand
GTACATTCAAATCAATGAAGCAGGCAGATCTGCATTGGAAGCAGGTCTTCACCGAACCAGCCCATCAGGCCCAGATTGATTGCTGGCATGAGAGGAGTGTCGCAGATGGGAGGTCGCTTACACTAGCGAACTGTTGGTATCTCGGTGACCGTGAGTCAGAGCAGATGTGGGAGGCGTATGGACAGTCACCTGAGTCAGTGGCGGTGCGATCTACCATTCGCAGACTGTGGATTAGCACGCTTCTGCCCTCAGATTTCAGTTTCATTGGACCTGTGCAATATGTAGATCACTCCACTTTTGATATGGAGCAATACTCAGCCCATCAGGCCCATCATAGGGCGTTCCTTAAAGACACTCGGCAGTTTGCTCACGAACAGGAACTTCGATTGACGACCTTGAATATTCGGACACTGGCTTGCCTAGACGCACTTGGCAGGCCCCTAAGAGTCGAAGAGGTAAGTGGAATTGGAGCGAACAACTTCGATTCGGCAGGTCTGTACTTCAGAGTGAACATCGCTGACCTCATTGAGGCCGTTGTGACACACCCCAAAGCTCCAGACTGGTTCCACAACCTCATTTGCCATTTGAAGATAGCAGGAGGCAACAGGTGGAATGTAGAGAATTCTGCACTGCGATCAACCAAGTTGTCGAATAAAGGCCGCAGCGGAACGTCGAGGTAAGAGTTAAAGAAAAATGGAGGGAATAGGAAACGGGTGTTTGTTCCAGTGAACAGGAAAAGATCCTCCTCCAGCGCCTTTTCCCCGAACATCTCCTAAAAAACCGCCAGAGCCAGTCAGCAGACGATACGGTTAAGCCGGAGGCAAATGCTGGAGCAGCCACTGTCGTGACGGCAGGGCACGAAGCGGTGAGCCAAAGCGCAGAAACCAATCGCTTCGCCCCGACCAGCAATGGTGCAAATGGCCATGGCAGCCGAGTCGATATCGAGAGTTTATTGGAGCTGGATCCGACTCGGGTTAATTGAGATGGAGAAGGGGGTCCGTGTTCTGCGTTTTTTTGCGCAGGGCTGGTGGCACGGGTTTCGATAACGGGTTCGGCGACCCGTTCTACAGCGAGATCTAACTAAGTTCTTCCAGTGTAGAGCTTTGCTAATAGAGGTTGTGATAAACCTTGGGCATCGGCAAGGGATGAGCTTCCAGGTAAAAGTTAAACTTCTTATTCCTGTCATTCATTCACTCTTGCCTATCCTGTCTTGAGTTTATTCGATCGTCTCTTTGACGGATTGCTCCTTATCTGAAATAAAGTGCCGGGTACGTTCTACCTGTCTCAGCTTGAGATGCATGGCGGCCATGGCCATGAGGTGCGCGCTCACTGGAGCCGTAATAAAAAGGAAAAGGGTAATCAGGAACTCATGGACACTGATGCCATTCGTGTGAATGGAAAAGTAAATCCCAGACACAATCAGGATGGCTCCGGTACCAAGCGTGGTTGCTTTTGTTGGCCCGTGCAGGCGCATGAAAAAATCCGGTAGCTTCACCAGGGCAACGGATCCCAGTAGAATAAAAATCGCCCCGATTAAGAGCAGTGCGGCCAGGATGATGTCGAGTATTTCAATCATATCTACTCGATTATATCACCCCGTATCAGGTATTTGCTGAGCGCAACCGTGCCTATAAATCCCATCACAGCAATCAGCAGGGCGGCTTCAAAATACAACATACTGCCCTGCTTGATACCGAACAGCACTACCAATGTGATCGTATTTACATATAATGTGTCCAATGCCAGAATGCGGTCGGGAACACTTGGACCCATCATCAGTCGGACCAAACTTAGTACCGATGCGATACTGACAAGCAGGATAGCGAGGTCAAGGGCAGTCTCAAGTATAGGGGTCAGCGGGATTGTCATGGTGTCAGTATTTCCATAAGTAGTTGTTCATAGCGATGCCGGATTTGTTTCACCAGGGCTTCCGCATCTTTGAGATGAAGGCTGTGGATTAAAATGTATCGCAGGTCGGCGGACACGAAGCAGGACACGGTACCGGGAGTCAATGAAATCGTGTTGGCAAGTATGCTTATCGCCAGAGACGATTGCAAAGTAAGTTCATAGCGGACAAATGCCGGTTGTAACCGCCGGTTCCGGTTGAGAATCCAGCCGGCCACCATCAGATTGGCGGTCACGATATCCAGCATCAATCTAAAAATGTATAGGATCACAAGTCCGGGACGATGTAGTTTAACCGGTTCGTGGCACAATGCGGTGGAGAACATGGGAATTACGATTGCCAACATGGATCCCAACAGGAACTGGCCCGGAGAAAAGGAATTGTTCACCAACAGCCAGATGACCAGTATCGCCAAACTCAACCATGGATGGGGAATTAGTTTCTTCACTGCGCTCATTTGCCACCTCCCGTCAATGGATTGCGCAAGACTGCTTCTATATAGGCGGGGACAGCTTGCAGTTGGGTGACGGTTTCTGTAGTAAATGCCATCATATCACCGGCCAATACGACAAGCAATGGTGCCGCCACCAGCAGGGTTGCCACGCACCACATGGCAGATTTGTGGGGTAAATCATCTGCTTGAACATCCTCCGTCTGGTTTTCCGCTTGTTGCGGACGAAAGAAGAGAAAGGACGTGCTTCGCGCCATGGCTATTAGAATCAGGAAGCTGGAAACCAGAACCCCGGGCAGCACGATCCAGCGCCACGGGTGTGCCATTGCCGCATCTAAAATCATGATCTTGCCGACAAAGCCGGACAGAGGCGGGATACCGGTCAGAGCTACCACGGCGAAAAAAAACGCAATCCCAAACCCTTTGCCAGTGGGCAGAAGTGCGGGGGTTGCAAACTGGTCAGAGGCAGTTCCCCGGTTCTGTGCAATCAAATCAGCAAGCAGGAAAAACGCAGCAGTCAAAAGGGTTGAATGAATGAGGTAATACAGACCTGCGGCGAGAGAATCCGGACGGTTTAAGCCGATCGCAACCAGCAGGGTTGCCACCGACGCCAAGGCCAGGTACGCCACCTGTTCTCGAAGACCACGTGCCGCCAGCACGCCCAGAGCCGCCATCAACAGAGTGACAAGTCCTCCTCCGAGCACCCAGGGAATGTGAAGCCCGGCGAGTTCCCCGGCACCTTGAGCAAAAACGGTTCCGTGCACTCGAACAATCGCGTACAGCCCGACCTTGGTCATGATCGCGAATAACGCCGCGACGGGCGCAGAAGTATTGGCGTAGGCCCGCGGCAGCCATAGATAAAGCGGGAACATGGCAGCTTTTAGACCGAAAACCATCAGCAGCAAAAGACCCGCCGCCGTGATCAGCCCGCTTCGTTCGGCTGGGGCTTCTGCCACTTTAACGGCCATGTCGGCGATGTTTAACGTGCCGACTGCACCGTACAACGCTCCTACCGCAAACAAAAAGAGGGTTGAGCCGATCAAATTAATCACCACATAATGCAATCCTGCCCGGGTTCGCGCGGCCCCTGATCCGTGGAGCACCAGACCATAAGACGCCAGCAAGAGCACCTCGAAAAACACGAATAAATTAAACACGTCCCCGGTCAGGAACGCTCCATTCAGACCAAACAACTGCAATTGGAACAGGACATGGAAGTGCGGTCCCTGCCCGTCCACCCGCATGATTGATGCATAGCTCAGTGTGGCCATCGCCAGCACGGACGTCAGTAACAACATCATGGCCGCCAGACGGTCCAACACCAGGACAATGCCAAACGGTGCGGGCCAATTTCCCAGATTGTAAACCTGCGTGACACCCGACTGCCCCATCACCAGGACCCAAATACTCAACGCAACCAATCCACCTGTCAGGACCAGTCCGAGGACCCGCTGGGCAGGCAGGCCACAACGTTGCGTCAATAATTGAAGCAATCCGCCGACGAGGGGCATCAGCACTGGTAGGATGATCCAATGGGTCATGATCCTTCCTCCTTGTTCCGGGTAAAATCCCTGCCATCCACATGGTCGTTGCCGAGTTCTCCGCGTGCCTTTAATGCCAGTACAATCACAAACGCCGTCATGCCGAACGCAATCACGATCGCAGTCAAAACCAGTGCCTGTGGCAGGGGATCAGCGTATTGTTCAGCCGCCGGGTCAATGATGGCGGGCGCGCCAACTTTGAGGCGTCCCATCGAAAGCAAAAACACATTCACGGCGTAGGATAACAAGGTCAGCCCCACGACCACGGTGAAGGTGCTGGAGCGCAAGACCAGAAACACGCCGCAGGACGTCATCACACCCACACTTATCGCTACCAGAATTTCCATTAGTTGTCTCCTCCGGGACGCTTTGAAGGCACTGCCTGCAAAAGGTTTAACTTGCCCAGTTGCACCAGGATCATCACGGTCGAACCGATCACAACCAGAAACACGCCCAGATCAAACATCATCGCGCTGGCAATTTCAAATTTCCCCACAATCGGCCAGTTCAAGTAGGTGAAAGCGGAAGTCAGGAACGGATAGCCCAGCGCCATTGCCACCAACCCGGTGCCGATTGCGAAAAACAAACCTCCGGCAATCAAATGATGCATGTCGATCCGAAGCCGTGCATCAGTCCATTCGACGCCATTACCCAGGTATTGAAGAACGATGGCAAGGGAAGCAATTAATCCGGCGATGAAGCCGCCCCCGGGCAGATTGTGCCCGCGCAGGAAAATGAAGGCGGCAATCAAGAAAATAAGCGGAAACAGAAGTTGTGACACGTTTTGCAGGATAGGTGATTGAAATTCCCTACTCCAGGGGCGTCCCTCCAGATCCGTCATTGACACATTTAGGCGAACATCGCGCAACATCGCGTAAATCCCCAGACCTGCCAGCGCCAACACGACGATTTCCCCTAATGTATCATAGCCCCGGAAATCTACGAGAATGACGTTTACCACGTTTTTTCCCCCACCACCTGGCACGCTGTTTTTCAGGAAATAATCGGAAATCGGCAGCAAATCACGGGTCAGCACCGCCAACGTCAGTATTGCCGCCCCGCATCCCAGCCCGATCGCCCAGACTGCATCGCGACCAATTCGCCAGGATGAACTTGGCGGCGGGGAATACTGAGGCAGGAAAAAAAGTGTCAACATCAGCAACACCACCGTTACGATTTCCACCGACAATTGGGTCAAAGCCAGGTCAGGAGCAGAAAGTTTGGCAAATCCCAGTGACACAAGCAAACCCACCACTCCCAGCATAATTAGTGAAATCATTCTCTTTCGATGCAGCACTACCGTCGAAATGCTGGCCAAGATCAGTCCGCCAAACGCTATCAGCGCGACCGGGTCGTATTTCATCAGCTCACGATTCCCAAACAGAGGGGCTTTCGCGGAATAAAAACCGGCAAACCCCAACAGCGCGGCGACGCCCAGGGTCCACCCCAGCATGTGCTGCAGGGAGCCCCGGTCAAACCAGCGGGTGAGTGCTGTCGCCAGCCTTTGCAAACTTTCAATCGCCGAGTTATAGACAAACCGGGCATCAATTTTTTCGAGAAATTTTTCATGCCAGGCAAAGAGATGGCGGCGGACGCAATAGACTAGAAAACCACCCAGCAAGGCAAGTGCGCTCATGAGAAGGGGAACATTAAAACCGTGCCAAATCGCGAGACTGTAGGGTGGCGGAGAGCCCTGAAGAGTGGCCTCCACGGCAACTGCGAGGATAGGCCCGACGGTTAGCGCGGGCAGGATCCCAACAACCAGGCAAATGATGACCAGGAAATCCACCGGTATTCGCATTGAAGTTGGGGGTTCATGCGGAGTGCGGGGCAGATTCACAGGTTCACCATTAAAAAACACATCGTGAACGAAGCGCAGTGAATAGGCGACCGAGAATATCGCTCCCAGGGTGGCCAATACAGGTATCGCGAGGGCCCACGCCGAACCCCGGGAAGCCACGATGGCCTGGTCAAAAAACATCTCTTTGCTGAGAAACCCGTTCAAAAGGGGGACCCCCGCCATGGCAGCCGCTGCGATGATTGCCAGAACTGCCACATGCGGCATATGTTTCAGAAGTCCATTGAGTTTTCGCATGTCCCGGGTGCCCGATTCGTGGTCGATAATACCCACCACCATAAACAGCGAGGCTTTAAACGTTGCATGATTGATGATGTGGAAGATCGCAGCGACGGCAGCCAGTTGAGTGCCCAATCCGAACAACAGCGTGATCAATCCGAGGTGACTGATGGTCGAGTAAGCCAGCAGTCCTTTCAGATCATGCTTAAACAGCGCGGTAAAGGCACCCAGCAACAAGGTCAGCATTCCGATGGTGCTGACAATCCACAACCACTCGTGACTGCCCGAAAACGCCGGAAACAAACGGGCCAACAAAAAAATGCCTGCTTTGACCATGGTTGCGGAATGCAGATAGGCCGATACCGGGGTGGGTGCCGCCATGGCATGCGGTAACCAAAAATGAAAGGGAAATTGGGCGGATTTTGTAAAAACTCCCAGCAAAATCAGGATTAAGGTCGGGACATACCATGGATGGGCACGAATCACGTCACCTGCAGCCAATACCTCCGTTAGGTTGTAACTGCCCACCATCTCCCCGGTTAACAGCACCCCTCCCAGCAACGCCAATCCACCCATCGCCGTAATGGCCAGTGCCATGCGCGCCCCTTGGCGAGCATCCTCACGATATTGCCAAAAACTGATAAGCAGGAATGAACTCAATGAAGTCATTTCCCAGAACACGACCAGAAGTAACAGATTCTCGGAAAGAACCACTCCCAGCATTGAACTCATGAAGAGCAGGAAACAGCCGAAAAATCGCCCCGGCGAATCATTCTCTGATAGATAAACCCGGGTATAGAGAATCACGAGAAGGCCGATTACCAAAATCATCAGCGTGAAGAGCAACGACAGTCCATCCAGCCGAAAGGCGAAGTCGAGTCCAATATTGGGAATCCACACCCAGGATTGGATCAACGTTTCCCCGGCAAACACTTTAGGCATTGCTGGAATCAGCAAAACCAGGACAGCCAGCGTCGCCAGCATGGCGCACCAGACTGGAGCGGAACGTTTATAACGTGCTGATAACGCTGCAATCAAACCACCGACCAAAGGCAGTAATACAGCCAGGGGTAATGCAAAGTTTGATTCAATCATGCTGGAATCGATGAATCATTCACTAAGGCTACAGCAAGACTCTGGCTATTCCGTGTCATGCAGAATGTAATCGCATGAAGGCAATGACAAAAACCGTTTCCGAAAGTCGAATTATTAATTTTGAGGCATCGAATCATCCGTTGGTGTCGGTAAAAAAGGCATGAATTTGACAGACGACGATACGTTAGTCAAACCGATGTGGTAGGTTTTTAAGAGAGTGATTTCCGGAAACTCACCCCTCCGGCCGGATCTTCAGTCTGAAAGACGAGACTGAACTCCGATTTTTTTCGGTTCAACCTTCTCTGGCTTCGTCAGTCTCGCTGGTGTCGTCGTTCTCTTTACTGAGGTCCTGCTCCACTTCGTCAATGGCATCCTCTGGAGTGTAACCTCCAAAAAGGACTTTCATAAAAGCAGGATAGTATTTATCAGCGATCACCAAATTAGTCCCCAAAACACGGCAAATCACTTCATCTGGTAAAACACCGGTTAGAAAAGCGCTCGCTGTTTGGAAACGGAGGTCACCATCGCTAAAATCCAGCTCAAATTTACCGATTTTCATCCCATAATTAGCTCGGCAAACCAGCTCAGCAACCAAGCCCCGAAATAGTGGCGGGACTTTCGTTTGATAAGTGGTGATACATTGGATCAGATCATCGTCCTCGTCGATGATAATCGAGAATTTAAGGTTGGCATGATCGCCAGAAAATCCTGTCCGGATGATTTTGACGTCGTCAAGCGGCTCGAACTTCCATTCGTTTTGATTCAAGTGATCCTTTACACTTTCGTAAGGCGTGGTCATAAAAAAGCTTTGTCGATAATAACGGGGAGACTGGATGTTTGCAACCTGATGCGGGATATTCGAGATCAGATCATTGTTGCCACAAAACTCACTGCCCAAATCCGCTCTCTCCAGCGGATTGACTGCTCAAACAAAAGGACTTGAAAATTTAAGATCCCATCCGTAACGTCAAAAATGAAAGCTACCGTCACTTCTTCGTTCCTGGTCCTAATTGTCAGTCTGTTCCTGTCCGTTCCCGACTTACGGGCAAGTGAGGGAGATAGTTATTCCTCCTTCTGGAAATGCAGTGACGGCAATACCTACGGTCTCATCGCGGAGGGTAACAAACGAGCCCTTTATGTTCCAGCAGGGGCGGGTCCTATGTTCTTTTCAGGAGTAAAAAAGGGAGAGACTTATGTTGGAACCATCTACCTCGCGGGGGAAAGTGTTTCAGTAAGTGGTCCGATCACCAACAACGACAAAAGAGTGACCCTGAAAGCTTCAGACGGTCGGGTTTGGGTGTTGAATTTTTCGCACAAGTGAGGAATCAAGCCATTTACTCGGCCTTCTTACCCACCTTTTTTGTCCCAAACGCATTTGTGATCGCGATTCCCCCTTTCTCCTCGAACCACTTCTGCATCGCCGCTCCGGGACAGTCCGTGGCCGCAGCCATCTGATGCGTCAGCACCTTGTCGGGCGTCAGTTTGTGTTCGTGCAGTTTCTCCGCCACCAGCGTGACGAGCACCTTGAGGGTTTCCGCTGACGGCAGTCTTTCCGAAAAATCACCAAGCAGGCAGATTAGAAGCCTGCCATCGAGATCGTATTTTGTGCCACTGGCACCCTGATATTCCCAGCCGCGGCCTTCGTAAATCGTTCCCGTGGCACCGACAAAGTAGTGGTAGGCGACCTCTCCCCAGCCACGCTCCCTTCTGTGATATTCACGGATGTTTCGCAATCTAGCCCTCTCCATCGCGGCGGGTTCGTTCGGCGTCTGGGTATGGTGGATGACAATGGAGGTGATTCCACCGGAGTGGAGGACCATCTTCCCGGTGTCCGCAGCGGCGGCCCCGGGATCCCACTCGTTTTGCGAGATGATTTTTTCTACCGGCGATTCCGACCTTGCTTCTCCGCAAAACAGGATCAAGACCAGGATACAACCCCTCCATCTACTTGGATTTTTTATCATGGCCATCTATTAATCGGCTTCCTGCTTTGATGCGACAAAAATGTGAAATAGAATAAACTGGTTCCAGTGCCCCGGAGCTTGTTGAAAGCATTCGATGACCCGATATAATGACTAATTATGACTTCCCGATTTTATAGCGAAACCGAAATCGTGACCCGGGTCAAGGAACTCCATAACAACCGTCACCCTCTCAATATTTCAGCGATTCGGCGCAGCCATCCTAAATTGCTTGAATCAGCTTTTGTTAAAAAAAATCGCGAACCATTCTTCGGATGGAAGCGCGCTCTCGAAAGGGCCGGAATTGATTATGGAAAAATTCATACTGAACTCACCGAATTTGTGATTTGCGAAATCTGTGGCGCACATTTGAAAATGGTTCATAACCACGCAGCCTACCGCCACGGCGTCCCAATCAAAGAATATCGCCTCGAATTCCCGGAAGCCGAAGTGATGAGCGATCTGTCCCGGGCTATCAAATGCCGGAGCTTTCAATCGCAAAAGATACTACCTCACTGGGAACCTTTCTGGACTCCGGAATATATTCTGGACAGGGCATATGCGTTTTATGAGGCGGGTTTTCCGGTTCATTTCAGATCGATAGAACAACTCGATGGCGGGATTGCCAATGCAGTGGCCGACTGGAAGTTCGAACTGGGCAGTTGGAACGACATTCTCAAACGAATCGGACTGAATCCTGATTCGATTAGAATGAGAAATTTCAGCATCCTCTCCCCGGAGGAGGTTATTGATCGAATCCGGGATCGTGAAGCTTGCGGTATACCCCTGAACTTCACTTCGATCTGTGCAGGACTCCACGCGGATTACCCATTGCTTGGTGCGGCCAATCAATTTTTTAATTCCTGGGAAAATGCCCTGGCTGCCGCCGGTTTCGATATTGCGGAAGCCCGAATTCACAAAAATCTCTATGATTCCCCTCAAAAAGTCATCGACGCCCTGAAGGCAAGGCAAAACGATGGCCTGGCGATGAACCACGGGACCGTTCATGAAGAAAACGCCGCGCTGGAGAATAAAATGTATCGATACTTCGGCTCCTGGGACAACGCCCTGAGGGCTGCCGACATTGCCCCGGCCTCGGTGCGGACCAAAGTTAATCGACGACGATTTCAAACTTCTGATGAGGTTGTTCGCGCGATCAAAAAACGAATCGAGATGGGTCTTTCGGTAAATGCAAGATCCCTCTGGGAAGGCCAACATCGCGATGCCACCCTGATCATCTCCGCGAGGCTCTTTTTTGAAAGTTGGGACGCTGCTCTCGAAGCAGCCGGAATCACCCCGCAGAAAAGTCGCTTCAACCCAGCGAAACGCTTTCCCACTCCCGAAAGCGTTATCGCCTGCCTCCTCGATAAAATCGAAAAAGGCCAGCCGGTAAACCAGTCAGCAGTGAAGTCCGATTCCATCCTGTTGAAATGGGCGCGAACGTATTTCGGCTCATATGGGAAGGCACTTTCCGCTGCCGGAATCCCCGAAGAGCGTGCCAGGACACCCCGTAGAAAATCCAGATACGAGAATCGAAAATCCGTCGTTCGCGCAATTCGGGAGCGACAAAAGAATGGAAAACCACTCAAAAGGATACTCCTTCAAAAAGGACCAGACGCAGACGCGCTTCTCTACCGTCGGGCCAGGGAATTCTTTGGAGACTGGAACGAAGCCCTCGAAGCAGCCAGAATTGATCCTCAATCGATCGTCTATATACCGAAACTGACCTATCCCCATGCTGATGCGGTGCGAAAGGAAATCCTATCCCGGAGGGAACGCGGTCTATCCTTGAATACGACCAAAATCCAAAAAGGAGAACAAAGCGATCACCTCCTGTTTCGTGCTGCGAGACGCTTCTTCATCACCTGGGACAGTGCCCTGAAAGATGCTGGAATCGATTCAGCGGAAACCGCTCCCGTGAGGCGGAAATATCTCGATACCCGTAGCGTGGTGGAGGAAATTTGAAAGTGTGGTTGAGGGATTCCGGCTTTTCCGACGAGGGTATTTATTTGAACTTCGAGCCAAAATGATGACTCCCACTAATCTCATCTTTGCCGCCGGGCCTATTCTCCTTCTGATCTATTGGATGACGAAGAATTCGCCGATGCCTTCCGCCAAGGCTCTGCCGCTCGCGGCGATCGTGGCTTATGGCCTTCGGCTGGCTTGGTTTGGTACCGACCCCAATCTTGTAAACGCCTCTGTGGTGGCTGGCTTGCTGGTGGCGTTGACGCCAGTTCTCATCGTGTGGGGCGCGATCTTTTTCTTCATCACGATGGAGCATTGCGGCGCGATGGAAACGATTCGCCGCTGGCTCAATCATCTGTCCCGCAACCGTGTGGCGCAGGTTGTGATCATTGGCTGGTCGTTTCAATTTCTCATCGAGGGAGCCAGCGGTTTCGGCACACCCGCCGCGCTGGCAGGTCCGCTGCTCGTCGGACTCGGTTTCCCGCCTCTGCGCGTGGCGATGGCCTGCCTCATCCTGAACAGTGTCCCGGTATCGTTTGGCGCAGTAGGGACGCCGACTTGGTTCGGATTTGGACAGCTCGGATTGAGTGGGGAGGAATTGCGCGCCGTGGCATGGAAGACCGCGCTCATTCACAGCGCCGCCGCTGCCTTGGTCCCGCTGCTGGCCTTCCGGCTTCTGGTCAGCTGGCAAGAAATCCGCAGCAATCTCGCTTTCATTTACCTCGCGCTAGCCGCGAGCGTGGTCCCGATGTTCCTCCTCGCGCTGGTGGATGACGAGTTCCCCTCGGTCGCTGGTGGATTAGTCGGGCTGATTCTAACCGTGTGGCTGGCACGTCGTCGCATCGGTCTGGCTCGGGAGGATGAGGCCGCAGTGGAAGATACTGGCGAGGCACCTCCCACCCGTGAAGTGGTCAAGGCGCTCTTCCCGCTCTGGGCCACGGTGATCGTGCTACTCGTCACCCGCATTCCGGCGCTCGGCTTGCGCGACCTCCTTACCGCTGCGGCCCAATCATGGGACCTTCCGCTCGGCAGCTTCGGCACGTTTTCCATCAGCCCAGCGCTGGTGCTCAATCTGCGCGGCATTTTCGGCACCGACATAGACTGGACCCACCAGCTTCTTTATGTGCCTTCGTTGATCCCGTTTGTGCTGATTTCCATCGTGTCATGGCGTGTGCTCGCCGCGCCTGCGGGAACCGCTCGGAAAGTGTGGCACGAGTCCACCACCCGGATGCGACAGCCCCTCTTTGCCCTGCTCGGAGCGTTAGTGTTTGTGCGTCTGCTCATGGTCGGCGGGGATCAATCATCCGTGATGCTGATCGGCCGATCACTCGCCGCAGTCACCGGCGCTTGGTGGCCCTATCTGGCCGCGTATCTCGGAGCGCTTGGTTCGTTTTTTGCAGGCTCCTGTACCATCTCGAATCTCACCTTTGGCCCGATTCAAGATTCGATCGCCACGCAGATGGGACTGGAGCGCACCACGATCCTCGCGCTGCAATCGGTTGGTGGCGCGATGGGCAACATGGTTGCCATCCACAACATTGTCGCCGTCTGCTCTGTGCTCGGGCTGGGCAACTCCGAGGGCGAAATCCTCAAAAGAACTGTAGTGCCGATGCTGCTCTATGGTTTGGTGGCAGCTCTCGTAGCCTTGTTCCTGATGTAAACGGAGGAAAAAACGGGGACACATAAAGAATTTAAAGATTCTCGGAAAGGGCCGGAAATCCCAGCGAACTGGTTTCGTATAACAGGGTACAATCTTTTGACAGACATAAACCACCCAACATGGTCCGCAGACGCGAAATGAAATCTTTCTCCTCCATACGGGACGAATTTCCAGTTTTAAACCTTCGAGTTTGGAAACCGGAGAAACCTCTTTTCTCAATTTTTCACCAGGCAGGTGCGGAATCCCGTGAAGACATCAAAACGGTCTGGATGGTAGGCTTGGCGGTAGGTGTTTCGAATAAGGGAACCCGAGGTGGCGCAACTACCTCCCCGGGTGGTTTTGTGAGTGCCGAATTGGAGCGTAGACATATAGGCGTACATATCGACGCAGAATCCGTCATAGGGCAGATATTGATTTATCGTCCATTCCCAGGCCGTTCCTATCATCTGAAGGCAGCCATCTTTTGTCGCGCCATCGGGAAAGGCGTTTACCGGGGCGGTGCCGAGATGTCTTGCATCGAGGTCTGCGGGTAGGCTGGCGGGTGAGATGCCCCAGGGGAATTTCCGCGCTTCCGCGCTGCGTGCTGCGGCCTCCCATTCAAATTCGTTCGGAAGACGGCGTCCGGCCCAGCGGCAGTAGGCCTCGGCCTCCCAGAAACTGACATGAATCACCGGCGCGGTGGGGGAAAGGGGTTCGATCCGGTCAAAACGACGAACCGTCCACTGTCCGTCGCGCTTTTTCCAATAGGCGGGATGGGAACGTTCCACCTTTCGGAGCCAGTATTTGCCTCCGGCACTCCAAAATTCAGGTCTGTCGTAACCGCCGTCCTCAACGAACTCTAGGAACTCACCCTGGGTGACGAGGGTGCGGGAGAGAGAAAAGGGGGCAATCGCCAGATCGAATCCCGGTCGCTCATTGTCGAAACTGAAGTGAAGACTTTTGGCCCCCTCCTCCGGCTTTGGCATGCCTATAAAATAGGTGCCACCAGGGATGACCGCGTCCGTGAGCGGTGGCACGAGCCTCCCGTCCTCAGTGCCTTTGTACATCTCCGACCAGGGTGGAGGGGCGTAGCCGAGTGTCTGTCGACACCAGATGAGGGATTCCAGGTGCATGTCCTGATGGGCGATGACATACTGACCGAGGTAGAGTTCCTCATCGCTGGGACCGTTCCCCGCAGCAAGACGATCCTTTGTTTCATTGATGACCCGTCGGTAGTAGCCGAGAGTTTTCGCCTTGTCTGGAACGACTCCCGGTTCCCAACGTTCGCGGTGGGGAATCTCAAAAGAATCCCAGACCGTGTCGTGTCCAGGCATGATGGGTTCGACCCCATACAGGCGGCGGAGCAGAAAATATTCGTAGAAAAAGGCGGCGTGGCCGACTTCCCAGATGGGCGGATTGATCCCAGGTTCGCAGGGGACGGCGAGTTCTTCGACGCTAAGCTCGTCGATCAGGATCATCACCTGCCTGTCGGTCCGATCAATATCGGCGAGGAGGATTCGCGGGTGATCATGGTGTCAGTCTGGAAGTTTCGCGATGGCATTTTTAAGTGATTGAGCCTCGGCCTCTGGCTGGAAGCGAGCCGAGAGCTGGGCGGCGGCGGCCTGCAGCTTGGCGTAAAAAGCGGGATCTGATTCGCTTTTCCAGAGCAAGGCGGCGAGGGCGTCCGCATCATTGTCGGGGAAGAATCCCGGGTAGGAATCACCGAGGAGTCCCTGAATTCCGTCAATCCGAGTCGAAAGGACCGGGGTGCCATGCACGATGGCTTCGCCGACAACCCGCGCACCACCCTCATTGTGAGAGCTTAGGATCATCAAGTCGCTGGAGACGAGAAGTTCGACGACTGACTCGGAAGATAACTCCCCAAGCCATTTGTAGCGGGGATTTTCCCGCTGTTCCTGGGCGACGAGAGATCCATACTTTGATTCGAGGATACCTCCGGCGTGGCGAATACGAAGGCGGGATTCAGGCGGAAGCAGACGCGAGGACTTTGCGGTGAGAAGAGGATTCTTGACATCGCGAAAGTGCCCCACGATGCAGACTTCGAAATATAGGGATTTCCGCACGGGCCTCTCCATCCTTTTCTGTACGGACTGAATCACGACCGTAGTCTTGGGGTGGAACGGTTGCGGAATTTTCTCAAGAGCCTTTTCCTGTAGGATGATGATGCCGTCGGCCCATGCCATGGATTCGTTCGTGGCCTCTGACGGGGACGGATAAATGTCGGTCCCGGTCAAGGCGAGGAGGACCTTTCCCGCAGATTCGGCCATTTTGTAGCGGGCGATGACATCATGACATTTGGCCCCGTGCATGGCGATGAGCAGATCAGAATGGATAACCGGGAAGATTTCGGGAATGTCGTAACAGACGACGACCTCGTGCCCCTGCTTTTTCAGGAGGTCGGCCCACTGCGAGGCGGTGCAGCGATTGCCGGAATGGCGAACGCTGGAACCGGGCGTGATCAAAAGAATGGTCATAAGTCCGGTGAAGAGACGGCTGATATTGATTGAAAACAATGAACGCTCCAAAAGAGCAGAAGCGCCGATTCTCTAAAAAATACACGAGGACGGGATTGAACCGCCGACCAACTGAATGTAAACCAGCCGCTCTACCACTGAGCTACTCGTGCTTAAAATCCTTTGCCGTGGGGAAGTTGGAATTTTGCCACCGTTTAGGGGCGGCTTCAATTGATTTTTTGATGGTTTTTGATTTTTTTGCTATTTTTTGATGGTCAAACCTTAGAAAAAACTTCTCAAACCGAATATTTGAGTCATGTTACGTCTCAGCTACTACTTATGCCCAAAGACGACGGAAAATCAGTTGAACTCGAAGGTTCCATCCACACCGTTCTTCCCGGAACGATGTTTCGTGTGGAGTTGGAAAGCGGACATTTGGTTCTTGCTCACATCTCAGGGAAAATGCGCAAACGCTTCATTCGTCTCGTGGCAGGTGATCGGGTTAAAATCGAGATGTCGCCTTATGACACCGAGAAAGCCAGAATTGTTTATCGGGTTGATCCACGCAACCCCGGCGGCTTCCGCGGACCAAACCGGGCTCCCAGAAACATCGCACGACCAGGTCAGCCCAAAAAACGGGCCAAACCGAACCTCACCCCCACTCGCAAACAGGGTGGTGGCGGTCCAAATACCAAGAAAGACTAATTTTCAGTTTAGACAGGGTGCCAAAAGGCAGGTATGGCTTTCCCTCCCTTTTGGTAGTCCGCAGTTGGAGGTGACAGGATGGATAATCTGTTCAAAATGCTGCATCTCCCTCATTCTCTGACTGTTTCAGCCGGTGAAATTGATGATGCCTGGCGAAGTTTAAGCCAGAAATACCATCCCGATGTCAATGCTTCAGTTAACGGAGACCAGTTGGCAGATCTAAACAAGGCCCGGGAAACGCTCCTAAAGCCTGTTGGCAGGCTGGGAGAGTGGCTTCGTTTAAAATGTGATGATCCACCCTCCCGAAATGCCGCTTTAAGCGAGGATTTGATGTTGCTTTTCGCCTCGGTCGGAGATGCTCTGCGCCAGGCCGACGCGGTGATTGAGGCGATGAAAAAAGCCCAATCTGCTCTCGCCAAATCACTTCTCGCTCCACAGGTGATCACTTCGCAAATGGCGATCCAAACTCAGTTGGGGAAAATCATGGCCCAGAACAACAGGATCGAGGCGGCCTTTCCACAGTTTGAAGGAGCGGCGGAAAACTCCGATTTCCAGGCGGCCCGCGCTGCCCTGGGAGAGTTGAAATTTCTCGACAAGTGGCAGAGAGAATGTCAGCACCGGTTGCTGGAGTTAATCGCAGCGGAATAGTTATCAAATGAGTAAAGGGGAATCAAACGGGCTGATCGTCGGAATTGATTTGGGCACAACCAATTCGCTCATCAGCGTGGTGGATTCGGGGTTTCCCATCGTTCTGGCGGATCACGAGGGCAGGCGGCTCCTGCCTTCCGTGGTCACGTTTCTTCCGGGTGGCGAAGTGTCCCGAATTCAGATCGATGTGGGGCAGGTCTCCGACCTGCCGGTTGCGGCCTCCTCTGGAGGCCAGTCTTCGATTCAATTTGGGCTGCTCCGGGAGTCGGAGACCTGCCCCACAGGTGGGGTCCTGGTCGGGGAACCGGCGATCCGCAGCCAGGCTCTTTATCCGAAATCGACAATCAGTTCCATCAAGCGGGTCATGGGGCGGCGGTATTCGGAATTGACGGCAGAGGAAATCGCTGAGCTGCCTTTCTCTGTCTCGGAAGCTGCGGACGGAAGCCTGCTGGTTGACCTGGGGCAAATCGGGCAAAAATCACCCGAGGAAGTCTCCGCCGCGATCCTGGCCCAGTTGAAGGTCACGGCTGAAGAGGCTCTGGAATGCTCGGTGGACCGGGTCGTTATCACGGTTCCTGCTTATTTTGGCCATCGCCAGCGCGAAGCCACCCGCCGGGCTGCGGAGATGGCGGGCTGGCAGGTGGAGCGCATCCTCAATGAACCCACCGCAGCGGCCCTGGCTTACGGACTCAACCAATCTGATGATGTGCAACGGGTTGCGGTTTATGATCTCGGCGGCGGGACCTTTGATTTGTCAATTCTGGAACTGAGGGACGGAGTTTTCGAAGTCATAGCCACCGCTGGAGACACCCGGCTGGGGGGCGATGACATTGATCTGGCCTTGTCAAACTGGCTTTTGCTGGAAATGGGTCTGAAGGTCGAAAATCTTTCGCGAGATCAGCGCACCAAAGTGCTGGCCGCTGCCCGCCGGGCCAAGGAAAGCCTCAGTACGCTGGAAAAAACCTCCATCGAGTTGCCATTTTTCGATGGTGCCTCCAGTTTTTCGGTCGAGGTGACCCGGGAAAAGCTGGAATCGATCGCCCAGCCCTTTTTGGAAAGAACCCGGGTGATCAGCAAAAAAGCGTTTTTGGAGGCTGAACACAAAGGACTCAACAGGGTACAATCGTCGACTGTACAGGGTACAATCGACCAATTGATCCTCGTCGGCGGCAGCACCCGGATGCCACTGGTCCAGCGGCGTCTAGAGGAGTGGTTTGGGATCAAGCCGAATTTGACCCAGCACCCGGATGAGGCCATCGCCATAGGTGCAGGAATTCAGGCTGGAATCATGTGCGGGCGGGTTCGACAAGTGGTTTTGCTCGATGTGGTGCCCCTTTCCCTTGGGATTGAGACGATTGGCGGTTTGATGAACGTGATCATCCCCCGGAACACCACCATCCCCTGCAAGGCCGGCGAGCTTTTCACCAACGGAGTATCCAATCAGGCATCCATGGCAGTGCGGGTCCTTCAGGGAGAGCGGGAAATGGCCCGCGACAACTGGCGCTTGGGCGAAATCACGGTGCCGTTTTCCCCGGGACCAAAAGGCAGTGCCCGGGTCGGAGTCCAGTTTGAGATCGATGAAAATGGGATGTTGACGGTTCTTTCCAGAGACACCCATACCGGGACGGATCATCTGTTAAAAATCGAAAGCGCTGCCGTGGATGTTAATGATGATGCCGTGGAGCAAATGGTGACAGAATCAATCGAACATGCCTTTGAGGATATGAACAACCGGATTCTTACGGAGACCCGGATGAAGAGTGATGAACTCCTGCCAGCCGTGGAAACAGCCCTGCAATTGGTTGGTGATCAGCTCCCGATTGATGGCCGGGAGAAAATCGAGGCGGCTGCCGCCCGAGTCAAAGCACTTAGCCAGCTTGCCAACCCGCCTCTGGAGCAATTGAAGGCCGCCAATGCGGAATTGGATGAGAATACTCAGAATCTGGCCGCCATCCTGGTCGAAATGGCCATGGATCGGGCTCTGAACCCACCAACGTAAAAAACGATTTTCCGGTCACAAACCACTCACCATCGTTCAATAGTATTCAAGGATGATGATTAATTTCGGGTTTATTTTCCAGAACTTTTGGCATGAAGTCAGGTTTCGGATTTACAACATTTCGAATTAATGATGTACCTTGTCATTGAGTTATTTTTTCTTAAATTACGACACTACTTTTTACCTTAATTTATGGATTTTGAACAGCTAAAGGCTCATCTGGCCCAGAACCCCAGCGATTGGGACAAGCGTTGCGTCCTCGCCCAGGCATATTACGATGCCGAGCAATATACCGAGGCTGCCCAGGTGATGGTTGAGGCCCCGGAAATACCATTTGATGAGGAAAACGTTCTTTTTGCAGCCACCGTAATCGGAA
>JBGSJM010000261.1:0-27821 GCA_041742015.1 Verrucomicrobiales bacterium | reverse complement strand
GCAAAAAAATCCGATTTGCGAAACACCTACATCCCCAACAGCCCCCGGTGCGCCAATCTCGTCATTCCGAGCACTCCACTTTACGTCAATCAAATCTTCCCGCTGGAAGCTACCATCTATGTGGAGGGTTACCATTCCATTCACGATGTGATCGAGGGCAGTCTCTCGCACGACAGTTTTGTGATCAAACGTTTCAGTCACATCGAAAGTGATGGGATCGAGTCCGGAGGCAAAACTTACTCAACACGGCGATTGCCAGTCACGCTGTTTGCCCTCAAACCAGGAGACCATAAACTGGGACCGGCCCGGTTCGATGTGAAGTTGTTCGAGAAAAACCCCCGCTTTTCCGGCCCCATTTTTGTGCCGCCAAAGGTTCATTCCATCGATTCGGAAACGATCCGGGTAAACATCCTGCCCTTGCCCCCGGGTGCGCCCGCCAGTTTTTCAGGAGGGGTTGGAAGTTTTAACCTGGAATCCAGTGCCTCCCCTCTCAAACTCAACACGGGCGATCCCATCACCATGGAATTCGTCATCACCGGAATCGGAAATTTCGAAACCCTCGGCCCTCTCCTCATGATGTCTCCCCAGGCAGATACCTGGAAACGATATGAACCAAAAAAAGTTCTAGAAACCGAATCCGATGGTCTTAAATCCGGGCGAATTGTTTTCACCCAGGTTTTGATTCCCCTAAAGGTTGTCGCGGAAATCCCAGCTTTCGAATTTAGCTTTTTTGATCCCGAAAAGCAGCAATACATAAAACAACAGACCGCTCCCATCAAAATCGATCTGCAGGCCGATACAGGTCTATCGCAAAATCCCATCGGGGCGGGGCCCGTCGGGGCCAGTGGCAATCAGTTGGTTGGCCAACCCAAAATTCCCAAAGCTCAGTTCCCTGACATTTTGCATATCCGAAAAACCGCACCGCAATGGCGAGACTATCCGACTGGAAAGCCAGGATTCGCCTTCATCGCGTTTAACAGTGTGGCCGCCTGTCTATTCCTCACCTTCCTATGTTTGGGGATCATCGCCAAAATCAAAGCCCGCAAAGAGAGATTAAGTCAAGTTGTCAGATCCATCACCTTCAAAGAAGCCCTCCATCGAGCCCGGCCCGGAATGGATCGAGAGGATTTTTATCACGCCGTGCACGAAGCATTTGCACATTGGGAAAAAGAAAATCCTGCAGCAAACCAGGAAATTCTCACCCTAGTCAGGCAGATGAAAGGTCAGTGCGAGACTAATCTCTACAGCCCACTGAGTGACCACAATGAAAAACCAATCACCACCGTGGAAGCCAATGAATATTTGAAAGTGCTAAAAAAGCTACCTGCATAATCACCAGAAGGTCACCACCGAACACTTAATATCTGATTACACATTTTAGGATTTTTGATTCAACTAGTGATTGACAAATAGAAATTTTAATAGTAACTTTGCGAAACAAATTATTTAAACATGGTCCAATCCATAAATCTTCAACTTCCCACAGCAACATGCTGGTGCGTCCCGGGGCTCAAAGCCCTCCGCACCTCAGCGCCCGCTGTGACCGAAGCCAGATTACTCAGCCATCGCGGCATGGAGGCGGCTTATTTGGAGGGAATGTTGCGGAACCTGGGATTTATCAATGGAGGTAAGATTGGGGACGCGTGTTTCACATAGGAAAGATGATTAAGATCTAATGTACTTATGTGAAACCCGCTTCCTAAAAAAAGCGGGTTTTTTTTGTGATCAAATTAAGAAATTTAACCGGTAAACAACCAATTTCCGTCACGTAACGAGGGAAAACAATAAGAAGAGAAAACCAAACGAATTTAAATAAGAAAGACCGCCAACAGCGGCAACTGAAGGCGGCCTTTCTTGAGAACAAGCGAAGTGATCGAAACGATCAAGTGCCAGTTCACCAATACGGTATTGGAAACATAGCACCGAATTCCGAAACGATCAAGCAGGGCGGGAATAAAAATCTCACTCAGCGGTGAACTATGTATAGTTAGTAAACCAACTACGCTTTTCTTAATGAAGTTTATTAAAACGAATCCAGATCAAGAAGGCTTTTGGGGAGGTGTGCCAATGAAACACTGAAACGTCCGTCGAGAAAACCTGCGGCTACCCTTCGAAAGAAGCGGCAAGGGTGTATGTTCTTATAATGTGAGTGAAAAGACCGCAAAAACAGCCAAAAATCGAATTGATTTGGGTTTCGCTGCGTTTCACCAGTTCCGTATGTCCGAACCAGACTCAAAATCATAAAAGAGGGTTAGTCTCCTGGATAATCCGGCAGGACATTTGATCCTGATGGTTCGCAAACCGCTCCAATCCACCAAATCGACTTTGGTTTTTTGCGCTCTATCACAAAATTGAATGAAGCAGGCCGCGCACCAGCGTGTACGCCGGATTCCAAATCCAGCACTGCCCGGGGCGGCACCGGGGCGGCCTGCCAGTTCAAATTTTTTAATCCTAAACGATTTATGATTTACAATTTGTCATTGGTCATCACCTCTCCGGCGCTACATCATCGATGACAAATTCTAAATGATAAATCCTTTTATGGGGGCGCATGTGCCGTAGAGGCGATGCTGCCTTGCAAGCAGCGTGTGGTGGGTGCAACTCCCATCGTCTCCATTTTTCACTTTAACAGAGACGGGTAGCTGAGAAAGATTAGCGCATCGTTGAAGGCGATGAGAGATCGGTGCAATACCGATTCCGTCCATTTTTTGCATAATTCTTTCCAACCTGATTCTCTGCTAGTTTAACGGCAAAACAGTGGATTTGTAATCCTCAATTCTCAGTTCAATTCTGAGGCGGAGATCTCCGATTAAACCTGGTACAATCTTTGATTAAACAGGGTACAATGGCTGATTAAACAGGGTACAGTCCGGCAGTGCGTTTCGCACATTTCAGACAGGAAATTTACTACACTTTATGCGCAGATCGATAAGGGTCGGTTCGGGGCTCATAACCCTGAAAAGCCCGGAGCATTACCGGGATCTGCTACCAATTTTTTAGGCAGATGCAGCAAGGCTGGGACGGGAATCATAATCCCGGATTGCCCGGAGCGTTACCGGGGTCTGCTACCATTTTTTCGTCATAGATGAGCGCCGGAGGAAGAGAGCCGGGCCAGTCTGTAAAACTGGCGTCCCTAGACTGAGTGGGTGCAAATCCCACCTCATCTACTATTTTCTGCTCCCTGCCTCTCTGTAGCTCAAAAGCAGAGCCCCCGCCTGATAAGCGGAAGACGCTGGAGCGTTACCAGCCAGAGAGACTCTTTACAATAATTTTTAAAATCGCGAACAGTGGCACAGATTTTGCTTTAAGGTACATTGAGACGCATGAAACTTTGCCTTCAAATAATTGTTAACGAAAAAGGAGAAATCCGCAATTTGGAGCTGGGTCAATCCACCAGCATTGGTCGCAGCTTCCAAAATCGCATTCAAATCGAGGAAAGTTACGTCTCAAGTCGGCATGCGATCATTTCGCAGTCTGAGACAGGCCTCTATACGATTGAAGACTGCGGCTCGAAAAACGGCACCTATGTCAATAATCAATCAGTGTCAGGCGTTCCAGTTCAGCTTTCGCCGGGGGATGTAATCCGATTTGGACTTGCTGCCTGCACGGTGGTTGAAAGTGGCCTGGTCAATGAATTTAAGCCAACCACGGCGCAGATCTGCCCTGCTGGCCAACGCACCGAAACCTGCCCGAACAGCAATCAGACAACCTGGCCAACTTTCACCGAGAGAGATTATCAGCCCGGATTTAAAACCGCGTTTCGACCAGTCAAAAAGAAAGCAACGAAGAAAAAGGTCAAACCGGGCAAGGTCTATTTGAAGGGCACTCAAACCGGGGCTAAAAGATTTAGCAGGTTCAAGATTTACGATCCGTTTATTAGCCAGAATTAGAAACTCCCCTTCCCATCCTTTTTAGATGGATCTGGAGTAATTTTGCTTTATCCCTTTGCGTTTCGGGATAGGATTCATTTGCTAACGAAACGCCAAAATGGCAGAAACCCTCCAGTTAACCTTAAAAAGGTCCGGAAAGACCCGCGAGTTCGAACTCGTTGGCACCCGGTTCACGATTGGGCGGGATTCACAGAATGTGATTTCCGTTGATTTATCGGCTGTGTCCTCCCGCCACGCTGTGATTACCCGCACACCTCAAGGTGAATATTTTATTGTGGATTGCGATTCCAAGAATGGTACTTTTCTGAATCAGGCTCGGGTGACATCCAGCCCGGTGCCGTTTAAAGCTGGTGATGTCATCCGCATCGCCCAAACCGAATTTATGGTGACGGAAAAAATTCCCGCAAACGCCATTCCGGTGATTCCCTTGAACATGCGAAAAAAAGAGCCGAAGAAATAGGGTTTCAACGCTCCTTTTTTCAATCTCATTTCGATCAATTCCTCTGAAGCATTAAAGTGATGCACCGGCCTTTTAAGCCGGTCAAGAAGGGGCGGTACCTTCCAGGGGAACCAACATTCTTCATTCTTCTTTGATAGAAATGTATCACAAACACTTTTTCGGGGTGTAGCTCAGCCTGGCCAGAGCGCTGGTTTTGGGTACCAGATGCCACAGGTTCAAATCCTGTCACCCCGACTTTTTTTATCCTGGTCGTGGTGTAATAGTAGCATCCTACATTGTGAATGTAGTAGTGCGGGCGCAAATCCCGTCGACCGGTCCATTTCATTCATTTAATACGCGTTGTTGGTCTAGAAGCATGATGTCAGTCTTCCAAACTGAAGAAGCCGGAGCGTTACCGGCACAGCGCACCAATTTCACCAATATATTACATGCCTACGTAGCCCAATCAGCAGAGGCGCCAGAATGAGATTCTGGAGGTTGCAGGTGCAAATCCTGTCGTAGGTACCATTTTTCCAAAATACCTCTGTAGTGAAACAGTATCACACCGGCCTGTTAATCCGGAAGTCATGGGGCGGAACCATGCAGAGGTGCCACTTAATGTTTCCGTAGCTCAGCGGAAGAGCAGGAGTCTTCGAAACTCAAGGTCGCAGGTTCAAATCCTGCCGGGAACGCTTTGGCTGCGTAGCCCAATCGCAGAGGCATCCGGTTTAAACCCGGTTCAGTGCGGGTGCAAGTCCTGTCGCAGCTACCATTTTTAAATCTTTTTTACCCATGTAGCCCAACAGCAGAGGCGACGGACTTAGAATCCGGAGGTTGCGGGTGCAAATCCTGCCATGGGTACTTTTTCTTTATATCAATTTCTCAGTAGTGAGGCCTAGGGTTACTTCGATTTAGGATCGCAGGGTCGTGGGTTCGAATCCCACCCTCCCGACTTTTTTATCGGGAGGTAGCTCAGGGGTAGAGCATGTTACGTCCCTGGCCATTTTTCTCTGAGATCTCCTTTCAAAAACCACTTTGGGGTAGCGAGGTGCGAGATACTTCGCTGTTAACGAAATCCATAGCTCGCACCATTTTTCTCCCCATTTTCTCTGCACCCATTAGAAGGGCGCAGCAGCAAACCTAAACAAACAAAAATATGAAGTTCAACAAGAACTCTAAAAAACTGCAACCAAAGGCGAACACAGTAAACCTGGCAGGAGGCCAGGCTTATACTCAGTCCGATAAACTTGAACTGGTCACGATTCTTTTGACCAGTTTTTTGGAGGACAAATATTACCGCAGTGCCAACCAGACCGTGAAACGAATCACTGAGCTGGTTACTCAGATCGCAGATAAGAAATTCGTCGCCAAAGCAGCACTCTACGCCCGTCGTGAGGCTGGAATGCGTTCAGTTTCTCACCTCGTAGCGGGTGAGATCGGTCACCTCGTAAAAGGACAGGAGTGGACTAAGGACTTCTTTAGTCGAATCGCTTATCGGGTGGATGATATCCTTGAAATCATCGCCTATAGCAAAGCGGTCCATGGCAAGGTGCTCCCAAACAGCCTCAAAAAAGGTCTGGGACGGGCTCTCGCCAGTTTCGATGCCTACCAACTCGCCAAATACCGAAAGGATTCAGCGGATTGGAAACTCGTCGATGCCGTGAACCTGCTTCACCCGCCTCACACCGAGGCGCTGCGTCAACTCGTCAACGGGACGCTCGCTCCGGCGGACACCTGGGAAACGCGGTTGACTCAGGCGGGGCAGGAGGCGGATTCGGATGAAGACAAGGCAGCCCGGAAGGCGCAAGCATGGGCTGATTTGATTGATCAGCGAAAACTGGGATACTATGCCCTACTCCGAAACTTACGAAATATCCTCGAAGATGCACCTCACCTGACAGATCAAATAGTTGATCTCCTCAGGGATAAAAAACTTATCCGGGGTTCATTGGTGATGCCATTTCGCTATCGGACCGCGCTTGATGCTTTGGAAGGTAACAATCTTCCCCGCGACAACTATCAAAAGGTGGTTCGCGCCCTCAGTGAGGCGGCTGATATTTCCCTGGCCAACGTGCCTCGTTTCAAAGGTCGAACCTTGATCGCTCTGGACTGTTCCGGATCGATGATGGGTAAACCGATGAAAATCGGCTCGCTCTTCGCTGCGGTCCTTTACAAGGTGAATACTGCGGATTTTATGCTCTTCAGTGAAAGTGCAAAATACGCGGATCTAAATACAGATGATGCAACCTTGTCACTGGCTCAAAGTATCGAAGGAAAGGCGGCCTGGGGTGGAACCAACTTCAGCGCCATCTTTGAACAAGCCAGGGGAGCTTACGACCGGATTATCATACTTTCCGACATGCAATCGTGGATGGGTCCATACTGTCCAAAAGAGGCTTTCTCAAAGTATGTCAAAAAGGTCGGTCAGCGTCCCAAAGTTTATTCATTCGACCTGGCCGGATACGGAACCTTGCAGTTCCCCGAGCAGGATGTCTACACCATGGCCGGATTTTCTGATAAGACCATGGAAACCATACAATTTCTCGAAGAAGACAAAACGACTCTAATTCGGCAAATTGAGCAAATTGTTCTATAGCATCAGGTAAACAGGTAGGAGCAGGCCGGCGATTAACTTTCCTTCAACGGTGAGTTGGTCGCCGGTTTTGTTCTATCAATCTTTGAACATAAACCGAAGCAAAGCTTCCAATTAAATCAGCCCCAGAGACCATGCCAAACTACACAAACACAAAAACAGTACTCATAGACATCACCTACGCGAACCGGACTTTGAATTGGTTTACTAATTTCGACATCGGTTCCGATCCCGATGTGATTCATCAACTCTGCAAACAGATTTTCGGAGGTGATGAAGAATTCATGGAATATGAATTCGATCTAAAACAGGGCTACCTCAATTGGTCCCTTATTGGATTAAACGAAAACAAGACCCGTGCCGAGACGGGACATGCCAAAAGTATCGATTGATAGAATAGGAGTGTTTTTTCAGCCAAATGAACAGCATACTTCACCAAAAAATCGTTTTAGTCCTGAACCGTAACTGGCAGGCAATTAATACACGAACGCCGGCAGAAGCATTCTGCCAAATGGCTTCCGACGTCGCCACCGGATTGGATATTCAGGGTGTTGACTGGATGGTCCCGACGAAATGGGAGGACTGGAAAAAACTTCCGATTCGGGAGGACGACGCCAGTATCGGCACCGCCCACGGGCGCATCCGCGTTCCGACGGTAGTGGTGGTCTCAAATTTTGCCAGAGTGCCGATGAAGCGCCCCAAATTCAACTCCCGCAACCTGTGGGTGCGGGACGGTGGGCGCTGCCAATACACCGGGCGCCAGCTCGGTCCCGGTGAGGGAAATATCGACCATGTGATCCCCCGATCCCGTGGTGGATCGACCTGCTGGGAAAACTGTGTGCTCGCTGCCGCAGATGTAAATTCCCGGAAAGGAAACCGCACTCCGGAAGAAGCCGGACTGCGGCTCCAAAAGGCTCCCTATGCGCCCCGAGACTTGCCGGTCACGGCATTCCTCAAGAATGTCCATGACATCGATGATTGGGACCCTTTCTTAATCAACAAATAACCCACCCAAGAACGCGCCGGAATCCTGTTCCGGCGCGTTTTTTTGTACGACATTTCGTGAATTGGACTGAGAAAAAGTAGATTGCCGAGTTTCAAACAGCCCACGGTACCCTGTTTAATTGTGGGACTGTACCCTGTTCAGTCGCTCATCATACCCTGTTTAATGGCATTCACGGGATGCCATAACGGTTACGGCATCAAAACCGCGTAACATTTCAACGCGGTAACGGTTACGGCATCAAAACCGCGTGACAATTCAACGTGGTAACGGTTACGGCATCGAAACCGCGTAACACTTCGACGTGGTAACGGTTACGGCGTCGAAACCGCGTAACATTTCGACGTGGTAACGGTTACGGCATCGAATCCGCGTAACAGTTCGACGTGGTAACGGTTACGGCGTCGAAACCGCGTAACATTTCGACGTGGTAACGGTTACGGCGTCGAAACCGCGTGTCTCTTTTGCGAGAACTGAGTTTTTGCTTCGACGATGCTACGCGATCAGCCCCTTCACCACTTTTGCAGGGTTCACCCCGGTGAGGCGGAAGTCGAGGCCCTGAAAGCGGTAGCTGAGCTTGTTGTGATCGAGGCCGAAAAGATGGAGAATCGTGGCGTGAAAGTCGTGCATGGAGACAGGATCGCGGGCGACGTGCCAGGCGAAGTCGTCGGTCTCACCGTAAACCTGCCCACCTTTGATGCCGCCGCCGGCCATCCAGAGGCTGAAAGCATAAGGATGATGATCGCGTCCGGTGACTTTAGTAGAGCCCTTGCGGTTTTCACCGAGGGCGGTGCGGCCAAACTCGCTGCCCCAAACCACGAGCGTGGTGTCGAGCAGACCGCGTTGTTTCAGATCCTTCAGCAGTGCGGCGATGGGTTGATCAACCATCTGGCAATTGTGGGCAAGCTGGGAATCTAGCGCGCTGTGGTGATCCCACGAGGCGTGGATGATGTTCACGAAGCGAACTCCGCGCTCAACCATGCGCCGCGCATTTAAACAGTGCCGCGAAAATGTCTGGAAATTGCCAATTCCGCCGAGGTTGCTCTTGATGGGCGGCTCGCTGCGATTTACGCCATAGGCGTCGAGGGTGGCCTGCGATTCGCTGCTGATATCAACCAGCTCGGGTGCTGAGCTTTGCATGCGAAATGCCAGCTCGTAGCTGTTGATCCGGGCTGCAATTTCTGGGTCGCCGATGTGTTTGTGCTGAAGTCGGTTTAGGTCATTCAGAGCGCTGATGCTGGCGGACTGCATCTTCGGGGTGATGCCGTCTGGATTGGCCAAATTCAGGACGGGGGAAGCCCCATTGCGAAACATTACCCCGCCATAGGATGAAGGCAAAAAGCCACTCGCCCACGTGGAGCTGCCTCCGGGCAGGCCGCGTCCTTTGCTCACCATCACGACATAAGATGGCAGTTCCTGCGAGGGATTGCCGAGGCCATACGTAACCCACGAGCCGACGCTGGGCCGCCCCAGCAGCGCTGCGCCGCAGTTCAGCATGAGCTGGCCGGGCAGGTGATTAAATTGCGTGGTGTGCATCGACCGGATCAGCGCGATGTCATCCGCGCAGGTGGCGATGTTTGGCAACAAATCGCTGATGTCCATGCCGCACTGGCCGTGCTTTTTGAAGATGCGCCTGGTGCCCATCACCGTGGCCGACTCTTTTTGCAGAAAGGCGAACTTCGCATCCCCCACGATGGAGTCGGGCAGCGGCTGACCGGAATATTGGTTAAGCAATGGCTTGGGATCAAAAAGATCCATCTGCGACGGCCCGCCTTCGAGAAAGATGAAGATGCACCGCTCCGCCTTCGGCGCGATATGTGACACCCGAGTCGAAAGCGGATTCGCCGGAAGGCTCGCCTCCCCCGCCAGCAGCCCGTCCTGCCTGAGCAGCGAAGCCAGCGCGAGCGTGCCCAGCCCGCAGGAACTCGTAGCGAGGAAATCGCGGCGAGTTTGGGTGAAATGTTGCTCGAAGGGTGACATGGTTATTCCCGGTTGATAAATTCATCGAGGTTCATGAGTACCCGGGCAATGGCGACGAGGGTGGCGGCTTCAACTCTATCAGCGATGGGAACGGATTGCTCGATAATGCCGAGAACTTTGAGAGCTTCCTCGCCTCCGGATTGCACGCGATTTTCTTGCTCTTTGTGGAAGGCTTGCAGCCGGGACAACTCCTCTGCGCGCGGCGGGCGGTTAAGCACGAGATGAAACATATCGGCAAGTCGCGCCGACGTCTCATTTGGATTTTGCTGAAGGACCCGCAGTGCGAGCGATTGGGCGGCTTCCACGAAGACCCCGTCATTCATCATCGTGAGGGCCTGCAGCGGTGTATTACTGCGCTCCCGGCGCACACAGGCGTCAGCGGCGTCCGGACCGTCGAAGGTGGTGAGCAGCGGGTAGAGAACGCTGCGCAGGGTGATGATGTAGAGACTTCGGCGGTAGCGCTCCGGGGCGGGGCTGGCCTGCCAGTTTGATGAGCGCCCCACTTCAAACACATCCTCCGGCAACGGCGGACGAAAACTCGGACCGCCGATACTGCGCTCAAGCATGCCGCTGATGGCGAGCGCCGAGTCGCGCAGAATTTCGGCATCGAGGCGGATGCGATTCTGGTGGGAAAGTAGGCGATTGAGGGGATCAACGTAGAACGAGTTTTCCAACTCGTTGGCGTTGGATAAACGAGTTGGAAAACTCGTTCTACGATACGTTTCGCTCATCACGATGAGCTTGATAAGCCGCTTGCGGCTCCAGTCGTTTTGCATGAACTCGCTGGCCAGCCAGTCGAGCAGCTCGGGGTGCGAGGGAGATTCACCGCTGGTGCCGAAGTCGTCCGGGGTGCGAACAAGACCTGCGCCGAAGAGTTTGCTCCAGATGTGATTCACGGCAACACGAGCGGTGAGCGGGTTTTGCGGAGAGACAATCCACTTGGCGAGATCGAGCCGGGTGGGACCGGTTTGTTCAGGCAGCGCGGAGAGCGTGGCAGGCACGACATCGGGGCCCCGGCGCGTGTAGTCGCCGGCCAGGTGGATATAGGTCTGGCGGCGGTCTTTGCCTACCTCAGCCAGGGTTGGGGATTTGGTTGTAGCTTCGTCGCGGTCTTCGGTGTTATCGAAAAAGGCGTAAAAACTGTAGTAATCGCGAATCGTGATGGGATCGTATTTGTGCGTGTGGCACTGCGCACAACCAATGGTAAGGCCCATCCACACCCGGCCGGTAGTGTTGACGCGATCAACCAAATTCTGATAACGCGCCTCTTCCTTGTCCACCCCTGCTTCTGTGTTCAGCGCGGCGTTGCGGTGGAAGCCGGTGGCCGTGGGGTCGGTTTCCGGCAAAAGATCACCAGCGAGTTGCTGAATGGTGAATTGATCATAGGGCAGGTCTTCATTGAAGGCGCGAATGACCCAGTCGCGATATTTGTAGGCGTTTGGTCGCAGTCCGTCGCCAAGGAATCCGCTCGAGTCCGCGTAGCGGGCCATGTCGAGCCAGTGCCGCCCCCAGCGCTCGCCAAAATGCGGAGATGCCAAAAGCCGATCCACGAGCATCTCATATTTTTCGTCGGTCAGATCGGTCAGATCAGATGGACTCGGCGGCAGACCGGTGAGATCGAGAAAGAGGCGACGGATCAGTGTGGCAGAGTTTGCGCGGGGAGCAGGGTGAAGCTGTTGTTTTTTCAATTCAGCACGAATGAAGCCATCAATGCCGCCCTGGGTTTCCGGTCTTCGAATCGGCATGAAAGACCAGTGCTGCTGGTAGGTCGCGCCAGCGTCGATCCATTGCTTCAAGACGGCGCTTTCCTCATTCGTGAGTGGTTTGGGTGAGCTGGGCGGCGGCATCACATCATCTGGATCGGTGGTGAAGATGCGGTGAAGGATCTCTTTCGCGTCGAAGTGATCGCTGCGCATGTCGAGGCGTAGATCAGCCTCGCGTGCCTCCTCGTCGGGGCCATGGCAGGCGAAGCATTTTGCGGCCAGGATGGGCCGCACGTCGCGATTGTAGTTCATGTCGTCAGCCGCTTTCGAAAAACCGACGATCAGGAGCATCGTGATGAAAATGGCGGCACGCATCATTGGAATCGTAGGGAAAACAAATCCGCATCGCTCATTTCAAAACGCAGCCGAACAGGCTGCCCTGCATAAAGGCCAACTTCTTCACCACCCTTCCATTTCGCGATGCGGGAAATGTGGTCACCCCAGATCGGCTCGCACTCATCGAGCGAGAGACCTGGGAACGGCGTGCCATCAGGCCCCTGCAATTCCACCCGGACCTGGCCGGCAGCACTTGTAGAGTAGTTTATTTCCAACTTGGTGCCGGAAAAGGTAAAGGGCTTGGTGATAAACTCGCCGCCACTCAAAGGCGCGTTTACAGAGACAAAGCCATCCAGTCGAAGAGTGTAGCGGCGACCACCAGTGAGAAACATGGACAATTCGGTCTCGCTGGTTTGATGAATCCCGATGGCAGCGTAGTTGGCACGATTTGACCAACCATCTGGACCGATGCCGGGCCGGATGAAGCTCTGGGTGAACTCGCGATCATAGTTGGCACCACCGCGTGTGCTCATCAAAAGAATGTCCGTGGCCGCCCCGCGTTTGTCCATGAAGCGAGTGGGTAGCGCGATGTAGAGGTGCGGTGCGCGGAAATAGGGCTGGGTGCAGGGAGTGTAGAGGTGTTCACCAGGCAAATTGGCCTTCATTTCCACCAACGGTGTCCAAGTGATGAAATCCTGTGATGTGGTGCGGGCGATGCCTCTCACACCGCCAATAAAACGCCGAAAGTAACAGACGTAACACTGCTCACTTTCGCTCCAAAAGGAGTAGTTTTGCGAGTCGAAATATTTGCCCCATTCTTCCGGGATCACCGGCTCGTCGCGAAGTTTCTTCCAATGAATGCCATCGGGCGAAACGAAGGCTTTTAATCCGCCTGGGCCGCGTTTATCCCGCACCGCCGACTGGTGCGGCTGAAAAGCGATGCCGCCGAGCGCCTTGTATTTCTGATCAGCGGGCACGCCCGGCTTGGTGTCAATGAAGGGTGTGAAATTGTGATTTACGAGAAACTCGTCCATCAGCACGATGTTGCCATCTGGAAAAGACGGGTGCTGGAACAAACCGAGTTTTGGCCGTGTCCATGAGATTCCGTCCCTGCTTTCTGCATAGAGTGTGACCTCACCATCGTGATAGGCCTCAATTCCGTGGGTTTTCCACGTCACTTTAGAGTCTTTGTCGCCCCGGTAGTAGAACTGAAATTTGTCCTCCGCCCTCAGGACCGTGGCATAGTGCCCATGTGGTCGCGGCGGGGATACCGGTGCGGCGAGCTGCGGAGTGTGAAGCTTGAGTGCGGTGTTCTTCAATTCGCCGACTAGAAACCGGTCCACAAAAAGCTCGCGCTGCGAGCCAAGAGATATAAGATCTGCCGCATCCAGCAACGCCTGCGGAACCAGTAGCAAAAAGGCGACACAAAAAAAGACAGGTTTCATAAATCCGGGACCTAACAGGGTATAATCCAGGACTCAACAGGGTGTAATCCGAAAACCAAAATTGGAGACCTGGTGTCTCGCCTCAAACAAAACAGCCTCATCCGCATAGCGAATGAGGCTGTCTTCTCAAAATCCATTTCCTTAGTTAGGTGGAGTCGCTGCATCGGCGGCTGGCGCAGGAGCCGGTGCTGGTGCTGCCTTGGCAGCTTCTGCAGCGGCTTTAGCTTCGGCGGCGGCTTTGGCTTCGGCGGCAGCTTTGGCTTCTGCTGCGGCCTGTGCCTCTGCTGCGGCTTTGGCTACTTCAGCGGCCTTGGCTTCTGCTGCTTTGGCAACTTCTGCTGCTTTGGCATCTGCAGCGGCTTTAGCGTCTTCTGCGGCCTTGGCAACTTCTGCTGCGGCGGCTTCTGCAGCGGCGGCGGCATCTGCGGCGGCATCTTTGACAACCTCTGCAGCTTTTTCAGTATCTTTACTTACTCCCTCCATCGTTTCTCCACAACTGGTCAGAAAAACCATGGCGGTTACTGCTCCGAAAGAAGCTAACTTTTTGGTGATATTATTTATTCTCATAGTGTAATTGAATCGGTGTGTACCATAACGATTTCTCTTCAGGTCGCCAGTTATAATTTTTAGGTTATTCTACAATTGCCACGGATAAAGGATGAAGTATTTCCACAACCGCTATTGACTAAGCGCTTTTTCCTCTTCCCAGCGCAACTTTTCGATGATTTCCTGGAATCTGGGATGATTGATCTGGTAAGTGCCGGTAAGGAGTCCAACGACGTTTTCAACCTCTTCTCTCCACTTGCGTGCAAGGACCGCTTCCCCACCCGTCCCAGGGCCCGGCGGTTTCTCCCCGAAGAATGTCTGTTCAGCATCGTCGTTTTTGCCCTGGAGCAAATAAATGGCCCCGAGGAAGACCCGCGCGCCAAGGTTGCCGGGTCTGATTCGTAAGACTTCGGAAATCGCTTCGTGCGCCTCATCATAGCGAAACTCTTTCATTCGAAAGATCGTCACGTACCTGATGCAAAAAAAGTATTCCTGAAGGAGCGCTTCTTCCCCGGTCGTCAGCGCGGTTGGATCCGCCTTGAGTAAATCTCCCAGATTATTGCGCCAGATCTCCACAATGATTTCGTATTGGCGGTAGGACATTGCCTGCTTTCCCGGAACATTCCAAAAGTCATTACCAAGTGCCTCCTTGTTATTTCGCACGTATTTCAGCCAATCCTTGGGATTCACGACCTTTTCTCTTTCGATAAAGTTGATCGCCTTCCGAAATTCTTCATCCCCAGCGTCGTGAATTCCCTGCATGTGGATAGAGGAGGATTGGAGAAGCCAGTTACTCAGGGTGTTGAGCGCCCATCTCACCTGCATCTTTTCGGAGTTGGGCTGCGTTTTCCAGTAGTTGAAGTACTTTAGGGAAAGATCCTTTGCCCGGCCAAAAAAGTCCGCTGCCAGCGCCATATCCCCGATCGTCCAAGCCAGGTTGGCCACCACGGTGTTTTGATCAGCATCGTCGTCCATGACTTGCTTAATCATCTGATTCAGGATTTCCCTGGCCTGCGGCTTGTCGTTAAAACTGAGGTATCTTCGCGCTTCGGTATCCAGATTCTGAATCTCTGTCAGTTTTGCGCTCCATGCCTGGTCTGGCGCAAGGAAGGGCAGCAACGCAGTGCGAAGGCTCTGCATGGCGGGGTGCCCATGAAATCCCATCATCGCGACCGGCACCAGCACGGTCAATGAAATGAGGCCCAAAATCGCTGCGGATTGCCAGCGAGGCCGGATTCGAGGAAGGCGGAGTTTCAGGTATTCTCTCGGATACTGTTTTCTGCGGTGCCAAAACCACCAACTCACTCCGAGCGTCAATGACGATAAAAACAGGTGGCCGACCGCGTTTATCCATTTCCAATCTTCACCCTGGTTGGGCAAATTTGGGGGACGGGAATCGATCACAATCCAGAAAATGAAACCCGCAAGCCCAAGGTAAAACAGGCAATATCTGAGCAGTCGCTTCCCGGGAGGCGAGGGCAACCAGCGATTGATGGTTGCCCAGCCGAGGGGCAACATCAAGACGAGAAGGCCCAAGGTCGTGGCCCGCGCATCAAGCACCACTTGCACAACCAAAATCGACAAAGCCAGCAGTCCCGACGTCACCAGGACCCAGATCGTGGTCGTCCAGCGGGTTCCGAAGATCCACATTCGCTGCGACTCGGCGAGAAAACGAGCCTGGGAGGGCTGCAGCCGGAGCCGCCCCTTTCGCATCTCGGAATCAGCCCGCCTGAGAATTTCCTTGTCGCGAGTCAGTAATTCCCGATTTTCCCCTGCTTCCTGCCATCGCACCACCGCTTCCTCGAACCGGGCTCGAAATCGCAGAAATTCGAAGCGCTCCCGAATCGCATCAGCGATGCGCCTCCATTCCCAGAGGAGCGCATCATGTGCCAGCACCACCACCGAACGCCCTTTTTCGTCCTTGTCAGCGGTCAGCAATCGCGCGGTGACGAATCGGTCGACCAGTTCCTTTTTCTCCGGTGTGTTCGCGATCAACTCATAAAGAGCCGGTCGCCTCGATAGCTTTTCGCTGTTTCCGCTAATGCCCAGCGTAATTAGCTCCTGGATCACTTCTGAAAAGACGTTCCGAACTGCCGGCTTCACCGCTTCAATCTCGCTCTCCGCCCGGCTCACAAGAGCCCCTTTGACTCCGCCGAGCGCCTCGTAATCAGCAAACCTCATTAGCCAGAGACTCTCGTCCCGGCGTCGATAGAGTTCCTCCAGGGCATACTCGAGAAGAGGAAGGGAAACCCCCGCCTCCAGCGCGTCCTCCACGATGACATCGGAAAGGCTGCGCCCTGTGGTTTCATCTTTCTCGAACTTCACTCCGGCGAGTTGCGCGGGACGTTCGATCAGCGAGTAAAGTGCCATGGGACCGGGAGGAAGAAGGTCAATTTGACCGGAAAGAGATGGGTGGCCTTCCGCCCCGGTTTGTCCTTTCAATTCGAGAAATTCAGGATCCTGCTGGGCGGCCCCGTAAAAATCGCTCCGCAAAGTGCCCAGAACCCAGACATGCCCGGTTCTGGCGAGAAATACGACGGCCCCGAGAAACGCTCTTCTCTGACTGTCCCCAAAGCGCTGATCACCAGCATAAAATTCTTCAAATTGGTCGAGGATAAGGAGAAGCCGGACCGTTCCCCCGGCTATTCCAGATGCCCTGGTGAAGGCCGGGGCAATAATCAAATTCCAGGCCGTCTCTGGATTGGAATTAATCGCCTCTCCGAGGGAGTCCAGAGAAACCCCGCTATCCCCCAGTTCGGGAAGAGCCCCCTCCCGCGAGAGCGCCTTCGCCAGTGTGTTGCCCCAACTTTCATAAGCGTCCCTTGGCATAATAATGGAATGCCTCCATTCGCGAACCGTCGTGTCCAGATTTTGATGAATCAGGCTGTGGGCCACTCCGGCGCGCGCCAGCGAGCTTTTCCCCGATCCACTGGAGCCGATCACCATGGCCGACGCGGTCCCCGTCTCCGTCCAGCGCCTTTGCAGGATGGTTTCCACTTCGCAGACTTCCTCCTCCCGTCCAAAAAAGATCGGGGCGTGTTCCAGATCGAAAACCTCCAGTCCCCGGTAGGGCGACTGGTTCAGCCAGGCCGTGTCTCTCGTTTCGCAGGTCTCCAACATTTCGGTGATCAGCGAATGGAGATGAACCCGGAGCCGCCGCGCGAAGCTGACCGGTTCGGCAAAAGTGTGATACGCCCGGAGATTGCGGCCTTCCGCATCGCAAAAATTCTCTTCAATAAAAGAATCGGCAAGGAACTGTTGTTCAATCGTTTCTGAAAGGTCGGACTTGGGAAGCCGCAGCAACCGGGATCGGAACCCGCTCTCGTCACGCCTGACATAAGCGAGAAGATGGGGATGCTTTCCCCCGGACTGCTCCCGGGCTTTCAACATGAGGTCAAACTCCCGTTCCGTGCCGCTCCGGTAGGTGGTTCCATCACTTTTTCTGGTCAAGCCACCGACCGGGCTCCCCAGCCGGGACCACATAATGAATACCGCGATGTCGATCCTGTGTTTTTCCGACAAAACCAGATCAATTCCCTCCTGAAACGATGCCTCCGCACCCAGGGGCAAGTCTTCCCAGAGCACCGGGATGAGTTGGACTCGTTGACCATAGACTCGCTGAAGCTGATCAATGACCTGCCGCGCCTTGTTTCTCTCCTCCTTGACGTCGGACGGAGAAGAAATAAAAATCCGAATCGCGGAATCCTTCATGTCCTACTAAAAAGACCTTGCTTTTTTAGGACTAAAAATCAAGCAAAATAGTGTAACTGACGAATCCGGGTATATCGGAGGGAACCAGAATCGAGACTCAGGCGACCTGTTTTGTGGCGCGCTCTTTGAGGATGGATGGCTCTTCTTTGGCAGCCCCCTGCGGGGATTCTGAATTGGCCAGATAATGAGAGGGAATGGTGATTTGAAATTCGTAACCCACCAAATCGATGCCGCGTTCAGCGGCTTCGAACAAATCGCTCAAATCGCGCGAAATAGCGAATTTTTGATCTTCGATTAAACAAACGTAAGGACCATCATGCCCGTCGGTTTTCACCTGAACTTTGAGTTCGTGTCTGATCGCCTTGGCAAGGGCAAGGGCAGCGACATTCTTCGTGGTCCCTTCAAACATCCCGGAATCGTAAAAATACCTCATTTCCTTAAAATCTTCGGGACGGATGATGCATTGAAGCGTGGTTGAATGATTGGATGTGGCGGTGGAATTCATGGATCGGTTGCTTGGTCATCTTAGCCCTTCACATGAGATTCGAAAGTAGCTGTGTTTCGTAAAACGAGATACGAGATTTTCGTAATTGATTTTTGGGGATCACTTAGTGAAAACAAACAGGGTACAGTCGCTAACTGTACCCTGTTCAATTTCAATTTATGTGGCAATTCTTTACTTCGCAGCGAGGTCAAAGCGATCCAAATTCATGACCTTGGTCCAGGCGGCTGCAAAATCGTTTACAAATTTGCCCCTGGCGTCCTCGCTGGCATAAACTTCGGCGATGGCGCGAAGCTGCGAGTTGGAACCGAAGACGAGGTCAACTGAAGTTGCGGTCCACTTGGCCTCGCCAGTTTTGCGGTCTTTACCTTCGAAGAAATGCTCGCACTTTTCAGATACGGCCCACTCAGTTCCTACTTCCAGCAAGTTAACGAAGAAATCGTTGGTCAAAGCCCCACGATTCTTGGTAAAGACGCCGAGGTCAGGATGACCCACGTTAGTGTCAAGAACT
The DNA here is from genome assembly GCA_041742015.1 of Verrucomicrobiales bacterium. GTDB lineage: Bacteria > Verrucomicrobiota > Verrucomicrobiia > Verrucomicrobiales > DEV007 > Arctic95D-9. The sequence goes on along the minus strand of JBGSJM010000261.1, from coordinate 9,162 downwards.
CGCATGCCACCAACGAGAACCGTCATTTCCGGCGCGGTCAAGTCAAGCAACTGAGCCCGGTCAACCAGGTTCTCTGGAGCCGGCCGATCAATGGTGTGTCCGAGGAAGTTCCGGAATCCATCGGTCTTTGGCTCGAGGACGGCAAAAGAAGCGACGTCGGTCATTTCCGCTGTCGCATCGGTACGCCCGGGAGTGAAGGGAACCTTCACTTCGAAGCCGCCTTTTTTGGCCGCTACTTCGACGGCAGCGCAGCCGCCCAGCACGATCAGGTCGGCCAGCGATACTTTTTTGCCTCCAGCGTTGAAGCCCTGCTGAACTTTCTCAAGTGCAGCCAGGACCTTGGCCAACTCGGCTGGCTTGTTGACTTCCCAATCCTTCTGAGGAGCAAGACGAATCCGGGCACCGTTGGCACCGCCGCGCTTGTCTGATCCACGAAAGGTGGAAGCCGAAGCCCAGGCAGTGGAAACAAGCTGGGAAACGGAGAGTCCCGAATCGAGGATACTAACCTTGAGGGCCGCGATGTCGCTTTCGCCGATCAGCTCGTGGTCAACCTTGGGAACTGGGTCCTGCCAGATTTGGGCTGGAGGAACAAGAGTGCCGAGCAGACTCGAAACCGGCCCCATGTCGCGATGAGTAAGTTTATACCAAGCCTTGGCAAACGCTTCATCAAAGGCCGCCGGATTTTCGTGAAACTTGCGGGAAACTTTCTCGTAAGCGGGATCCATTCGCAGTGCCATATCAGTGGTGAACATGATGGGTGCGTGGCGCTTGGTCGCATCATGCGCGTCGGGAACCAGTCCATTCGCGGCATCGCCCTTGGGCTTCCATTGTTGAGCACCGGCGGGGCTTTTGGTCAGTTCCCACTCGAAGGCGAAGAGATTTGCAAAATACTGATGCGACCACTTGGTCGGAGTCGAGGTCCAGGCACCTTCCAGACCGCTGGTGATGGTGTCTCCGGCGTTGCCTTTTCCATGTTTGTTTTTCCAGCCCAATCCCTGCTCCTGGAGAGGTGCGCCTTCCGGCTCGGGGCCTACGTTATCCGCGCTAGCCGCGCCATGAGCTTTCCCGAAGGTATGACCGCCGGCGATCAGGGCCACGGTTTCTTCGTCATTCATGGCCATGCGGGCGAAGGTTTCGCGAATGTCCTTGGCGGCAGCGAGGGGATCCGCATTGCCATTGGGACCTTCCGGGTTGACATAGATCAGGCCCATCTGGACGGCGGCGAGGGGATTTTCCAGGCTTCTCTCTTCGCTATAGCGCTTGTCGCCGAGCCATTTGCTTTCCGGTCCCCAGTAAACGTCTTCCTGCGGTTCCCAAACGTCAGCGCGACCGCCGCCATAGCCGAAGGTCTTTAATCCCATCGACTCGATGGCGCAGTTGCCGGTCAGGATCATGAGGTCAGCCCAGGAGAGTTTCTGACCGTATTTCTGCTTGATCGGCCAGAGCAGACGCCGCGCCTTGTCGAGGTTGGCGTTGTCTGGCCAACTGTTGAGGGGAGCAAAGCGCTGGGTGCCGTCCGAAGCACCGCCGCGACCGTCCGCAACGCGATAGGTCCCAGCACTATGCCAGGCCATGCGGATAAAAAGTGGGCCATAATGGCCGTAGTCAGCCGGCCACCAGTCCTGAGACTTGGTCATCAACTCGTTGATGTCCTTTTTCACAGCTTCCAGGTCGAGTTTTTTAAATTCCTCGGCATAGTTAAAGGTTTCCCCGAGTGGGTCGCTCTTGGCCGAATTCTGGTGGAGAATCCGCAGGTTCAACTGGTTGGGCCACCAGTCCCGATTCGACATCGCGCTGGCCGCAGTGTGTCGGTTGGGTCCGGCCGGATTGGCCATCACCGGGCACTTGCTGATTGCTTCGTCCTGAGCCTGCGCCATTCCGCTGAATCCCGCGAGGGACAAGACCACAAGAGCCCGATTAAAAATCGAGACGGCTTTGCGGCGCGACACAATTGGTTTATGGTGAAACGCTCTGGAAACGAGCGAGTATTTGATCTGATTGTTAGGTTGTTTCATTTATTTGTGTTGTTGATGGAAAATTAGGCCTGCGAAAAGCAGTCTGGACATGTGCCCCAGTAAATGACTTCCGCCTCGTCGATTCGAAAACCGTGGTCATGGCTGGCGCTGAGACATGGTGTCTGGCCAACAGCGCAGTCAATATCCACAGTTTTCCCGCAGCGGCGGCAAATCAGGTGATGGTGGTTGTCGCCGACCCGGGTTTCGTAAAGTGCTGGCGAACCTGCCGGCTCGATTCTGCGGATCAAACCTTTTTGCACCATCATACCCAGTGCGTCATAGACGGCCTGTCGGGAAATGACCCCAATCTCTGCGCGAACTTCCTCCGCAATGCCATCCGCCGTGTTGTGCGGGCACCTCGATACGGCACGAATCACGGCGAGGCGCTGGGCCGTCACTGGTACTCCAAGATTTCGAAGAAGGTCTGCTGGATCAGTCACAGCTTCGAACTTAAACAAGATCTGGACAGAGTCCAAACAAATTGCATAGCTCGATTGCGTTATTCAAAGATAAACCCGCTCCACCCGCTTGGTTATACCGGTCAAAATATCCCAGGGGATGGTCCCAGCTTTGGTGGCGACCTCTGTGGCAGTAATCATCTGACTGCCCTGTTTTCCGATCAAAACCGCTTCATCTCCGGGTTGAACCTGGGGCAGGTCACTCACATCCACCACGATCTGATCCATCGTGACTCGCCCTAGAATCACACAGCGTTTCCCGCTGATGAGTACTTCCGCGTCTTTTCCAGAAAGATGCCTCGGATAACCGTCAGCATATCCAACTGCCAACGAGGCAACCCGCATCTGCGAGGTGGCCCGGTAGGTGCTGCCGTAGCTGATAGTCGTTCCGGGAGAGATTTCCCGAACCAGAGTTACCCGGGACTTCATCGTCAGCACTGGGCACAGATTCACAGCTCTGGCACATTCTGGCGATACCCCATAAAGCGCGAGGCCGGGCCGGGATAACGTGGCAAAATCAATGTTTTCTGAAAAATCAATGATTCCCGCGCTGTTGGCGAGATGAATCTGACAGGTTAATCCCCGCGTCATTTCCCGAAACTGATCAATCTGGCTTTTCGTGAAAGCCGCATCTTCATCGGCATTGGGAAAATGAGTTCCCACTCCCTCCAGCACACAATGAGGATGGGCCAGGATCGCATTGAGAAGCGATTTCCAATCAGCAGGGGCCGCTCCCATCCGGCCCATTCCGGTATCAGCCACCGCATGAAGCTTGGCGACTTTTCCCATTTTCTCAGCCACGGCATCAAATCTTTCAACCTCCTCGATAGACGACACCGAACAGGAAAACCCACCAGCCACTGCGAATTCGGTTTCTTCCGGCGTTACGGGGCTGAGAATCAAGATCGAAGGGCACCCCTCCGGTATGGCCGAGCGGATCTGGATGCCTTCTCTGACATTGGCGACGCAAAACCACTTCACCAGGTCGCGCAGGGTGATGGCGACTTCACAAATGCCGTGTCCATAAGCATCCGCCTTGACCACAGCCATCAAACCAGTCTCCTGACCGCACTGAAACTTCAAAACCTCCGCATTAAGACGAAGAGCAGACCGGTCGATTTCGACCCAACAACGGCGGAGTGGATTTAGATTCAAAATATCGGGAAGTTTGAAAATAAAACCACAAAGCACCGAGATCGTCAATTTTTCAGGGGCGCTACCACTAAATCAAGGAGTGCTTTGCAGTTTAGAAGGATCGGGTAGGGAGGATCATACTTGTTGCAACGCAGGCGGAGAGCCTCACCCTTCTTGACCGCTTTGACGAAGACCTTTTGGACCCGGTTGTTGTTGCGGATGAGATCGCCGCCGAGTTCTTCTTTTGTTAGTTTTTTCCAGCCTTCAGATTGAAACTTCTGCTCGTCCCAGGCTTCCGTAGCCCAGTCGCCGGATTGATTACCTTGGTAGTCCCAGTTGCAGGCGAGGAAGAGGTAGCCATCAGACATCACTTGAATGTCTGCAGCACCGAGATGTTCATTTTCCGGCATGTATATGACTGCGTCGCGATCAGAAAACATGGCCGGAACCCGCGCCCAGCCGATTTTCTCCTCGTTTACCACCAGCGGCTTGGGCTTCATGAAAAGGACGGTGATTTCAGGAGCTGCTTTGACGATGGCGTCCCAATCAACGGCCAGACTAAACTGACTTGGCATGCAGATTACGAGGAAAACCTGAAAAGTCATAAGAAATTGCTTTTTGAGCCGGCTTCGCCCCAAGCTTTGGTCTGACCTGAATTGAGATGGTGCAGGAGGAAAAATGGGTGAAAATGCTTTCATGAACTGACTTGGAACTTCCTATTAATTAATTTTGAATGTTTTTATTGGCCCAGGCAAGGCTTTTCTGGTGTGGTTTCAATTGTTCGTTAACTGCACTTGGGCATTTTCCCAGACTAAACAGGGTTTAATCGAGCATACAACAGGGTTTAATCGGGTATATATTCTTTCCACCCGAAAATTTCCCGATTTTAAGAAACGATGGGGATAATTAGTCCATCCCAGGCGAATCTTATGTTGGGCGGAAGATCGGGCTCGATTGTTTGATAATTGACCCGGCAGGAAAGATGGGTCAGCCAGACTTGCCGGGCCTTAACTTGAAGTGCTATCTCGACGGCTTCGGGGATGGATAAGTGGGTGCTGTGACCGGACATTTGCAATCCATCCAAGATCAAAAGCGGTATCTGCTGGATCTGCCGCAGAGCCTCCCCGCTCAGAGTTTTGGCGTCTGGTATATAGGCAAAACGAATCCCCGATTTTGACAGAAAATGAAACCCCAGGGTATCAACTTTACCGTGGCTGACCGGAAGCGGGGTGATCTCCCAACCACACACCGAAAATGGACCGGTGATGAGGTGGGGAACCGGCTTCAAGTAGCCGTGATATATATTTTCGCCACTAAATAGATAGTCAAAACAGCGCTCCAAACGATTGAGACAACATTGATTGGCGTAGATATCGATGGTGGAGTCGTTGCCCACGGTGAAACGGCGCAGATCGTCGAAACCGATGATGTGGTCGGTGTGGGCATGGGTGAAAATAGCGGCATCCAGATGAGTGATTTTTTCGCGGAGACATTGCTGCCGGAAATCCGGTCCGGTGTCAACCACCAGGGAGCCATCCGGCGAGCGGACCAGAATGGAGGCGCGGAGCCGGTTGTTTTTCGGATCGCTGGAGGTGCAGACGTCGCAATGACACCCGATCACGGGGACGCCGATCGATGTTCCGGTCCCGAGAAAAATGATTTCTGTGTCTGTTGTCAACCCTGACATTGCAAGTTTTTGGAATCGATCCATAATCCGAAACCACTCCCGGAACAAATGTTAGCTGTCCTAAAAATCAAAAATCTCGCCCTGGTTGATGATCTGACCTGGGAACTGGGACCTGGTTTAAACAGCGTCACCGGGCAGACGGGGGCGGGAAAATCAATGATCGTGGGTGCCTTGAAATTGATTCTCGGGGAGCGGGCCAATCACGAATTGCTGCGCCGGGGAGAGGCCAACTGCGTCGTTGAGGCGTGTTTCAACCTTTCGACCAATCTCCCGCAGATCAACGAGTTGCTGGTTGATCACGGCATCGATCCCTGTGAGGAAAACACTCTGGTGGTGAAGCGCAATTTCGGAAATGGCAACAGCCAGTTTGTGAACTGCTCGGCGTGCACCCTGGCGGTGCTGAAAAAACTGGGCCCGCTGCTCATCGATCTGCACGGCCCGCAGGATCATCAATCCCTCTTTTCACAGGAGCGACAGTTGGCGATGCTGGATGCCTACGCTCAGAACACGGCGGAGTTAAAAGCTTATGCTCTGGCCCACCGCAGTTGGAAACAGGCTCACCAGGAGTTGGCGGACTTTGAAAAAGCGGGATCGATGAGTGATCGGGAGATCGAGCTGCTGCGCTATCAATTGGAGGAGATTTCCAACGTAGCCCTGATCGAGGAAGAGATGCGGGAACTGGAGCGCCGCTACACCCAGGCTCGCAACGCCGCCCGGCTCATTTCCGCTTCCAGTCATTCCCTGGATGCGCTGCAAACCGCAGTCAGCGCCCTGAGCGAGGTTCGCAAGCACCTCAATGAGGTTGAAAAAATGGACCCCGATTCAGCCGAATTTATCGGCGGATTTGAGTCGGCCCGTCTCGAAATCGAGGAACTCGAACAAAACCTCCGCGAATACACCAGCGATCTGGAGATCGACCCTGCGGAGATGCGGGAGATGGAACACCGGATCGACCAGGTGGAGGCACTGAAGCGAAAATACGGCCAGACCATCGGTGATGTCCTGGCCCACGCGGAGCAGATCAAAGCGCGGCTCCACCGGGTCGAAAATCGCGAAGCGGAGTTGGCCCGGCTGCTATCGGAAGTGACCCGGACGCGGGGCACGGTCCAGCAAACCGGTGCCGCCCTCAGCGAAAAACGGAATCGGGCGATCCCCGGTCTGGAGGCGGAAATCATCTCTCATCTGGAGGGATTGGGATTCCTGCAGTCGGTTTTCGAAGTCGCCCGGCAGACTTTTGATGATCCTCAACCCACCGGGTTCGAGACCATCGACTTTCTGTTTTGCCCGAATCCTGGCGAGGCGACCAAGCCGCTCCGGGTCATCGCCTCCAGCGGCGAGATGTCGCGGGTCATGCTCGCGGTGAAAAGTGCCCTGGCAGATCAGGATGAAACACCGCTGATGGTTTTTGACGAGATCGATGCCAATGTGGGCGGCGAAATCGCCGGAGCCGTGGGAGCGAAGATGGCCGCCCTGGGTGAGCGGCATCAAGTCATATCCATCACCCACATGCCCCAGGTGGCCGCCCGGGCAGCGCATCACTTTCTCGTCACCAAAGTGGTGAGGGCCGACGGCACCATATCAAAAATCGTAAAGATCGAAAATGCGGCCCGCGAAAAAGAAATCGCCCGGATGCTGGGCGGGGTCGGCGAGGAAACCATGGCTCTCGCCCGGAAGATGTTGAAGAGTTGAACGAAACAATCACTGGCTCCGTGACACAGACACTCCTGTCTGTTCAGTGAAAAAGTGTTCAGACAAGAGTGTCTGTGGCACTTCACACGCCAGCGTGAGTTCCGGGCCTTGACCGAGGCGATGTCGGAACACAGAACACAAGCTCCTCACTGCACTCGTCCTCACCGCCACCTCCACTGGCAAAATAACTGGTCTGACCCCACGGTGATTTCCCCGATTATCCTACAACCTGCTTGACAACGCTATCATTGATAGCAAATATCATTTATGGCACAGTTATTAGTTCGAGATTTGGATGCGAAACTTGTCGAACGACTCAAGAAACAGGCGAAACTCCATGGGGTGTCAACTGAGGAAGAGCATCGCATGATTTTGCGAAATGCCCTCTTAAGAGAAGAGGATCGGAAATTGACGCTGATAGAACATCTCCTTTCAGGGCAGGTCGCTGTCGAGTCTGAGGCAGAGTTGGTTTTGGAGCGTTCTAAAAATGTGGAATCCAGAGAAATTGACCTTTAACCCCCAATGGCTTTTCTTCTCGATACCAATATCCTCAGCGAACTTAGAAATCCGTCAAAGGCCAATCCCAATGTCCTCCAGTGGGCCAAAAATCATGCCTTGGATCAACACTATGTCAGTGTTCTTTCACTCGGTGAAATCCGCAAAGGGATCGAAATCCTTCGGCGCAAAGCCCCCCAGCAATGCCCTGCCTATGAGCGTTGGTTGAACTCCATTCGAACCGACTATAAAGATAACATCCTACTCCTGTCTGATACAATCTTGGATCGGTGGGGAATCTTGATGGCCAACAAGACCTTGCCCGCATTTGATAGTTTGATCGCCGCCACGGCGCTTAGCCTAAATCTGACACTTGTAACCAGAGACGAGAAAGATTTTCAAGGTGTAGGTATGCATGTGATAAATCCATTCGCGGCTTAAAGTTAACTTTTGGCTGTATATTAGTTTCGTACTTGGCCAATCTCGAAACCCTGCGAACTCTCCACTCCGCCTGCACCAGGGCTAAAATAGAACTCACTCTGCTTGGAAAAAGGCTTGATTTCATTTCTAACTCTCTAAAAATTAAATCATTTTGTTCTTCGTTCTTTTCTCTTTCATCTTTAAGCCTGCTTCGTAGAATTATGTTGGTTCACGACCTGTTGCAGACGCATTCAATAGGGTACAATCGGCGACCAAACAGGGTACAATGGGGTACCATGCAGAGTCCAAAACCGCCACATTATCTTGGTTGGGTCTTCCGTTAAAGTGATTTTAGAGAAGGAAAAGAGGAATGACTCGAAAGCTTTTGGGAAGGGGGATTGCGGGGATTTCCGGGCTTCTTTCTGATTGTGAGGCTGGGACAGTATCACATTTCATTTGATCGTTTATCGGACAGGCTCTTGGTGGGTCTAAATTTTTCTTCGAGAAAGAACGTCAGAAAGGATTCCCTTAAATTTTTCAACATGCTCAATACTGAGTACACCAACACTTTCCTGAGGCAGTTCTTCACAATCGAAACCAGTAGCCTCAGTTCCAGAAACGATTATACCAATAACTTCCCCTAATGAATTTACGGCAGCACCGCCACTCGTGTTGAAACAACCATCAGCTTTAATATTAAATATATTGGGGCTCACATAAGAGTTACTCAATTCCATGGGTCCCTTGTACTCGCCTTTAGTAATGTAAGCAGCTCTGCCCGTAGAATTTAAACCGTTAGATCTATTTGTTGTTTTCACAGGATAGCCAATTAAATATATTTTCTCGTCAAGCTCAGGTGCTTTAGTTGCTCTTTTAAGTGGCGTGGCTGAGGTGATTGGCACATCTAGCTTAATTTCAGTAAAGTCTCTTTCCCGTTCGTTTTCATTTACTATTCCTGCAATTTTGACGTTTTCATGCCCGGTATATGAAATAACTGCCCCAAACTCATCAGGCTGCTTTGAACTTCTGTAAACATACCTTCGTGATTTCCAATTCGGAGCAAATAACGCATAAAATGCTAATCTCGTATTACCGTGAATTTTATAATATTCAGCAACGCTTTGTAACTATTCAGCACTTTTGAGTACTATTTTTGCTTACATGCTCAGATCCGTACCCTGAGTCTCGAATTTTTTGTTTGTACGTAACTATTCAGCACTTTTTGATTAAGTGCTAAACATTTCTCCTGGAGAGCGTAGCATTG
>JBGSJM010000260.1:0-5249 GCA_041742015.1 Verrucomicrobiales bacterium | reverse complement strand
CGTAATAAACTGATCTTTTTCTTCCCATTCGGGCAATTGAATTGAACCATAATCGATTTTGGTCGTTGGTGCAGATAACGTTACAGCAGGAGCTTTAGAGCTGGATGAAGAACTGCTCGAACTCGGCGAGGGGCTGCTCGAACTCGGTGAGGGGCTGCTTGAACTCGGTGAGGGGCTGCTTGAACTCGGCGAGGGGCTGCTTGGACTCGGTGAGGGGCTGCTTGGACTCGGCGAGGGACTGCTTGGACTCGGCGAGGGACTGCTTGAACTCGGTGAGGGGCTGCTTGAACTCGGTGAGGGGCTGCTTGAACTCGGTGAGGGGCTGCTTGAACTTGATGACATGTGTTGTACTGGGGTTATTGGGATTAAAAAATTTGATTATCATAAAATTTGCCCCATTGATTCAACCCTTGCAACAAAAAAACCGAAGCGGGTGCTTCGGTTTTTTGTGCGATAGATGATTTCGGCACCAGTCGGTTATCTGGCCAGATCTACGGTGACGGGCTCCGAGTCGGTGTAGCGGCCGTTGCCATTGGCAGATGGGATGGCGGTTTCCCGGGTAACAGGGACCGGCGCGTCTGCGGTGGTTCCGACTTCTTCTGAATCACCCTGTGGCGTGGAGTCATAGGTGCGGCGGCCTTCCAAAACGTTGGCTTGTGCAAAGGCTTGGACAAAGCCAGGGTGGGCTTCGCGCAGGATGGTGACCTGGCTGGCGATGCGGTGGCTGAGAATGCGACTGGCTTCGGCGATCACTTCGTCCAGAGTGTGGGTGGTGACGGCACGGGTGTCGATTGCTTTTCCCGGTGCCTCGATGAGGATGCCGAAGTCTTCGACCAGGTTGGAGACCGTGTCGATGACTGCGGTGGTCAATTTGTAGTCTTCTTCCAGATCAGCCTGAATTTCACGGGCTTTGGCAACGATCCGCCGCGCCTTAAAAAGGGCGGTGGCGGCGCGACCATACTGGAGATCGCTGCGGGTCAATTTGATCTCGGACAGGAGGGTGAGATCACCGGTGGCATCCCCATAAGATTTCATCCTGGCGATGAGATCCATGACGCCGGCAACCATGGTGGTCCGGGCGGTTCGTTTGGCAACCGTCGCGCTGCTGCTGCCGGTGAGCTGCTGCTGGGCGAGTTGGTTGATCTTCGCGATTTTCTCTCCGAAGAGTTTGCAAGCCTTTTCGAGGGCGGGGAGGGATTTAACGGCATCCTGATGGGCGGCGATAACACCGGCGACCTGGATGAACTGCTGTCTTTTTTGATACTGAACTTTATCCATAATAATGGTTTTTAATATATATGTTAATTTAAGTGAATATGATTATTCATAGGTATTCTTATATGGTTATTGTTAAATATCAAGTTAAATTTCATTAATTATGGAAAATAATTGAAACTCTGGCATCGCGGACAAGGTTGTGCTGGAAAAAGAACCCAAATGAGAGTCAGCCGAGCGGATATTATCAAGCGTGACGGTGTCGGAACGCGTGGTGACGGTGTTGGAACGCGTGGTGACGGTGTCGGAACGCGTGGTGACGCGATCAGAACGCATGGTGACGCGATCGGAACGCGTGGTGACGCAATCGGAACGCGTGGTGACGAGATCGGAACGCGTGGTGACGAGATCGGAACGCGTGGTGACGAGATCGGAACGCGTGGTGACGGGTTATTTAATGGAACGCCTGGCGGGGAGTTCGAAAATTTTGGTCACGGTTACCCCGTTTAATCGTCCTGGTAGGATTTTGACTATCAAAAATCAACTCACAAAATCCCGCATCGTCGCAAGAATGATTGCCACGCTGCAGGCTCCGGCATCTGGTTTGCCGAGGGATTTTTCCCCGAGGGTTTTGGCCCGGCCCATGGTGGCGATCATGTCCATGCTGGCTACTTTTCCGGCTTCAGCGGCATCCGCTATGGCGCTGAGGGCGGCTGACAATGGCAGACTGGTCACTTCGGCGGCTTTCAGGGCGGCGGGCTCGAGGGCATCGATCATTGTTTTGTCCCCGGGTTTGGCTCCGCCTCGCTCCATGACTCCATCACTGGCTGCCCGGAGCAGGGTTGCAGCCTCAACCGCAGTAAAGGCGGTGCAGCCTTTGATCGCTTTGCCACCGGCCCGAAAAACGGTGCCAAAAATGGCCCCCGAGGCCCCACCCATGCTGGACATCATCGCCATGCCCATGTCCATGAACACTTTGCCGATTTCTTCGGGCTCTTCGCTGGTGAGTTTGGCTTTCACCGCGTTCATGCCGCGCTCCATCCCTATCCCGTGGTCACCGTCGCCGAGCTGGCGGTCAGCTTCGGACAGGATGGGCTCGGCTTTGATGATTTGATCAGCGACAGCGAGCAACATGTCGCGGACTTCTTTGCTATTTAATGATTCTTTTGCCATGGAAAATGTGGTTTTGCTTTTGATTCAACAGGGTACACTCGGTGACTCAACAGGGTACAATGGAGGACTTAACAGGGTACAGTCAAGGCTTTTGGCGCAACTTTAGAATTCACCGTAGCGGCCTGTCATTTTGGTGAAACACACTGACTGGCAGGGCATATTCCAAAACTTTTTCAGAATATCATCCACCCGGGTCACGGAAAATGACACACCAGTCATCTCCTGGCAGGTCACCAGAGGCCCAATCACCACGTCGTGGATGTTGATGCCGCGGGTTTTGAAGAAATTCTTGGCCGCGCGCAGACAGATGAGGCACTCCATCATCGTGGTGGCACCCAGCGAATTGACAAAGAGAATGATATCGTCCCCGGCTTTGAGGTCCTCGACCTCGGTATCCTTGGCGAAATCGTCCATGATCAACTGAAGCATTTGCGGGGTGAGATCGTCAGCCGTGGTCATCGGGATCTCGCCCACGCCTGGCTCGCCGTGAATGCCCATGCCAAGACCAATTTTATCGTCATCGATCAGGAAAGTGGGTTTCCCGGTGGCCGGGATTGATCCAGGGGACATGGAAACACCGACGGAGCGGGTTTCCAGGACGGTTTTTTTGGCGACTTTTTCGAGTTCCTCCAGACTTGGAGCAATCTGGGAGGCTGCGCCCACGATTTTTACAATCGGCACGAGCCCGGCGATCCCACGGCGCTTATGCTTTTCCGTAGGGGGAGCGGAACACACGTCGTCGGTAATGTGGACGGTGCGGATGTTGATACCTTCATCAGCAGCAAGTTCTGCGGCGATGTCGAAGTTCATTACATCTCCGGCGTAGTTTCCGTAGAGAAAGAGGACGCCGTTGCCCTTGTTGACCGCTTCGGTGGCTTCCAGGACGATGTTTGGAGGTGGCGCGGCGAAGATATCGCCACAAGCGGCGCCATCAGCGAGATTGCGACCGACGAGGCCGTGATAAATGGGCTCGTGACCGGCACCGCCGCCGACGAGCAGGGCGACTTTGTTATCCGGGATTAAGTTTTTCACGATCGAGCGGGTCCCGACCAAACGGCATTCCCCGTTGTAGGCCGCGATCAGACCATCCATCAGTTCATCCGCTACTTTCAGCGGGTCGTTGATTAATTTTTTTAGCACGCTCATGAGCTTAGAAGTATTTGGGGCACTCTTTCAAAGAATTGCCGAGAATACAACCGCATAATCGTGTCGGATTAAGCTAAAATGGTGCAGATCTGGGCACTTCCGAAAAAATGTTTCCGTTTTGCCGCTAGCTTTGGTAACTTGCCCGCCATGAGAATCGCTCTTTTCTGTTTTTGGATGCTGCTCCTGCTGGTCTGCCCACCATTTGGCTTTGGTCAGGATTTTAATTTTAAGGCTGATCTGGATCCGTTTGTCACCCTGCCCGGGGCCTATTCGCTGAAGCCGGACGACCTGGCAAGCCTGTTCAAACAGGGCGATATGAAGCAGAACCCCTATTTTGAATGGCTCACCAAGGACCAAACTCGGGCCATTTTTAAGCGAAAGCCCGCTTCCAATGTCGAGGTGGATCTGACCATCTTGAAGGGAACTGTGCCCATACAAGAGATGATCGTGGATTTCAAAAACGGGAAATATGTGGGGGTCACGATTTCGATTTTTAACCGTGGTGATGCCGGAGCCATGGAGCGCAGTGATTTTGATGAACGCCTGAAAAACGTGGGTCGACACCTGGGGCAGCAACTCGAAGCCCGCCCCAACAAACGTGAGGGCAACTTGAAGCGGGGCGTGTTGACCAGTGGATACACCTGGATCTCGGGCCGGGGAATGGCAATTGTGGAGTATAATCCCGGGGCAGAAAGTGGGAAAGTGGAGTTCCTGCGGATGCGACTGGCCCAGCGGGATGCCGGAGGAGCCTTTGCCGCCGCGATGCAGGAGCGCTCCCAGGCCACGGTGCGGCAGTCCGAGCTTCCCAAAAACGTGAAGAAAGATCTGGAAAGCGGAGATGTTTACGTCACCAATGTACCGATGGTTGATCAGGGCGGGAAAGGTTACTGCGTGGTGGCTTCGGTGCAGCGTCTCTTCGAGTATTACGGGGTGGCCTGTGACATGCACCAACTGGCGGAGATCGCCGAAGCTGATCCAGAGCGGGGCACCAGCTCATTTGAAACCAACAAACAACTCGGCTCAATCGATCACTTGTTTAAGATGCGCTACTCCTGTTTGGGGATGATGTCGACTCGGGGAGAACTCCGCGAAATGCTTGATCCGGAGAATGGTTACCTCGGGAAAGAGGTTGAGGCTGGTGATTTTGAAAAAGCCATCCAGAAACATGTCGATGCCGGAATTCCCCTGCTCTGGTCATTGGAACTAGGCGAATACAAAGAAGAACCACCTCTCGCAGAACAGGTCAGCGGCGGTCACATGCGATTGATCATCGGATACAACACTAACAAGAAGAAGATTTTATTTTCCGACTCCTGGGGCTCTGGACACGAATTAAAGTCGATCGACTCGGGTGACGCCTACGAAGCAACTCGGGGGCTTTTCCTGATGAAGCCGGTGACAAACTGAGGGTGTGGGGGTGGTAAATGACCATGACAATCCTCATCTCTGGACCACATGGCATTTGTTTTGAGCGTCGATACGCCAGCGATTGAGCAAGCTTGTGCCTCGATGCGATATTTCTCTACCGTGACGTGTTAATTTTCTACCGCGACGTGTTAATTTTCTACCGCGACTTGATAATTCTCTATTGCGACGTGATAATTCTCTACCGCGACGAGATAATTCTCTACCGCGACGAGATAATTCTCTACCGCGACGAGATAATTCTCTACCGCGACGTGATAATTCTCTGCCGCGACAGGCCAATTTCGACC
>JBGSJM010000259.1:0-4954 GCA_041742015.1 Verrucomicrobiales bacterium | reverse complement strand
CAATGCTACGCTCTCCAGGAGAAATGTTTAGCACTTAATCAAAAAGTGCTGAATAGTTACGTACAAACAAAAAATTCGAGACTCAGGGTACGGATCTGAGCATGTAAGCAAAAATAGTACTCAAAAGTGCTGAATAGTTACGTTTCTTTTAGCAGTTGAGTGGCGGAGTAGATCTGCACCAACTCATAGTTATTCAATTGGAGAAAATCGAAATATCGATTTAAGTCATTGGAATCAATGCCGTTTGTTGTGAGTGACTCTTTGCTAAAGGGACTGCTGAAGTGGGAGAAAGTAACTACTTTTCCAGAGCGCCCCTCCGACTCTTCCAACATTTTTTGGAGAATTTTTTGGTAGTAGTGAATGGCTGTGTCGGGCTGAAAACAAATCCAGACACTGTGGTGCGGCAGATCCCAATGTAGGCAGGAACCTCCACCACTTTCGATGATCGATTCACTTTGGTTCATTGGCTCGTGGTTTTGACCAACGGTTTTGACAAGTGATTCCAAAGCCGGGAAATTTATCACCAACTTATCAGCCCGCTTGCCGTAGAATTTCTCTAGTTGATCAAAGTATCTCGTAACCGGATCAACCGTCTCCCTAATTCCTGTTGATGGTAGCGGCACCATGGATGGTGACTGAATGACAGCACGAGTGACGGGATCTACGTAAAACGGATTACCTGGAGGGCTTTCTTGAAGCATGGCGGCTTCGGGTGCCTTCGCAAATTCTTGATACCGCTTATTCCAGACTTCTCTGGCATGGCGCAGAACCTGCCTGGGATAAAGCTGATCTTTCGGGGTCCATTCACCGTACTCTGATACGGACATGGCAAATTTCTGAGATTGCTGGGGGCCCAGTCCGCTGGCACACAGCCGGGTCACGAGTAGTTCTTTGGCAGCATCCAGCTCGATCGGGGTCAGCTCGATCCTTTCGCGGTTCAGTCGATCCAGCAGGGCGGAAGGCAGTTTGTCCTGAAAAACTGAATTCCATAGGTCGTCATTAGCACTAAAAATTATCACGGAGTTGGGGACATTTTCGGTGATCGAAATCAAAGCAGTGGCAATCTCCATCCCCACTGTTTGCGAGCCATGGCACCCGTCAAGATGATCAGCGATAATCAACATGGGGTGGTCTTTGGTGGCAATCTGAAGTAAGTGCAAAAAGCGTTCTCTGGCTTTCGTTTCCGAAAGATTTTTCAGCGACTTAAAGCGGTTTTCATCTTTTCCCATGTGTTTTAGGAAAAATTCAGCCCAGAACGCGGTTGAATCTCTCGAAAATCTGGCTGTTTGGGCCTTTGCCATCGTCACTGATGAGCGCAACAAAGGTAATCTTTTTTTCAACCAAGCCAGCACCCTGGGCCGGGCACTTTGAGCAAATCCGGCTTTGTAATCGCCCTGCAAAGTCAACCATGGAACCGGGCAGTCATTCTCCTGGATCACCCCCTGGGTTACCGCCGCAAGGATAAAATTCGAGAGAAAACAGGCCGCCAGATCATCCAGCAGCCCATTTTCATTTTTGGAATCACGCTGGAGGAGGTTGAGATTCTGAACGGTCGACGCCAGCATTTCCCGCCAGGAAACCAGGGAACCAAATGAAAACTCCAAAGGGATTACGGCTGGTGACAATTCTTTGGAAAGCCGACCAATCAAGTGGCTTTTCCCGTAACCTGCCAACGGGGAGGAAAGGAAAATTAACTCCCCATGGGCTCGGAATTCGCTGATCCGGTTGGCCAATCCCGCCAGCCTAATGACTTCGAGGCATCGGTTCAGTTCTTTCTGATGGATCTGTGGAATACCTGGAAGTTGAAAGTGAGCGGAATAAATGTCATCCCGGAAAGGGTTGACGGATAAACCATCACCAAGGGATAATTCGGTTAAATCTTGCATTTCGTGTTCGTGAATCACCAAACGCTATTATCAAGTATGAATAACAATTATTCAAGTTTATTATATAAATGATAAATAAGATGATTTCCAGACATGATTGATAGTCCCAAATTGTTCGGTTTAGCCGGAATCCGGTTTCACTTTGTGCTTGTAGAATAACGAGGTTTTGTTAAGAAATGCGGATTGAGCTACCTGCTCACGGCTAATTCTGAGATAATTCTAATATACTACTATGAGTGAAAGTAACGCTAAACCGGCAAAGCTTCTGTTTTGGGGCTGTTTTATTGCCCTTGTAACCACGGCATTTGGATTCATTACCAGGATGTTCCTGCTTGATGATCCTGCCATTACCCACGACTTGCTGAAATTGGATGATGCAGAGGTCGGAATATTCAAGGGAATCCAGATTTGGCCTTTTGCGGTTAGCATTATCCTGTTCAGTCTAATTATCGACAAAGTCGGCTACAAATTCGCGATGATATTTGCGGCAGTCAGTCAAATTATCTGGGCGATTATGGGGATTTACGGATTAAACGTGGCCGATACCAATCCAGCTCTCGCGAAATCATTGATTTTTTGGGGCGGACTGATTCTGGCCCTCGGTAACGGAACCGTTGAAGCCTTTATTAACCCCGTGGTTGCCACCCTTTTCGACAAGGAAAAAACCAAGTGGTTGAACATCCTCCACGCCGGCTGGCCGGGTGGTCTCGTCGTCGCTGGCATCCTCGTTATTTTGATGGGTGGTGCCAGTTGGCAGATGAAGCTGGGTCTGATTGTGATTCCAGCAGTGATTTATCTGGTGATGTTGATCGGTCAGCACTTCCCGGTTCAGGAGCGAGTCGCTTCGGGAGTGAGCTATCGGGACATGTTGAGCGAATTCGGTTTCCTTGGTGCTGCGGTGGTTTCCTTCCTCGTGGTTCTGCAACTGGATCAGTTCTTTCCAGGTCACATGACGATTTGGATCATTCTCGGAGTGGTCATGGCAGTGGCGATGGGAGTTTATACCAGAAGTTTGGGACGTCCCCTCATGTTTGTTTTGATCCTCGTTATGGCACCTCTGGCGACAACAGAGATTGGAACGGATGGCTGGATCGCCGGAATCATGGAAAAGGTGGTCACTTTCCACGGTGGTTGGATTCTGGTTTACACATCGGTTATTATGATGGTGCTCCGCTTCTTCGCTGGTCCGATCGTCCATAAACTTACTCCACTTGGACTACTGATCGCAAGTGCAGCATTGGCAATCGCCGGTCTGCTGGCGCTTTCGGGAGCCAAGGGAGTTGGAGTTGTTTTTGCGGCAGCCACTCTTTACGCACTTGGGAAAACTTTTTTCTGGCCGACTATGCTGGGAATCGTGTCCGAGCAAACGCCCAAAGGTGGTGCTCTGACTCTCAACTCCGTTTCTGGAATTGGAATGCTGGCGGTGGGAGTGCTTGGCTTCCCATACATCGGAGCGCTTAAGGAGAGAAAAGTTGTTGAGGAAGTCGCCAAAATTGAAGCCGCTTCCAAGGTCAGTGGCCTCGTTAGCAACGGAACCATCAACTCCGACTATGTCGATGAAAAGTCGATCTACTACGGACTGATCAAGTACCCAACACTCAAGGCAGACAAAGTGACCGAGTTGGTCAAATCGGCTCCCGCCGATGAGCAGAAAAAAATCGGGGACGACATTCTTGCTGCCAAAGAAGGCAGTGCACAGAAAGCTCTCGCCAATATGGCAATTTTCCCGGCGATCATGCTTATCACCTACATCGGACTCTTCCTCTACTTTAGGTCGAAGGGTGGCTACAAGCCTGTTGTACTCGGTGCCGGACACTAACCAGTTCACCAAAACCTGATTTGAAAAAGGGCAGTCGCTGGGCGGCTGCCCTTTTTTGCGGTCACCCTCCGCCCAGGCGGGCGATGTTCAAGGTCTAGATCTAGAAATTGTCGAGTAACCGATTGGCAAACGCTGGCAAAGTTTTCCCGAAACTGATGAGAACATCCTCGATCTCAAGGTTTCGTTTCCCCGCGATTTCTCCGAGGCAGGCAGCGACTCGACTGGGTTACATTTCAATGAGAACAATCAAGTAATCCTGGGGGTGCTCGGCTGTGACTTGCCAAGAGTCAAGGGCTTCCTTTTGAAAATGCCGCAGATTGAAAGTGATGATCAGCGGGCACTCTCCTTTGATTGCGGCGGCGAGGACATGTTGTCTTTTGGATCGTTGGTTAGCCCGGGAAGGAGGTTTTCGTAGCCATCGACCAACGATTATGGGAAAGCGCGCCTGATTTCCCTTTGAAACGAATCGGCAAGTTTCGCCTCCCAATTTAGTTTTTCGATGTGGGTTCGATAGACTTCCTTAAGGATTTCATCTGACCAGTGTGATCACAATCGTAAAGGCCTGCGTTGATGATTTGGCTGGTCAAATGATCCATCGCCGTGCGCCGAATCTTGTCCCGATTTTTTTCGTATTCGAGGAGATCTTTAAAAGTTACGCGGCGATGCGTCCCCACCCGGTGAAAGGGGATCTCCCCTTTTTCCAACAAGTTCACAAAATACTGACGTGACATTCCAAGGTAGTTGGCCGCCGCCTGGGTGGTGAATGCCTCATCCTCAGGCAACATTACTATGGCTTTGTGTTCGGACATGAGTCGAACAATCCTGGCCCAATGGGCAAACAGAGTTTCCGGGATATGAGTTCGATTGCCGTGCTCGTCAATCAAAGCCACATGGCCGGGTACCGCAAAAACCCTGGCCAGTTCAGCCAGTTGGTCTTCGGGAATGAGTGAGGGATCGAGACGATTGGTTCTAGTGGTAAGCATGGCTTGTTGTTGAATTTCGGGATTAAATTGGTCCACTTGGCTAAAGCGGCACAGTGATTATTCGCTATATTCGCTACGAATTGTTGAATCCCGCAATCCAGCGAAGTGAGATCGCTCAAATGCAGTGCAACAGCTTGGTTATTGTAAACAAAATTGCGGCGTTCCGATCATGTTCCGAACCACGGGTCGTCTTGAATCGCCTTCAGGCACTCATCTACGTAAAGAGCCTCATAGATTCCCACCCACACTCCCGTATGCCGCAGGAA
>JBGSJM010000258.1:0-6422 GCA_041742015.1 Verrucomicrobiales bacterium | reverse complement strand
GATGTTAGTTATGTCATACTCACTGGAATCGTCCTGGTTGGTTCGTTTGTTCAATACTCGCCGTCAGTATCAGTATCCGTATCGTCGTCTGCGCAAGTTTGACCGCCGTTCCCCGAACCAGAATGCACGATGGGTTGGATTTGAAGGGTGAGAAGATTGACTCCCCAGATAATGAGGACCACAGTGCCAATACGATGAAGAATTTTCATGTCGAAGCGTGGAATGGGATAATCAAATCGTCAAGCTGATTGTAACACAGGTTAGTGATTTTTTTGTCGTTTTTGCAGCAAGTTTTTCCTTATTATTCGATGCCGGTAAATGGATTTCGTCGTTCGATCTCTTGATTTCCGGGATTATCTCCGACGGCGTGCGATGCCCCACCAAGCCAAAGTCAGGGCGATGGCGATGTGGAGAAATAATATGACAATGCTCTGGGTGTAGGGCGCTATCTCCGTCTTGATCGCTTCCTGGACGACGTCGTAATGACGAAAATTTTGCAGGGTGCGAAGGTAGCTGCTCCATCCCCAATACGCGGCGATAAAGGGACGGGTGATCCACATCAGCCAGTCCGGCATGGCGAGGACGGCTCCGGAGAGAGGGAGCTGGAGACCAACCAAATAAATGGAAAGCAACGAGGCTTTCTCCGGCGTTTTCGAAATACTCCAAAGCAGCCGCAACTGGCGGCAGTGCCACGAAGCTTCGCCTGGATGAGGCCAAACAGGAAAACGATCACCAGGGCGCCGATGATGTAGGTTCCCAGTCTTCGGGTTTTCGCCGCGAAAAGGTGGTTTTCTAGTGTTGTGCTAAGCGGGTCTCTCTTTCCAAAAGCGAATTCTCATCACTGCTTTTTTGCGAATTTCCTTTGTCCAGTTCTTTACGTTGGAGATATCTTCTTCAGGATTGCGTAATTCTCCAACCTCATATTCCAGAGGTAACACATGAAGCTCAATGAACCGGCAACCAATTGAATCAGCGAACGTCTTCATTAAAGTCAAAATAGTATACGACCCTTTTCGTATTGTAACGTTCTTACTTTCAATATCTTTGTTTCTCCATAAGTTTGGATGTTCTCCAAAATCTTCGCTAGGCAAACGGACTCCTTTTTCAAAAATCTGATAGCGCTTCATAAAATCAACAAATTTACCTGAATAATCGTTTTCCACTTTGATTATTTCATTCAATGGACTCTCTATTTTACCGCCATATTTTAATGCCCAAAATGCTTCAAGGTTTTGTTTATAAGTAGGCCATCCACCATCCTCAACCGTGAAATCCATATGATCAGACAATGGAAATGAATCCCCACTATACCAAATCAATTTATCACCCAATTTGCTGAAATCGTTAAGAAGGCTTTGCCCTTGACAATTAATGAAAAAATACAATAAAAAAACTGCCAGTGAAACTATCTTCATAATTATATCATTTAATCCTTTTAGCACCACTCCTTTGGCTACGTCATACGGTCAGGGAGAAGGTTGATCTTTTTCAGTCCGTACCCAAAAGTGGTCCAAT
The DNA here is from genome assembly GCA_041742015.1 of Verrucomicrobiales bacterium. GTDB lineage: Bacteria > Verrucomicrobiota > Verrucomicrobiia > Verrucomicrobiales > DEV007 > Arctic95D-9. Next base: position 4,907 of record JBGSJM010000258.1, on the reverse strand, counting down.
TCCCAAGAGGTCACTAAGCCACCGGTATCAGTAAACCACCATTTAAATGTTGCATGTTGATTTGGCTTTAAGGGGCCCCACTCACGCGTGGAGTCTCTGTCTTTGAATATGTAATTGTGGATTCCTCTTTCTATTGCCTTAACTCCACTCAGTGGATCTAGCCTTAATGTCCAAGTATTTACCCCATGTTGTTTAGCAACGCTGTCTTTTACAATTTCCATTTCGGGCAAACAATCTCCAGTGTAATCGGAAGCGAATTGATTCGTACATGCGCTTTCAGATAAATTATTGCTACCGCACGAATCCTTAAAGTAGCCCTCTGCGTCAAATTCACCCTTGGGGGGCTTAGTCAGTTCATAGTTTGCCAATTGAAATGAGTCGGTTTTGACTTTTATCACTTTCGTGGAATAAATTGTCGTATAATTAGAATCGGTTATATTGAATTTAATTGACACTGTAATGTCTCGGTCTACATTCTCTTTAACGATAAGCGAACCAGCGCCTGTTTTGACAGGATCTTTAGGATCTTTAAGCAAGAATTTGACCCTCCGCTTGTAAGGAAAATTATCGGGATCGGCATTTATAGAATCGAATACTACTTCTTTCGGCTCCTGCACCTTAACTTTAACTTGAGCAGATGTTGGTGAATTTCCTACTACGCCCGTTCTTCCATCAGTATGTTGGAACTCATCTTTTCTCTTAACAGTAACGGTGGTTTCTCCCGGTTGATCCCGATCCAAGTCCAAAGTTGTTGTCGTCCCCTCAGTTCCACTGCCGGGGTTTCCAATCAGTGTGGAATAACTCCACACAAACTTTTTTGTATTTGGCGTCAGAGTCCAACCCGCTTCGTCAGTTGGAGTAGCTGATTCCCCCTCATCCGACAAGCTTAAAGTCAGTTTTTCGCTATCATGAGGTAAAACGAATTGTTCCTCCGCAGGATCGATGATGGGCGCACGGCCTTGAGTGCCATTGCCTTCAACGGTAAAACCAGCGGATCCGCTTACCGGGGTTGGTGGTGAGGTAACTTCTCCGTTTCCCGTGCAGCGAAAGGTCATTTCAGCGTTGCAGGTCACTGATATGCTGCCTGCTGACGCTGTGTTCAATTGATTTCTATCGCCAACCTGACCTGGCTTCATAACTGCTCCACTCCAATCATGATTGAATATATCGTAGAATTCGTATGTTCCAGATCCGCTGTCGCCGCAACATGGCTCACCTTCCACACCTTGGCCGCTTCCATGAGCAGATTGTAGAGTAACTGTTTCCCCGACTTGGTGGGTGCCACTGTCTGGAGTTATATAAATACCATTATTCCCAAGAACGATGTTGCTCGAAAGCAAAAAGGCCATTGTGATAAATCGTGATGCGTATTTCATAAGTCCTTGGTTAATTCGCAATTTGTTTCGCTGGTTTCAAAGAAAGAGTTTTCAAATCAATTGGTGCAGCGCCGATAGTGTGGTAATTTTGGTAATGTGTTAAGGCTTTTCAACGAGACAGTGCTTTGATAACTTCATCGCGGTGTTTCCCAAAATCGGTCAAAGTTTGATAGGTGTTTTCATACGTTCCATCAGCCATACAAATTGCCACATACGCCTCAAAAGACAGAGCGAGGTTTGAATCCTGGAGCATCTTAAAAATATCCACACGACGCGCCCCTAGAAACGCTTGCTTATTCAGTGGATCCTGTTTTCTAAAAAATGGATTCCCTGTGAGTTCTCCTAACATAACAGCCTTAACCTCGTCTGGGGCGTTTAACAAATATGACCAGTGCTGCTCAAAATTAGATGCGTCAGTTGCCACACCGAGTCTTGACAGCACTAGGTTGCGAAAGTGGTCCATCATCTCTTTTGGCACTTTAGAGCCAGCTCCCTCCATAGCAAGCGCTTCAAAGCAAAGTTTTATAGCTTCTTTTGGATTTGTTTTAGATAGAATGCGTGCCGCGCACATTTTTTTAAACGCATCCACGAATGATTCTTTTTTGATTGAGGAAGCATATCTCTCCAAGAGTCCGACACCTCTTGTCAAAGTCATTCTCTGAGTGTGCGCATACAAAAAGCGAGAATCTGTCTCTTTCACCCAGCAACCAATGATTGAAGATAAACATGAATCGAGATCGGAATTCTTGATACTTGGGATTGAGGAGACCGGCAGTGCCAGGAGCCCTCCATCATACTCGCCGATAGTAGGTGGTTCCAGAAGATCCATCCAGCCACCGTCTTCGCTCTTGCCAACGACGAACACTAGGTTGCACGAAGGACTGCTGTAAAAGCTAAGGTGACGTAGTACAGCTTCGTCTCCATACAAAACTTTTGGATGTCCGCCAACTCCTTGTTGAACCAAGACGAAAGTGGTTGATTCTGGCAATGGTTCAATAGCTCTTGCCGGTAAACAAGTAATCCAACATACAAGCAATAAAGCAGATTTTTTCATAATTATCTTCCAAATGTTCCGCGATAAAATTTGGCTTTGCCTTTATAGACTTCAAACCCCGTCATGGTGGGACCAAATCCCGCTCCACCAATTCTATAACTTTGATCAACGGAATTCATGAGAACTCCAGCATTTGGGTGACTAGGCGAAACTGGCGGGGGCGAGTATAATATAACCTGGTTTTCTACCCGAGAAAAGTTATCAGAAAATACGTTATCAGCTTCATGTATCCCATTTGGCCCTCTTACCTTCCAATTACTACCGTTATGTGTAGTGTCGTTCGAGAAGTCTTGTCCCACCCAGATATCTGAAAGATCGTCACTATAGTTGTCTTTTATTGTGTATATGTATTCGCGTGCATAACCAGGTCTGTTCCATATATCCATAGTATCTAGGACCGGCCCAGCTTCCTCAGTGACTGTGGGAATTTTTACGGCAAAAGTGATTTCGCAGACGTTCCTTCCTCCGACCATAGCAATCACCTTAACTGGCTGTCCGTTCTTATTTGTCCAACCCTCTGAAGTCACCACCTGACTGGTTGCTGTTCCACTAATTTCATCCTGATTGTTACTAAATTTTGCCGCGCTTTTTGACTGGGTAATTTTCCAGGTGGTGCTATCCCCTGCCTTCACTCCAGCAATTGACAATGTGCATTTGACGGGATGAGTAAAGTTGCCACCACCTGTTTCAAAAAACCAAATGTCTTCTCCCCCACTGACCTGCACCGCCGAAACCGTCTTATTTTTTGTCGCTAAGGTGTTTGCAGAGTCGGTTGCTTCTACTGAAATTGAATTTTCCCCTGGTGATGAGAAAGTGAGGTTAACAGTTTGACTGCTCAATGTATCCTGGGCCAACGCATTTCCAGGATTCCATTGGTAGGTAACTGAAGGAACACCTCCCGAAGGGGTTGCGGTAAATGGAATTGATTCTCCAACCGGAACATACTCATGGTCGTCGAAATCGACTCTAAAGCTGTCGCCAACCGTATAACTCGCAATCTCGCTTACAGGAGTTGAGTCGGTAATCTCGCTATTTCCCGTACATCGATAGTTAATGTCAGCAGTGCAGGTCACGGATTTTTGCCCGGCAGACGTTGTGTTCAATTCCGCACTGTCTTCACAAACATTCACCACAGCCCCCGACCAGTTATAATTGGTAATATCGTAGAATTCATAAATCCCGGAACCACTACTTCCGCAACAATCCTGGCCCTCTGGATCTTGGGTCCCGCCACTTCGTGAGGCATGCAAAGAAACGTATTCATTGAGTTCGTATTCTCCACTGCTGGGCGCTATGTAAAGGCCATTACCTCCCTGGGATACTGAAGTGCCCGAAATAAGAGCTGTCAAGGCGAGGACTGCCATTGAAAAAATGCGTGGTATGTTTTTCATCAGTTTTTTTGGTTATTTGGCGGGTGGTTTCAAAGGCTTCAAAGAAAGAGTTTTCAAATCAATGGGTGCAGCGCCGATGGGTTTGGCTAATGCCTGAACCAGCCAGGCTGGAACATTTTCCGGTTTCGCCAAGGCAGGGTTTTGTTTCAAGTAATCGGAAAGATGCAGGCGCCCCGTCATTTTGCCCGCTTCATCATGAAGATACACATAGGGACGACCGCCGATCACCGCTCCGACCAATTTGTTTTGGGGTCCGGCAATGTTGAGGTCCTCTTTGTCCTGGGTGACAAACTGCATAATCAAGGGAACTGCTTCAGCCGGATTTAGACTGCCCACCTGCAGGGTCTTGATTTGGGCTCCCCCAGTGTTTAATCTGATGACTTTGCCCACGGTATCATGCGCTGCTTGATACAGAATTTTTTCGGTTCCATCCGGCAGGGTCTGGACGGATTTTCGCAGTTTCCCGAAATTGGCACCGGGGGTACCAACATATTGGAAAGTGGTGGTGGAGCCATCCAGCTTGTGGTGAACTGCCTCCATTTTTTTTCGATCCATGTGGTAACTTTCCTTTTGCCCCTTGCCATTGATCCGCTCCAGCAGTGGGAAAATCTCATCGCCATTGCCATTGGGGGTTACGGTGTATTTAAACTCTCCGTCATCAGTCAGCCCGCCACTTACTGGATCCCATTTGAAGTTTTGTGAGGCTGAAGGTTTGGCTCCATCTTTTTCGGTAAGGGTCAGTTTCATGAGTTTGTCCTCAAGGAGTGGCTCTGCCACGGCGTCCATCACATAGCCATCCGTCGTAGTCATGCCAACAATGGATGGGCTCATATTCGCGACCAGCATCTGCCCCTGCAAAATTACGGCATCTGGCCTTTGACCACCTTTGAAGGTGATGGCATCACCCTTGTTAAAGTTGATTTTCTGAATCAAGCCGGTTTCAGAGTCGTAATCCGCAGTTAACAAGGGTCCCAGTTGGCGGGATTTGATGGATATGGCTTTGTTACGCTCATAGTCCCAACGCAGGAGATCCCCTTCGGGAGTGGTAGCCGTGCGTAACCTTCCACCATCATACTCATAGCGCCA
>JBGSJM010000257.1:0-12521 GCA_041742015.1 Verrucomicrobiales bacterium | reverse complement strand
ATCCCGAGTGACAGATCGATGTGGTAGCGGCTACCACGCTAATCCCGAGTGACAGATCGATGTGGTAGCGGCTACCACGCTAATCCCGAGTGACAGATCGATGTGGTAGCGGCTACCACGCTAATCCCGAGTGACAGATCGATGTGGTAGCGGCTACGGCTTCGAAACCGAATCGGTGATTGTACCCTGTTAGACCGCTCATTTAACAGGGTCTAATCGCCCATTGTACCCTGTTAAGTCGCTAATATTTAAAAACACGGAGAGGGAAGGAATTGAACCAACCTCGGCAAGGATCACTTGTCGACAACGGTTTTGAAGACCGCGGGGACCACCAGGCACCCATCTCTCTCCTTAAAGTGGCTTAACTTGTCCCTTACGTTTGCTCAGATGTCAAAGCGTGGGATCTCATTTCATTGACGACGGTAATGATTTTTTCAGCAGCATCCTGCACTTCAGCTTCGGTCGAAAAGATGGAAAGAGAGAGACGCAAGCTGCTAAAAGCGCGGGCATCGCTAAAGCCCATCGCTTTCTGGACGTGACTCGGCTTGGCCTTGCCCGTCATGCAGGCACTGCCGGCGGAGCACTGAACACCAAGGGCATCAAGCCGGGGCAGCATTTCCGAAGCGACACATCCAGCAAACGAAACATGGGCTACATTGTTGGTGCGGTTTTCACGCGAGCCGTTTAACTGCACGCCTTCCAGCCTGGAACACAGGATCTGCTCCAATTGATCTCGCAAAGTCCCCACCCTAGCAATTCCTCCCCCATTGATTTCCCCGGCCATGATTTCTGCGGCCAAACCGAGCCCAACGATGTAGGCGACATTTTCCGTGCCACTGCGGCGACCGTCCTCCTGCCCGCCCCCACGAATCATAGGCTCAAACGGAGTGTCTTCTCGGAGGTACAAAACACCCACCCCCTTGGGTGCATGGAATTTGTGGCCGCTGATGGAGAGAAAATCGACCGGAACTTCATTAACCTTAACTGGAACTTTCCCCACCGCCTGAATAGCATCGCTATGGACGAACCAACCCGCTTTGATGGCGATTTCCGCCGCCTCCAACATGGGCTGGATGACTCCGGTTTCATTGTTGGCCCACATCAGGGACAAAAATCCGGTTACGTGGGGATTGATGGCTTTTTCCAGAGCGCCGAGATCAAGCCGACCTTCACTGTCGACTCCGACCCTTTCCACCTCGAAGCCTACTGCAGCCATGGCTTCGGTGGGACGGAGCACCGCGCTATGTTCGATTTCGCTGACTATAACTTTTGAATCCTTTCGACCGATCTCCCGGGCCAGCGATTTGATCGCCATGTTGTTGGATTCGGTTCCACAGCCGGTAAAGATGATCTCGGTAGGTCTGGCCCCGATCAGCGCGGCAACTTGCTCGCGGGCTGTGGCAATGGCGGCTTTTACGGCCTGCCCGGCCTGATATCCGCTTGATGGATTGTACCAACGATCAGTAAGAAATGGCATCATGGCTTCGACCACTTTCGGGTGAACCTGACTGGTGGCATTGGAATCGAGATAAATTGGCATAGGTCTTCTGGCTTAATTTAATGGTAATTCCTTGATTGCTTTTGCGCATCCTTTCAAGCTGGAATCATCGAGCGGAACGATTTCAAACTTCCGAAACGGAGCCTGAAAATGACCTTTCCCAGTCTCCGGTCGGTAGCGTCGATCATAATGTTCTACGAGCAAAGATGTCGCCAGAGCTTTCCAATGCCGCTGTCCGGCCATATCTTTCCAATCGCTGAGTCGTTTGTCGGAATGAAAGCCCTTGAGACGGTCGATTGATCGGTCAACCCGCTCCAGATCACAAAGCCACTCCTTGTAGTCGTTGATGAGGTAGTCAGCCCGGCATTCCAGAGGAGAGAACAATTCGACCACAAAAGCTCCCCTCATTTTCTGCCAGAGCGAGTTGGGCAGATTGAGTTTACCGATCTTGGCGCTTTCCGCTTCGATATAAACAGGCCGGGAGGGATCCAGAGTGGTCAATTCATCATAGAGAAGAGATTCAAACCGTTTTTGAGTTGTTTGGGGATTCTGGGGATCACCACCAAAAACAGAACCCTTGTGCCTGGCGATACCCTCCAGATCAAGGGTTTGTTCCCCTAGACGTTTCAGTTCTCTCAGCACCAGTGTCTTTCCAGAGCCTGTTAATCCATTGATGACGACAAAATTCAGTTGCGCCACCCGCGCCTCAATTTCTCTGTTAACGCATTGCCGATAAGTACGATATCCACCCTCCAGCAAATAAACATGCCAGCCGATCCCACTCAACACCATGGCCATACTTTCGGATCGATGGCCACCCCGCCAGCAATAAATCAGAGGCCTGTATTCTTTATCCTTTCCAATAAAATAGTTTTCAATGTGGAAAGCAATATTCCTCGAAACCATCGCAGCACCGTATTTGCGCGCCTCAAAGGTGGAGATCTGTTTATAAATCGTTCCAATTTCGGCTCTCTCGAAATTGTTGAGAACCGGTAAATTAATGGCCCCAGAAATATGATCTGCCTCAAACTCGGATGGAGATCGTACGTCGATGACCTCTGCAAAATCGATTTTTGCAGCGAGTGGAAATCCCGTTTTTTCAATAAACCCGCCCATTTTCTAAACCAACCTCTCACCTTTCCCACTTTTTTGCGGTAATTTTTTTAACTGACAATTAGCGTTTCATTCGTAACCTTTGTCATAGGGAGGTTTTCCCTTTTTTAAATAAACGATGAAAAAAGCAATTACAACATTGGCAGTGGCCATCTTTGCTTTCGCTTCGGCGATTGCAGAAGATGTGACCTACGTGGCCGGCATGACCGGTGTAACTTGAGGTGGATGTAAAAGTAGCGTCAGTTCGGCGTTCAAAACACTTCCAGGTTTCAAGTCAATCAAGATCGAAAACAACAGCGATAAACCTGGAATGCAGAAAGTGACCGTTGTCACGGATGGTTCTGCGGCTGTGACAAAGGAAGATGCGGTAACTTCTCTCGGGAAAAAGGCATCATCCTATGTCGTAGTGGAATGGGCAAAAGAAGGAGAAGCTACACCAGCTACTCCAGCGGCACCAGCCACTCCTGCGCCAGCGGGAACAGGCAGCTAATTGGTGGATGATTGGTGCAAAGAATGCTGGTTCTTGCCCAAGAATTTTTTCCAGCAAGCCCCGTGGTTAAAAAGTCCACGGGGTTTTTTTGTGCCCGTTCTCTCACCGCCTCTGGAATGTTGACACCCCGGGCTTTAAGGCGAACCTACCCCAAAAATGAGCGCTCAGGTTTCTAATTTAAACATAGAATTCAACATCCCCCTCCCTGCTCCCGCCTTCCTGATGCATGAACTGCCCAGGACAGAGCAGGTTGCCAATGTCGTGCTGGACGGCCGCAGGCGCTGTCAGGAAATTTTGGCTGGGAAATCAGAACGCTTCCTCGTCATCGTCGGCCCATGCTCAATTCACGATCCGAATATCGGGATCGAGTACGCCGAAAAACTGGCCCAACTCCAGAGCAAAGTGGCTGAGAAAATCGAGTTGGTGATGCGAGTCTATTTTGAAAAACCCCGCACCAACATTGGCTGGAAGGGTCTGGTGATGGATCCAGACATGGATAACACCGCCAACCTACCCAAAGGCCTCCGCATCGCCCGCAAGCTGCTGATTGACATTCTTGATCGCGGAGTGCCCACCGCCACTGAATTTCTCGATCCCATCACCCCGCAATACATCGGCGATTTGATTTGCTGGGCGGCCATCGGAGCCCGGACTGTGGAGTCCCAGACCCACCGCCAGATGGCATCTGGTCTATCCATGCCCGTCGGGATGAAAAACACGACGTATGGCGGGATGTCGGCAGTGGTCAATGCCCTAAAAGCCGCGATCGCTCCGCAAACGTTCTTTGGAATCAGCCCGGAAGGTGTCGCCTCCATGGTTAAGACCAAGGGAAACGCCTATTGCCACACTGTTCTCAGGGGTGGTGAGGATCGCCCCAACTATGGACCAGAGGCAGTCGCCGCCGCGCTTGCCGAACTAAAAACCGGCCAGGTCCTTGAGTCCATCGTCATCGATGCAAGTCATGCCAACTGCTCGAAGGATCACAATAAAATGCCAGAAGTCTTCGCATCCATTGTCTCGCAACGCTGCGAAGGAAACAAAAAAATCGTCGGAGCGATGCTGGAAAGCAACCTCGTGGCGGGCAACCAAAAAGTTTCCTCGGACCGCTCCAAGCTCGTTTACGGCCAGTCTATCACCGATCCCTGCATTAATTGGAAGACCACGGAAACCATCATCCTGGAAACGGCGGAAAGACTTTAAATACCCGGGCTGTTTTTCGACTCAGGCTCGGGGATGGGCTTCGTGGTAAACCTCTTTCATCCGCGCTACCGACACGTGAGTATAAATTTGGGTGGTGGAGAGACTGGCGTGTCCCAGCATCGCCTGTACACTGCGGAGGTCCGCCCCACAATCCAGGAGATGGGTCGCAAAACTGTGCCGCAACTTGTGGGGACTCACCTCCACGGGGATGTTGCTCAGCGCATGATATTTGGTGAACAAATTTGAAATCGCACGGGGCGTCATCTGTGTCCTCAACTTACTGATAAAGAGAGGACCATCCATCACCGCAGCCTGTTGCCGATAATCGTAAATGGCTTTTGCGGCCAAAGTGCCAACCGGACAGATCCGTTTTTTATTGCCCTTACCAAGCACTCGAATGCACTCGTTGTGAAAATCAAAGTCCCGGATCTGAAGTCCAGCCAATTCCGCAAGACGAATTCCGGAAGAATAGAAAAGCTCCAGAATTGCCGTGTCCCGATACGGCATCCAATGGGGGGCTTGCTGGCTCAGTTCAACCTTGAAAGGCAGCTCGATCAATTCCACAACCTGTTTTTGGGTCAACACCACCGGCAGTCTTTTTTCCGACTTTGGCAACTGCACCTCTGCCACCGGATTTTTTTTAAAATTCTGGCGGCGGTTAAGGTATTTGAAGAAGCTCCGCAACGAAGCAAAATGCAGGCGGATCGTCGCCCGCGCCCAGTCCGACTTCATTAATTCAAAGAGGTAATCCCGGAAATCATCCGCCTCCAGAGCGTCCCAGCCTTGAAACCCCACCACCCGTTCGCGGAACCGGGTGATGGCGTGTTCGTAATTTATCAGGGTTTTGTCCGAAGCATTTCTTTCGATCGACAGGTATTCGAGGAAAGATTCAAGAAGGCAATCAGGGGCTATTTCCTCCGTAGCGGTGGCGTCCCGCCGCCGTGTGCCAAATGATTGATCGGAGAGCTCCCCCATAAAGACAGAAAATGGAACAGTTAATTGGCAGAATTCGCGTAATGCCCCCAGAAAATCGAACCCCGATAATCCAGTGAAGAGGAATTTGCACCAAGCGGCGCCATTGGCAACTCAGGAAGCACTATCGATTCTGAAAAAATCGTGGAAAATCCATTCACATCAGACCAACCGAGCTGGATTTCATATTCGCGTTCCTCGGCCAGTAGCGGAATAATGAAGTGGCCAGATTCACGATGCAAAATAATCGTTTCGGTCAAATCCGTTGTCTGACCGATAATTTGGATGCAAAGCCTGCCACCCTCATGAAAAGGCAGATGACGATTTGAAAGACTCCAATAAACCACCGCTGTGTCGGTATCGCGGGGTACCGCAATAAAAGAATCCGGGGTAGTGTTTTTTAGTTGATCGGGAATAAGAGCGGGCTTCGAGAATTGATCCATAATTTCTGTCGTAGGTTACAAAGTTAATTTAGCCTTATTTTAAAAACTTATCAAATAATTAATAAAACTTTACTAATTTTATTTAAATTCACAGGTTAAATTCCGCACATATTCTCGAAAATTTTCAAAAATCCGTATAGTTGTCCCATGTTAACCAAGCGAATCATCCCCTGTCTGGACGTCACCAATGGCCGGGTCGTCAAAGGCACCAACTTCGTCAATCTTCGTGATGCTGGCGATCCGGTGGATTGCGCCGTAGAGTACAATCGCCAAGGGGCTGATGAGTTGGTATTCCTCGACATCACCGCCTCCTCCGATGCCCGAAACACGATGACCGATGTGGTAAGGCGCACTGCAGAGCGCTGTTTTATGCCTGTGACTGTGGGCGGGGGTATCCGCACCGTGGAGGACATGCACCGCATGCTCATGGCGGGCGCAGACAAGGTCGGCGTCAACACCGCTGCCGTCAGCAATCCATCCGTCATTTCCGATGGTTCCAGAGCCTTTGGCTCACAGTGTATCGTCGTGGCGATTGACGCCAAGCGGCGAATCGATGGAAAAGGATGGGAGGTATTTACCCATGGTGGTCGGACCCCAACTGGTCTAGATGCGATCGAGTGGGCCCGCGAGGTGGAGCACAGAGGGGCCGGTGAAATTCTCCTTACCAGCATGGATGCAGACGGGACCAAGGCCGGCTATGATATTGAGTTAACCGCCGCGATCAGCGAAGCGCTCGAAATCCCGGTTATCGCCAGTGGCGGAGCTGGAATCCTTGATCACCTCGTAGATGTGCTGAATCGCGGCAAGGCAGACGCCGTTCTCGCCGCCAGTATTTTTCACTTTGGCGAATACACCGTGGGAGATGTCAAAGATTATCTCGGAAAAAGAGGAGTTTTGGTAAGGCCAGCCGGATGACAGCACCACGCTTACGCAAAAATCCAGAGGAGAGAAGTACAAAAGCCCAACGAGTTCTCGTGGGTTAGCTTGGGTTGCGAAACCACGCAGCCTTCGGTTATCGCAATCGAGGCTTCGGGCATCGCAACGACATTTTGAAAAAATTGCAAAAAAGCATTCTGATTCAACAGGGTACAGTCGATGATTCAACAGGGTACAATGGCAAATTGAACAGGGAACACAAAGCCCCCTTTGACAGAGTCAACTTGAAAGATTTATGAAGGGACGCTTTACACTGGGAGTTGATTGCCTAGAGTGAGCACCTTCATCATGCCGTCAAAAACCAAATGGATCGTTGAGCCAGAACCTGACCAAGTTCTGGTGAGCGAATTAGCCGCCGAATTCGGGCTTTCCGAAATCGTGGTGCGGCTGGCCGTTCAGCGTGGCTTCACGGAAAAAGAGAAGTTTATCAATTTCTTGTACCCCAGGCTTAAGGATTTGTCGGATCCGTTTAGACTGCACGGCATCGCAGCGGCGGTGGAAAGGATCCTCCGGGCGGTGGATGACAAGGAATCGGTGGTTCTGTTCGGGGATTATGATGTGGATGGCGTCAGCTCGGTGGCTTTGCTGACCCGGATTTTACAGGGTTATGGCCTGGAACCAAGAAGTTTCCTGCCGACCCGGCTCAAAGAGGGCTACGGATTAAGCACCGATGGTTTGGAAAAAAGCTTCGAGGGTAATCCTCCAGACTTGGTGATCGCAGCGGACTGCGGAACCAATTCGCGCGAAGAAGCGATCTATCTGAAAGAAAAGGGCATCGACCTGATCATTCTGGATCACCACGAACCCTCGCCGGACGGCGTGGCGGAGTGTGATGCCCTCGTAAATCCCAAGCTGGGCAATGATTACCACTACCTTTGTACGGCGGGAGTGGTTTTTAAAGTCGGCCATGCCCTCCTGAAAACACGCCCAGCTCCAGGAATGGATCTAAAAAACTTTCTGGATTTTGTCGCTCTGGCAACCATCGCGGATATTGTCCCTTTGGTGGAAGAAAACCGGATTTTTGCCAGAAAAGGACTGCTGCAGCTCGACCACACCATCCATACCGGACTGGCAGCGCTAAAATCAGTCGCTTATGTGGGAACCCCGGCGAAATCCCTGGATGTAAGCCATAAGCTCGGCCCGAGACTAAATGCGTCCGGTCGACTCGATACGGCCCAGGCTTCACTGGACCTGCTGCTCTGTGAGGATCCGCTGCTAGCACGAACCTTCGCAGAAGATTTGGATTTACAAAACAAGGAGCGTCAGGAATTGGAGTTACGCACCCGCGAGGAGGCAGAACAAATGATCCAAAATTTGCCGCCCGAGCAGAGATCTTTTGGCATCGTGGTGGGCTCGCGAGGCTGGCATCCCGGCGTTGTAGGCATTGTCGCTTCGAGGATTTCTAAATTTTATCATCGACCGACCTTTATCATCGCGATTGATGACGAAGGCCTCGGCAAAGGCAGCGGTCGCAGTGTGCCGGGAATTTCCCTGGTGGAGGCACTAAATGCCTCCCGCGATCTGATCGTAGCTGGCGGTGGCCATGAAATGGCTGCCGGAGTGACGGTAATGGAGGACCAGATAGACGCCTTCCGAGTGAGGTTTGATGCCCAGGTTAAGGAACAGGCGACCAGTGATTCATTAACCCCCAAGCTCCACATCGATTCGGTGGTTTCTTTGAGCACGGTAAATATGGAACTGCTCGACAGCTACGAATTGTTGCACCCCTTTGGAGCTTCCAACCCTCAGCCACTCTTTATGGCAAAGGGAGTCGAGCTGGGAGCTGAACCCAAAATCATCAAAGATAAACACATGAAATTTCAGCTTTATCAGGATGGGGTGCAGCGGGATGCAATCTATTTTAACGCGGTGGAAGTTGAACTGCCCAATCCCCCCTGGGATGTGGCTTTTAACATTGATCGCAATGAATTTCGCGGCTTAAGCCAGTTATCGCTCACGATCCAGGCGATCCGAAAGGCGGGCGGGTAAGCAGTCACCAATTTGCCCCAGAAAAGTCGCCCCAAATGCAACTCACACGCCCTGCATCAGGTCCATTTCCGAGGTCCGTGGGAGAAACTGCTGGTTATTTCAAAGAAACTCGGAGGTTTTGGGGAGAAACTCGGAGGTCTTGAGGAGAAAACCGGAGGTTTGGGATAGAAATCCGGAGTTATTAGCTCCGTACCCGGAGTGCTCCGCCACCAACTGGGACCACGGACCTCCGAATTTCTGGTCTCGAACTCCCAATTTCTACCACGGACCTCCGAATTGCTAGGTTTGACCTACCTCTGGTTCCAAAAACCTCCGAATTTCTATCTCCGACCTCCGAATTGGGAGCAAATAACTCCGGATTGGGAGCTAATAACTCCGGATTGGTCTCCGATTGTACCCTGTTATGTCTCCGATTATACCCTGTTATGTCTCCGATTGTACCCTGTCCAACCGACCCTATCTCGAAAGGATTTCAGAACCGAGGAAAGGAGCAAATCTAGAGGGCAGAGAACAGTCCTCTGTGACCTCGACTCCCTCGATGGGGTGAAAAAATGTCAGCTCCCTGGCATGGAGCATGAGCCGGGGCTGACCAATCAAGGCTGAGATGTCATTCATCTTTTCCTCGTCACCATAAAGGTAGTCTCCCACAATCGGGAAGCCATCTGCGGCGAGATGCCGCCTGATCTGGTGGTATCGACCCGTTTTGGGAAACACCGAAAGGACCGAAAAACAGTCGCCCTGGATCTCACAAATTTTATCCCTACAAAAATGTGTCTCAGCGGTCTGGAATGGACCATCTTCATCTTTTTGGAGGGGCCGCAGCGAGGTCCATTCACGAGGCGATTCTCCTGGCACGACGGCGATGTAGCTTTTCTTGATGGATTGATCATCAAACTGCTTTTTCACGGGTGCCACGAGAGCCCGATCACAAGCGAACAACAACACGCCAGAGGTGGGGCGGTCCAGGCGGTGAATGGGATAGACCAGATGACCCAAATGGTCGCGAAGAACCTTCATCGCGATCTGCTCGGAAGGCTCCGGGTCCCTTCCGGGATGGACTAACATCCCGGAAGGCTTATCGATACAAACCAGCCACTGGTCCTGATACAAAATAGTTAGTGGCATGGGAAGGAGGGAGCCAAATGCTCCCGCTACTCTGCTGATTCGCGAAAGATTACCAGGCTGCGCCAAGTTTAGGCTGCGGATCAATGCGATAGGGCATCCAAACCACGCCAACGGCCTTTGCAGAACAATTCTTTTTCAGGGGAGTGATATGGGTCTGCTCCAAAACCTCTTTTAGCGGGTCCATGGCGGCCTTGAGGATTTCGACCTCTTTCTCGCACTCCTGCTCTAGGGTATTAAGTTCTTCCTGAAGGGTACCAACCTTTTCCTCGGACCTGCCAACATCGCGAGTTTCTTTTAACGCCCGAGAGGCACCGGTCATCGAAGAACTAGCTCGGGAACTCACGCCACGCCCCATGATTGCCCCGAGGATGGTTCCACCAATGCGGATCACGGTATCGAGCTTGGCACGGCTGGATTGTGCTTTTTGATCGGCCAAAACATCCATCGCCTTTTCGATTTGCCCCTCGATCACCGCCATTTTCTTCTGATACTTCACTCTCATCTCAGCGACCTTCTGATCGCGGAGTTCGTGCGCACCGTGGACAAGCCGGGCCCGGAAGTCGCCTTCGCTCTCCCCAACTTGGGAATAAGAACCGGTTAAGGGACTCTTAAAAATAGTGAGGGAACCTTTTCCGTAAAGCTCATCAACCAGTTCCTTTTCGAGATCCGTCCAGAACTTGGTTTCGAGAAGGTTTTGCGGCAAGTTCGTAAAAGCAGTCCCGGCGGCGACTGGCTCGCGCCCCAATTGGTTGAAATGCAATCCATTTGGCAATTCCAAATCCTGATCCCAGGCAACATTGCCGGATTGGGTGTCGATTTTATTGAGGATGGTGATGATTTCGGTTCCAGAAACCCCGCGCTTGGGATCGCTGTAGCGGACTTCACCAACGCGAATCACGGCGGGGACATAATTGATTTCCGCCGGTGCCACTCCTGGTCCAGCCGGAAGGAAAAACTCCGAAGCCCCTTTCGGCAAGCGGGGCCGGCGCGGGTCAATCGGAGCAGCTTTGGGCGCGGCCATTCCGGATGGCAACGGGATATTTTCCGACAGAGGGGAGGCCTCCACCGTTTTCCGCCTGGGATCCATCAGTTTCTTGATCTGGGTCCGGGCAAGCGGGCCCCGCAAATAACTCATGGTCCATCGGACCTGGAAAATAGTCTGGGCATCATCGTGGACATTGTTCATTAGGAAAATCCGGGCTCCCAGACCAGCCAGAAGCTGTTCCATGGCACCCCGATTAAAACGCCCACCTCCTTCCGCAGCAACACCTTCGAGACCATCAAGTACCCGCGCCTTGTCCCGTTCCGTTTGGAGACGGCCCAACCACCAGGTTCCGATGTTGGAAAGAGCTTTGTAGTCCAAATCCACCGGGTTCTGAGTGGCCAGGAGAATCCCGAGACCAAAGGCCCGAGCCTGCTTGAGCATGGTCAACATCGGCTTTTTGGACGGTGGCATCGCCGTGGGCGGCAGATACCCATAAATTTCGTCCATGTAAAGAAGAGCCCGGAGACTGGTGGTTCCAGTCTGCGTGCGCATCCATCCAAGCATCTGATTGAGAAGTAACGAAACGAAGAACATCCGTTCCGAATCCCCGAGGTGGGCAATTGAGAAAATCGTGATACGCGGCTTACCCTCCGGGGTGTGGAGCATGCGTTTGATGTCGAGCGCCTCCCCCTGCAACCAGACTGAGAAACCTGGCGATGCTAGGAGATTATTCATTTTTGTGGCCAGCGCTTTCCGGTTTTTCTCTGGAATCACGGTCTCAAGATCCATGACCCCGATTTTATCAAACGGTGGCACTTGAATATGGGTTACGAGTGTTTCCAAAGTGACACCCGTACCGCTCCTCCAAGCGCTACTAAAGATGTTGGACAGAAGAATATGTTCCGAACACTGAATCGGATCAGCCGTAATACCAACCAGCGACAAAAGACTGGAAACCGTTGATTCAATGCGCTCGGATAGGGCTTCAGCATCTTCGAGGACCTCAGATTCTGGAACATCGAGAGAACTGAGAATCGATACAGGGAGCCCAGCGTTTGAGCCAGGTGTATAAACAGTGAGATCGCACTTCTCCCGAAATTGACGAACTCGCTCCGGTGACTGACCCCAGCTTTCCAGGCCTTTTTTCCAAAAGTCAGCCTGACTTTGGGCATGCTCATCCGGAGACAATCCTTTTCTAGCAGCATCATCTTCGTTGATCCAGGGACGGAAATTGTCCGAGGTCATTTCAGGGAAGGTCAGTAATAGGTTGGAAATATCCCCTTTCGGATCGATCACGATCGCCGGAATGCCATCCATGGCTGCCTCTTCAAGCAGAGAAATACAGAGACCGGTTTTTCCTGATCCCGTCATCCCGAGCACGACTCCGTGGGTCACTAGATCTTTAGAATCGTAAAGAACTAAACTCTCCTCAAGTTCCTTTTTTTTCAGGTCGTATTCCCGGCCAAGGTAGAATTTGCCGAGCAGTTCGTAGTCTTCTGTGCGAATCTCCATAGTGTTATTCCATCTTAATAATATGGTTTCGCGAAAAATACAGCTCAGTTTTGGGATATTTCTCGAAAAAGTTAATTTCCGAGGAGGTCCTCGACTTTTTGAACCGACAATTTCCCAGGAGGAAGTTCATAGCCAAGATTATCTCCGTTGGGTTTAAACCCATTCCCATCGATATCGATAAATATCGGATTGTTGTAGGCACAGGGGCGAATCCCTGCCTGGGTGCTGGTTCCGTAAAGACCCGCCAGATTGGAGTGC
>JBGSJM010000256.1:0-10346 GCA_041742015.1 Verrucomicrobiales bacterium | reverse complement strand
GTTGAAGCAAACACTTCGTTCAAAGTCTAATTATCCAAAACTAATTTTTGTTTCGTATAAGTGGGGCAGGGTTCCTCCGTGAAACAGACACTCTTGTCTGTCGCCAAACTGAGGGACTCCCTTTGAAGCCCGTGAATCCTCAATCCGATTTTTTCTCGTGCTCCTCGATATACTCAGCGATTTCAGACCAGCCGATCTTCCGGGCGACCAGGGCGGCGGTGTATCCGTTTGGGGTCAGGGCGGAAACATCCGCACCATGGGAAATGAGGAGCTTTACGATTCCCAGGTTCCCGGCCATGGCCTCCTGATGGAGCAGGGTCCAGCCGTCTTCAAACATGGTGTTGGCGATGCTTTGATCTTTCTCCAGCTCGGCTTCGATATCCTTAAGCATGTTCAGGCACATCGGGTGATCGGCAAAACCGGTCTGCGGTTTACTTGATTTTGATTTATCAGTGAACAACTCAACTTTTACATCATCGGGGGCACCGAATTTAAGCTTCCAGGCCTTGTCATGCTGGTTTCGTGCTTTGGGTTTCATCCGAGATCTCATCAAATTCACGGTAAATCCCCCCGTAGGCCCGACCTTCAGCGGTGATCATCCAGTCGGTAAGTTGGTTAAAGGGCTTCGAAATTGCATCGCCAACACCGACGGAAGTCAGCCAGTTCGGTGAGTTCAAAAGGGTGCCAGTCAAGGTGTCGCCATCAAAGCCGATGTCTTCCACCCACATGTTCTCATACTCCGGTTTGTCATCGGTCCGGGGGCCGTCTGAAAACGGCAGCTTCACCATCGCCAGATCCAGGGCGGGAACGATGCGACGCCGCTCCCAGGAAAGTTCCCGCCAAAAGAAGCGGAAAAATGACTGCGCGGTCAGACTGGCCGCCTTCAACTCCGGGTCTTTGTCGTCGAACATAAAAACTTGCTCGTTCATAATGAGTTCGGATAAATTTTTATTTTAATTTCGCGTTAAAAAACGCGGCGCTGGCCTTGAGGCAGGCCTCGAAAAAGGATTGTTTCCCCAGAAAAGCATGGGGTGCTCCCGGAATCAAAGTCAGATCGGTGTCGATCCCGAGTTTGACCAGATCTGCACGGGTTTCTTCAGCATGGGTGCTGGGATCATCCAGTTCACCGGTCATAAAAAGAATCGGCGGATCAGACCGGTTCAAATGGTGCCGGGGCGAGGCCAGGGCATAGGTGGCAGGGGCTTCAGCCTGGGAACTGCCCAGAAAGGTCCGGTAAAATGGATCGTCACTTTTGCTGCTTAATTCGCCGATCCGGGCGGTTTCCAGGTCGCTTTGAGCACCCATGGCGATGCAGGCTTGGACTCGGCTGGATGGTCTTTCGTTCCCGCCATCGCCCTCCAGTTCAGCGACTCCGCCACTGGTGGCGAGGAGGGCGGCGAGATGGCCGCCCGCCGAGAGTCCAGTCACGCCGATTTTTGCTGGATTGATTCCATATTCCCCGGTATTGGACCGCAGCCAGCGCACCGCCGCCTTGGCATCCTGAATTGCGGCAGGAAATTTCGCCTCGCCACTGAGGCGGTAGCTGATGGTCACGGCGACGAAATTTTCAGCCGCCAGCGCCTGGGCCAGATTCGCCATGCTGGTGCGGTCGCCTTTGAACCAGCCGCCTCCATGGATGCAGATGATTGCGGGTAAAGCCATGGTGCGGTCCTTGGGCCGATAAAGATCAAGTTGGAGGTCCCGTTCACCGATCCGGGCGTAGGTCAGGTTCAGGTGAGATTCGAGTCCTTCGATCAGTGAATCAGGTAGCTGAGTGGGGGCCTGATCCTGAGCTGGTAGCGAAACTGAAGCAGCAAGGATCGAAAACCAAAAGAGAGTGGCAAAAACTTTCATGGTCCAGTTTGTCCCCAAGGCAGCCGTTTCGCAAGGCGCAGATCCATGCCCGACCTTTTTTTGAGAGATGCCGGGGAAATTAATTAGGTTATCCTAAAGAAATTTGAAGGCCCAGTTCAGGGTTACTCTTCAATCTTTCAGTAGATTGATTGAACTCCTCCAGCCTGGCCTTTAAGAGATCTTGGAAGACCTTTTTAGACTCCGGATAATTATACTGGCCTCATTTTCAATTCCTCTGCCCATCCTGCTCATCTATGTAATCAACTCGCCGCCATCGCCGCAGTTCAGACTTTTGGTGATTTTCTTGGGTTTAATCAGCAAATCAAAAACGGAGCCGAAAAGCTTGCCTTCTTAAAAATATTCCTTCAATCTTGACTGGAACCGAACTGAAAGACAACCCATGCACACATTATTAGCCCTTTGCGGACGTTATCACTGCATGAGAGCCTCCTTTCTCCTCGCCACTATCTGTCTTACCACACACATTACCGGCGCGGAGGATCTGCAACCGCCGATCACCGTCGGCCAGCGAGTTGCCACTTGCGGGCATAGCTTCCATATCTTCACCTATCGTCAGGTCGCGGAGATGGCGCTGGCAGATGGCCTGAAGCACAAACTCGCCGGCATTTCCAGCATTGGTGGCTCCACGGTGCAGAGGCATTGGGCGGTGCCGGAGGAGGAGAGCGAGGCGAAACAAGCGCTCAAGGCGGGAAAGGCCGATGTGCTCACGCTTTCACCCATCTGGCTGCCGGACGAGGCCATCGAGCAGTTCGTGAAGCTCGGCATCGAGCACAATCCCGCGCTGCGCATCACTGTGCAGGAATACTGGATGCCCAATGACGAGTATGACCCCGTGTATCCGCTGCAAACACGGAAGAAGGTCGATCACAACGCCACCGACCTTGCCAAGCTCCGCGATGCCACCCTGCGCTATGCCAGGGACATTGAAGATTACGTCAAAGGTATCAACCAACGCCTCGGCAGGGATTCCGTGCTGATCGTCCCTGTCGGCATGGCTGCGGTGACACTGCGGGAAAAGATCATCAAAGGCGAAGCGCCTGGTCTGAAGCAGCAAAGCGACCTTTTTCGCGACTCCTGGGGCCACGCCAATCCCCCGCTGCAAATCCTTTCCAGCTACTGCCACTACGCCGTCATCTACCGCAAAAGTCCCGTCGGCTTGCCCTTGCCGCAGGAGTTCAAAGTTCTCAAAGATGTGAGTGACGAGGACCAGGCCAAGCTCAACACCCTGCTTCAGCAAATCGCCTGGGACACGGTGAGCAAGCACCCGCTGACCGGCGTGATGAAGGCAAGGTGATTTCACTCCCACCGGCCCCCGGCCTGATTTGACAAAACAGCCAACGTGAATCAATTTTTGAAGTATGAAGTCATTTACGATCCATAAGATTGAGGGCGATCTTGAGGAGAGGCTCACCAAGCTGGCCCAAAAAAGCGGATTAAGTCTTAACCAATTGGTAAAAAATCTGCTCCGGGAAAGTTTGGGGCTCAAATCTGTGGCGGAAGTTGATGATTCCGGTTTTTCGGAATTTTGCGGGCAATGGTCCGGGCAGGAAACGGATGAATTTAACCAGGCTGTGTCCTGTACCACAAACGTTGATGAGGAGATTTGGAAATAAGTGAGCGAATCACATTGGATACCAACGCATATTCGGAGCTTTCCCGGGGCGATCTGGATGTCCTTGATGCCCTGGCGAATGCAGAGCGTGTTTATGTGCCAGTGACAGTCATTGGTGAATTGTGGGCAGGATTTCGAGGCGGGAACCAAGAGCAACGAAACCGGACTCAATTAAAGCGATTTTTGAACAAGCCATCTGTGCGCATCTTACAAACGACAGAACTGGTTGCGGAGCATTACTCCCAGATTGTTGATTCTTTGAAAAAGAAGCAAAAACCCATTCCCACAAACGATATCTGGATCGCGGCCCACACCATGGAACAAAGCTCAGTGCTGGTCACTTATGATAAGCATTTCGAACACATCGAGGGGCTGCGAATGTGGAAATGAACGGTGCTGCGCGACTTGCAGAGTGATTAAGGAATTTAGCCTGCGAACGGCAAACGATACGCTTTCATTCAAGAACCGGACTGGCCGCTCTTGCCGCTCAACTTTTCCTCCGCGCCTCGAAAGACATAGCCCCGTCCGTGGTCCGGCTTAAATAGTGATAATAACTATTCCCATTCCCTAGGATGCGATTGAGCTCATTTTAACAAATGTAAATATGAACTGTTTTCGATCAAGATTCTTTCCATTCGTGGCACCCAAAAATTTTCACGATCCCATTTAAGTCAAAACCACCGTCACTTTGAGCAAAGATCGGAATCCTGCATGAATAGAAGAAATTCGGTGATTTTCTTCTTTCTTTTTTACTATGAGCCTGCTTTTTTGTGATTCCGCTTCGTAGAGTTTTATCCAAGATTGATTCATTATGGCACGTTGGTTCCAAAAAAGAATCGCCACCTCCGGGGAAATTTGTCTGAAAAGCCGTCAATTTTTCAAGAAATTTTCACGAGAAGCGCATCCAGATGCAAGAAAGGATATCCGATGGAATATTGGCGATTCCTACTCTGTCCCGGGAGCCGTTGGCCGAACCAGCTTGCTAAAATGCTCGTTCTCGTCGTCCTCAAAGAAAAATCGTCGCTCCACGATTCTCGGAATCGCGTGAACAAAATAGGTTCCTTCTCCTCTCAAGCGCGGTTGCCTCATGTTTGAAAGAATAGTGTTATTAAAAACAACTTCTAGCAAGTGGGATTTTTAGGAACTTTCTTCGGGCAAAGGATGATAATCCGTTTTGATAATCAGTGTTTATGGATATTTAATTGTTGACTGCAAATACATTGACTGTCCCCGGGATCACTAATGTGTCCCTGGTCCGTCCCCGCCTGGTCCGTCCCCGCCGGTGTGTCAAAGCCATTTGCTACGCAAGAAATACGCCACGGCTAAGACTGCCACCACGATTCCGTAGCCTGTGTGAATCATACCTTCAGCACTTTGTGAATTTTGATCTAAAAAATTGTCTAGCAGCAAAGGCTGTATGCGTGGCCTTCCTGGAAGATACCTAACGGAGACCTTGGGCTGGCTAAGTTTGACCTCCTCTTCATAGTGCCGCATCCGGAACGATCTGGAGGTCTTGTTTTGCGGGAAAGTTACTTCCTTTCCCTCCAGCGTCATGAAGGTTATTTTGATTGGGCTGGCCGCATACTGGCGATCCGCTTCGTCTAAAATCTGCCCAGAGACAGTGACCCCTAACGTCTCCAATTCTTGGTAATATTTCTTCACATCTTGGAAGTCAATAGCCAGCCCAACTCCCATTATAAGGAACATGACGAGTAACAGCCGCCAGTTGTTTTTGCCCCTAGGATTTAAGGAAGCGGGGACAGAAGTGGTCCCAGACAAGGTATTGTACAGCATTGGCCAATTTGGATTAAATTGTTTGAAAGTCGGTGCTGGCGATTGAATTGAGATTAATGCGAAAGTCAGGTCTGATCAACATACCAATTGCCAAATAAGCAGGCTTAAAGTAAGAAAAAAGTTTTAGACGCCGCGAAAATGTCTCACTGCAAACGTTTTATAAACCAATTAGCACGAACTTTTAACTGCCCTTGATTATGTTTACGGCCTGATCGCAACGATTTCCGGCACCATTCCGCCCGTGTTTTCACACCCTCCAAAGCCCCGATTTCGAGCGAAAGCCTGTTAGTTTGCGGTTCACGAGCAACGCACTACTTTCCCCCGCTGCCGCAGGATGGGCGCGGCCATCCCCTGCAGCCACACTACGGCGCGAAGCTTCTCCTCAATGGGCCACAACGTGCCAGTTCATGGCGGCGGCACTCCTTTCCTACCAGAATTTGGTTTAGATTGCGATCTTCCATGTGTTAAATCGTTCGGTGAGTTGATGCTGTTGGAGCACGTCTCGCAGGTAGTCCGTATCCTGTTCCGCTTCCTGCAGGGTAGCTTCCATGTTCCATTCCCTCAAAACCAGCAAGGGGCCACCCAAAAATTTACCGCGTCAAACTTTTCCTGTAACCGTCACTTTCTTACGGGAGAAGGCCGGTGCGTTTTGTTTGAACGATCAGTAAGCCATAGGCAACCTTTCCCCTTGGCTCTCTCGGAAACAGAGATGTTAATTTTGAAGACGGGCACTAGCGTTCAAGTGGCGCTCGCGCTCGAAGGCGCGATTGACGAAATCAGCACTGCCGAGCACCACGCCATCGCTGAAATAGCGGATTTTGTGGCGCAGCACCTCGGCAATGGGCATGGCCCCTTCGGCCTGCTCGACTTCCTCGATCTTTTCAGGGGAAAATCCTTTTCTGCCGGGTTGACCGGTTTCGGGGGCGCGATCTCCCGGCCCTCGCTGTAGAGAAACAGCCGGATGCGGGCGTGGGTGCGCCGCCAGTCCTCGCAGTTCAGTGCTTCGGCCATGATGGCTCCGAGGCCTTTTCTAGCGACCGCCTTTTTTGTGATTTCGTCTCCCCGCCTCGCGGGACATGGTTTGTTGCCCGTTTGAACAACACGCCTTCACGGCGCGATGAAAAAGCAATTTCCGATCAGTAATCCGTTGACTTCCGGGGGCAGACCAGCCATTCTCCATCGCGTTATGGAGCCGGTTGCTAGCCATTTTTCACAGCATACTCAACCAATTAAAAGCTGCGCCGGCACTGGTGATGTTGGCTCGAAAATTGATTTCATAGCAGTCCAGTCGCGGCGGGGTGGCACCTCTCGATTGTGCCCCACATACAGTGTATCAATCCGATGCTCCCTGCAATCGAGCCTATTCCACTGGGTTCTTGCCCTCGCTTTTTTGTTTCTGTTTCCCTTGAACGGCTTCGCCCGGACATGGAAGGATGCATCCGGCAGTTTTCAGGTGGACGCTGAATTGGTTAAAGTGGAGAACGGTACGGTCTACCTGAAGCTTGCCAAAGACGGCAAGGTAATACCGGTCGCGCTGGAGGCGCTCAGTGCCGAGGATCGTGCCCACGTAGGGTTGGTGCAAAGTCCTGCCCAGACTAAGCCGGGTCCGAATTTAGGGGATCCGGCATCTTCATCGGCTTCACCGGAAAAAGGGCCGGCCCTTATGGCGATTCCAAACGAAGACACCAAAGACGCCACCTTGCTCAACCTTGGCCCGATCGGAGTGCGGGTAACGACCGAACGCGATTCCCAAGGACAGGGGATGGGCAGCTCAGGGGAGGTGGCCTATCTTTTTGAGAAATCAACCGCAGCGGCCCATCTTCTCATCGGGGATCGCATCACCGGGGTGAACGGCAAGGCCTTCCGGAACGATCTCGGTGAGCGGGTCGGCGCGGCGATAGATCTCGCCGAAGGGAGCACCGGGAACATAAATTTGGAGATACTGCGGGGCAGTGAGAAGCGAACCGTCACTTTCAATCTCCCCAAAATCGGAAGCTACAGTGATACTTTTCCCTACAATTGCGACAAGTCGAAGCGCGTCCTGGCGGCGGCCTGCGACTGGTTGGCGGCCCGTCAGAAGCCGAGTGGTCGATGGGAAAACGAAGGGGACGGCACTGCCTCAATCACCGCCTTTGCGGGGCTGGCCCTGCTCTCGACCGGTGATCCGAAATACGAGCCGCAGATACGCGCCACTGCGGACTTCTTTGTGGGGATGCCCCTCGACCAGGTGGATAGACTGACAGGCTGGAAATTCGTTCACGCCTCGATATTTCTCGCGGAATACTACCTGCAGACCGGAGAACCCAGGGTGAAAGAAAAGCTGGTCGAACTTTATAAAGAATTACGCAGGCAGCAACTGTCACAGACCGCCTACCCGTACTGGTTTTCCCACGGACGTTTCGACAAGAAGGAACCCGGCGAAGGTGACGGGTATGTCTATCTGGGGGTTCAGGTGGCCAACTGTTTGACTGCGTGGAGCCTGATGCGGATGTGCGGTGTCGACGTGGAAGTAGAGAACTTTGCCCATACATGGGAAGCCGTCAAGGAAAGCGGGCCGACTGGCGAGATGCCCTATGCCCCGGTTCGGCGGCAGCCCGGTGGAGATGGCGATGCGTGGGGCCGGACGGGAATGTTGGCGATGGCCTGTTATCTCTCGGGGGATCAGGCGAGACACAGCCGGGCTGTCATGGGCGCACTGAGTCGGCAGTGGGAGACGATCTACTTCAATTCGCATGGAAGTTCCGCGATGGGTAAGACCTGGGGCACTCTGGGAACTGCGGTGATCGACCCGAGGTTGTTCCGGCAACTGATGGATCGATACAAAGCCAGCTTTGATCTGATGCGCCTGAGCGACGGCCGCTTCGTCGCTCAACCTGCGGGCACCCACACCCAGGATTTCACCGGGGGGTATCTCTATGGCTGTACCTGGACGACAGCGATCAATGCCTTGATCTATTCTCCAGCCCACGGTCGTTTGCGGATTGCGGGGGGCGGGCTGGTGATTCGCGGGGTGGAACGAGCCAATCTTCGGGGGCCGCTTCAAACTGCCTTCACGCAGATCGAGCAGGGTAGGAATGCGGAGGCGCTGAAGGCCCTGACGGAGTGGTCGGCGAGTCAAGCGCCCGAGGCTCCCGGGCAAAAGGACGCTGCGGCGATGCGGACCTACCTTAGCAACCTTGCTTCCGGCAAGTAAGAATTCCCGGGAGTTGAGCTGCGCAAGCAGATCTGCATCTCACACCGCAGAAGATCCCGACAAAGCTTACCGCTTTGTTGTTAATGACGTTGATCGCCCCAAAGCCAGGATCTTATGAGCCCCGGAAATGCCAAGGGAGATCGAAACTGCCTTCGTACACAACAGCCGTTGCCAAGATTACTGGAAGCGAAACTGCACTTTAACCCTGCCTTGTAGAACACTTGGTAGATCGCGCCATTGGACAGATCGCACTTTACCCGGAATCAGCTCCGGTTTATGAAGGGTCTGTCAGAGGCATGATATTCTACCCGCAGAAAAAAAGGAAAACTTTGGTATTCTTTGGAAATTGAACCTGGAAAGATTAATCATGAAAATGGTGGCCTATGAGTGGAAAACCGGCTACCATGAGGTCATGAAAAAACACGTCTCACTTGTTATTAACGCGCTCTGTCTCCTTTCGTTCCTTTTCGCAGTTTCCTGCTCAGAAGGGACAACTCCGCCCACAACCGATCCGTCCGATGCTGTTCTGAAGGCGATTAAAGAATTTGAAAGCGATGTGTCAGGAGCGAAAACCAAGATGGATATCCAGGCAGCGCTCGACAAAGTCGGCGGCCAGGTGGCAGCTTCCGCAGATTATCTCAAAACCTTGTCAGCAGACAGCCCTATCGCCAAAAGCATTATGAGCGCAGGTAAGGCAGGGGTGAACAAAGGGCTCGCTAAGGCGAAAGAGCTGGGAATTTCCGTCGATGAATTCAAGACCATGGCGACCAATGCCGGCTTGGGAGATTTTGTTAGTTAATCTCCGCCCGGTCCAGTACTGCTTTGCTTCCGCGAAACTGATTGCGATCAAACCAATTGAATTGAAATTGAAAGGAGATTGGTTTTTAGAGCCCATTGGTTTTAGTCGTCGGTCCGACTGGGGTTGAGTAAAACTGTCCCAGACCAGCTATTTTGGATAGGAGAGTGTCTTTGGTTTTGTCTCTCGCTTTAAAGTATTAATGTGTCCTTTGGCAGAATCAAGTTCCCGCGATTCGCACTTTTGTTTCGGTAACGGTTACGAATTGTTCGGGCAATTTTTCGGCGTAATTTTCAAGTAATTGTTCTAAAACCTTGATTTTGTTTGCCGCACGTTCATCATCAAGCCGCATAAAAATAACGCCGCGATGCGGACGACGCATCCGAAAAATCATCTCGCCAAAGTCTTTGTCGTTGGTTATCAAAATCCAATTTTCGTCTGCAGCCTTTGTCAAAACCTCGTCATCGGTCATTCCAAGTGCTTCATCGAAAACGGAAAAGACTTCATAACCCGCGTCGCGCAGGTGTTGGGCGACTTTTGAGCCGGTGCATTCGTCAGCTAAAAAGCGCATCTAAACAGTTTCCAATACAAGCGGCATAAATTCCGTCCTGCTAATTGATTCTTTGGCAAAAAGAAAACAGGCTTGAATATCTTCGGGCGTCAAGCCCTCGTATTCTTTCAAAATCTCGGCGGTCGTTGCGCCGTGCGCCAGCAAATTTAGGATAAATTCAACTGTCAAGCGCGTTCCGCGAATCACGGGTTTGCCGACCATCACTTTTGGATTCAGCGTAATTCGTTCAAGTAAAATCTGGTCATTCATAATCACTGATAGGAATTAACTCTTATGAAAATGCTTTTGTAAATTATTAATTTTCAATAATGTCTTTCCATGAACGCGTTCAGAATGGGGGCTTATAGGAAATCCCGAAACAATTTGTCCCAGTGCGCCGCTGGGGAAAGCGGGGAAAGACGGAATTCTCGATTCTTTTTGCCCCTTTTGCATCAATGTCTGAACGAAAAGAAAGACGCCCCACCAGTGGGAAGGAGCTGAGGTTATTGAATTATCGTAGAAATGA
>JBGSJM010000255.1:0-29017 GCA_041742015.1 Verrucomicrobiales bacterium | reverse complement strand
CTTCCATTTTTGCACGGAACTCCTGAAACAATTCCATTGGGTATGTCAGAGATAGAACCCTCGGCACGTGAGAAACTGGCGGAATTTCGCAAAAAAGTTGAAGCACGCCACTGCAAGTATTGGACGTCAGCAGACGAACTGAAAACGCATGTCTTAACCGGGCTTATACATCAGATTCGCGTGTCACCAAGAATTGGATGGATAAAAGGTGATTCTCTCGATACTGCCACGACACTCAAAAAGCTGGCGGATGCTCTTGAGGAAAACAATGAATTGAAGGTTGAAATAAAGCGTTTGAAAGAGAGTATTGGAACACGAACCGCTATCGGCGACTTGGCTTCTGGAGAAGATGCCATTGAGTTACGTTTTCGAAGTAAACAGCATAAAGAGTGGTGCATTGGAACCACATGGAATGAGGCGTTCAAGGTTGTTGGATCAATTCTTTTAGCTGAGGTATCTGAAGTAAATCTTTTTAGGACATCCAGCTGGAAATTTGCGGCGATGTCCGATCACGCTCCAACCGATAAAAAAAATCTCGAAAAGGTGATATCTGAGGCCATTCTGACAACTGACGATTTCAACAAAGTTGTTTATCAGTTTATGGCGCTAGAATACATCGAGCCTGTTACATTTCTGGATCAGAGTCTTCGAACTCGGGGGTTCCGATTAACAAAAGAGGGCGCTAGAGTTCTTGGCTTTCTTAATGGGGTCAAGAAAGCATCTGGCAACCTTGAATAGCTAGCCAATACACACAATCCAAAGCGGCTCACTGCGCAAGAGTAAAAAAAAACCGGCCCGGTATTGTCGTGAGCTTGCGCTCATTTGTTTTCTGGCATCACATCTGGATACGGCCCGAGAAACCGCTCGCCGTTAAAGTGGATCATGTGGTCGGGATCTTCGGCGATCCAGACTTCGGATTCCCAGGCGATGTGGGAGACGAACCTTTGCATGGTGCGGCGGTTCTCGAAGGCGGTGACAAACACGAGACCGGCTTTGCAGCCAGCGAACAAATCTTTGAGTTCCTTGCGGCGCTTGCCGTCCACCGGGCCGGCACTGGTGACCGCTTCGATAAGCAGGAGCCAGTTTTTGGCGGTGTGGTGAACGATGACATCCGGAATCTTGGAAGCCGAATCCAGGGTGACTCCGAGCGCGGCCAATGTGGAGCTTTCCAAATGAACGAATTTGTTCTCGGTATCACCGATGTAAAGAACCATGCCGCCGGGTGCAAAGGCGGGGCAAAATTGTTCGATGATGGCTTTGATCAACGGATTCTGGCCACCCGGTGACAGGGCGACTTGGGCGCCATCGGGCAGGGTGACTGGAACACGGGCCAGGGTACGCTTCCGCGAAATCTCGTTCTTAAGCGTTTCGCGACTGGCGAGGTATTTGTTTAGTGCGGAAGACCATTTGGAGGTGCCAAATTTGCGAAATAAAGCCAGCGCGGTCGGCTCAATTTGATACACCGTCTTGCCACTGTTGGTGGAGCGGTTGGGATCGTCGGGATTTCGAAGCACAAGGCCTTCCTCGACAAAGAACTTTACTGCGTCATCGCGGATAGATTCGCGGGTATTGGGCGCATAGCGATTGCCGTAGGCGGTTGCGATAAAGTCAATGATCGGAGTGATGCCGCACAAAGGAGCTTGGGCTTCCGACCATGGAGCATCCGGCTGAAGGTCCAGCAACGCAAGCAGCGTGTAAGCGGCGGTGTCGTTCCGCTGCTTCGGGCCAAACTGCAAAGCTGTAAGTGCCTCGACGGATTCTGCGAGCCGCTTTTTCCGATCAGCGGATTCGGGCGTCGAATTTTCAGGCGGCATGAAGATGTCTGGTTACGATTTGATCTATTTCATCCTGCGAGAGGTCGAGGCCTTTTATCTCGCGGCCCATGGCTTGGAGGGTTTCGCGATTGGGATAGCGCAGGGTTCGCAGGTCGGTGGCGTTTACCTGGGTGTGGCCGCTGAAGCGCCGGAAATACTGGTCAACGACGGTGGAGTTGAGGAAAGCATAGAGGCCGACGGCCAGGGAGCGCTCCAAGCCATGTCCGCTGGAGTGAAAGTAATTCAGGTGATTCTCGAAACCGACCCAGTCTGTTTTTACTTGGTCCGGGTCGAACAGGCAGGCCACCAGCCGACGGCGCTCCTCCTTTGACGTGAAGCGTTTGGTGAGCAGATACACACCGGAAGGCACGAGCCAGGAACGCGTCTCATCATTGTCGAGGATGGCGTTGGGCTTGCGAGCTTCAGGCTTGGGCCAGTGAACGGTACCGCCGTTGAAGTGACAGGGATAGAGCAGCGGCACGGTGCCGGGTCCAGGCTCTTTGCGGAGCGCGTCCTTGAGGCGGAAGTCCACAACGCGCCCGGTTGATACGGTCAAACCCAGCTCAGCCAGACTGGAGCAGAGGCTGTCCATTGTTTCTTTGGCGGTGGCGTGGCTCGCGGTGGAGGGAATGTGGATGAACTTTTCGGCATCGTGCGGGTGGACGATATCGGTGAAAGGAAATGTCGTCACGGAGATGTCGTCTCCCTGCTCTCCGCTGCTGCTGGAAATGAGCATTTCAGCGGGTTGGTTCTGACCTTTCACCGCGTGAAAGATGATGTTTTCCTGCAACACACTGTCTTCCCGAAATGCGGCCTGGCGCGATTCAAAGACGTGAAGGCGGCTCAGTTCCAACTGGCTGAGGAAGTCTTCGCGGAAGGAGCGGAAGTAAGGGCCATTGCAAAAGCTCCGGGGCGTGATGCCAACGAGTTGCCCACCGGGAACCAGCAACCGTTGAATGAGCGCGATGAAACCAGTGTATAGGTTGCTGGTTTCCACACCAAGCGAACGCAGGGCTCGTCGCTCGGCGGAATCGGTGCTGATTTTGCGATACGGCGGATTGACGATGGCGGCATCAAAAGCTGGTGGTGCCGAACTGAATAAATCACCCGCGAGTGAAGCCGACATTTCCTGGATGAAGTCGGCGCAATGAATGGTGAACGTGAAATGAATCCCTGCTTTCGAGCAGAGCCGTTCGCACTCAGTCATGGTCGCAGCCAGAGCGTCCTGGATTTCGCAATCACGTTCATAAAGCGTCGCATTGATGGTGCGAACCCCTTTAGCTTTTCCGCACAATCGGGAAACAAACGCGGCAGTGAGTGCTCCAGCCCCAGCGCCCGCATCCAACAAGCGCACCGTTTTCGGGAGCGGCCCGAACATGGAAGCCATAAAGTTGGCCACAGGGGCGGCGGTCAGGAATTGTCCGAGTTCTTCCCGACGGCTTCGGGGGTTTTCGATGGCTACAAGTTTCAAAGGCATATCTTTCGCAAACCAGGATACCCCGCAACATTAAACACATCTTAGGTAATGCCACCAAATTTTGTGTCGTAAAATGTGGGGCTGCTTCACAATGCGGAACCGAACAAAGCCTGAAGGGGGGAGCGCTCCAAGAACAGCATCTGGGAGATAGGTCCGCTGAACAATGAAGAACAAACGGTGGCGCCGCCTGTATTCATTCCACGAAAGTTGAGGCTGGCTGGATTTCGTCATGGCGCGTAGCGAAAGACTCACTGTAAAAGGGACGAAGATCCTTCGAAACAAAAAATAACGAGCCTTACCTGAGCCTGACCTGTTGACCCAACCGATCATTTTGAAACAAAGAACTCCGACATTTTTTGATAAATGTTTGTTGAAAGCTTGCCTGGCTGGGGCGAGCTATGAAATTCAAGGTTCCAGATAACAATGAACTGGAGGGGGTCCAGTTCATTGTTACACGGAGCATCCGAGCCAGAATAAAACTGTTCTGCAGGAAAATGAAGAAGACTATCGTCACAATTGGTCTGATCGGGTCGCCATTTCTGGAATGGGCGATCAGGGTGACCGAATCGGGCCTGATTTTATCGACACTCAAGATGCCAGCAATTGCATTAGGTTTAGCGATCACTCTGATGCTTCACTACCGCATGCGACATTCAGTGACATGTGCCGCCATATTCTTAGCTCTTTACGTTATTGCGGGCGCTCTCGCAGTTGGATATATCGGGGCGACCTCCAGCCTTTATCCTGTGTGGAAGGTTATCATCTACGGCGCAATTCTTCTTTTGAGTCTGGCCTCATTCGTGACTGCCCTCATTTACTCAAGAGAGATTTTAGGACCTCAGAAAAAGAAGCAGAACAAGCCGGCGCTGGACAACCCCTGATCCGCTTTGAGTTCCATGATCACTGGTAGCATCAACCTCAACCCGCAGTCGAAGGTGGGCTCCCGATCAGGGTTGCCAGGCCTTTGACGTTCGCCCAACTCCACACGCCACCCATGATTCAAGCCCACATTCGGAAGTATCAGGAGGCAGACGAGGATGCCGTTGTTGAGCTTTGGTCGGCTTGCGGTCTAGTTGTGCCACAGAACGACCCGCATCGAGACATCGCCCGGAAGATCACTGACAGCCCGGACTTGTTCTTTGTGGCAGAGTCGGGAGGCAAGTTGGTGGGCTCCTGCATGGCAGGTTACGAGGGGCATCGCGGATGGATTAACTACCTTGCAGTCCATCCTGATTACCAGCGGCAGGGGTTGGCCACTCGCTTGATGGCCCAGGCATCGAGCATCCTCACCAGTCTCGGATGCCCGAAGATCAACCTACAGATACGGAAATCGAACCATGCAGTTCGGGCGTTTTACGAGAGCATCGGGTACAGAGAGGACGAGGTCATCTCCATGGGACGACGACTGATTTCAGACACGAAGCCAGAATGACTACAGCCACTACCATCGCCCAAACCAGGGCGAACAAAACGGATGCAGGCAACTGAAAGAGAAAACGGGGACAGACGCCGACTTGGAGGATTCATACTGGCGGTTGCGCGAGTAAAAGAAAGAGTCAAAGAGCGAGGGCACAACGTGCCGGAGAAGGACATCTTGCGTAGATTTGATAAAAGCTGGTCAAATTTTTGTGAGATTTACAAACCGCTTGCGGATAAGTGGATCGTTTTTGAAAATAGTAGTGAAAACCCAATAATACTGGAGCAATCAAATGAATGAATTAACCGAAGCTGAAGGGGCACTTGCCGCGATGAATCGGGCAGCGGCAGCCGCCCGCCTGCGTGCATTACGGTTTGGATCACGTCTAGCCTTGTGGAGGGATGGAGCAGTCGTCCTCATCTCACCACTCGCAATAGATGCAGAACAAGACGGCGCTGGGCAACCCGCTACCCGCCCTGATTCGAAGTCGGAGGGTAGCGACAAACATCAATCAGAAGCGGCGGGGCGCTCCCGGTAGCGGGTGCCAGGCCTTAACGTGCCAAGAAATGAATCCTGTCCACATGCGGAAATTGATCGGTCTGTTGGCTGCCCCTATAGCAGTGCCGAAAAGCGAGCAAAGCGTGGCACACCAAGCGGATTATTTTTGTGTTTTCCGGGGCCAGTCAGGGTCCCGCCGGGGCCGGTCAGGGTAAGCCGGGTTCTCCCGGGGTTGCCAACAGGCAACTCCGGCGGGTTGACTTCCGAAATTCCGGTGGGATTTTTGAGAAAGCCCTGGTGGAGGGGGCTAGGATTGATGGTTCTTCTTTCTCCGATTTTTGAATCTCAAAACGATTACTCTGCAAAAATATGGGCCTCGATAGTGTAGAACTCGTCATCGCCGTTGAGGATACTTTTGGTATTTCGATACCAGACCGGGAAGCTGCGGCGATGATTACACCTGCGCTTCTCATTTCTTATGTGCAACGAGCCGTGTCGTCGAAGCCAATTTCCCGCCCTTGTCTTTCTCAGCGGGCCTTTCATCACATTCGGGCAAGTCTCTGTGAGGTAACGAAGTGTCCAGTCGAAGAGATCCGTTTAGAGACCCGCCTTAATGATTTGTTCCCAAAGAATGACCGGCGCCAGCGCTGGGACGAGTTTCGTTCCGTTTCTGGACTGCAATCCCTTCCCAATCTGACATTTGGAAGGGGCATTTTATTTTTAACCAAACGCGTCAAGGATTTAGTCTCCCGTGAGATTTACGCGATGGCCGAGATTCTTCGGGTGACTGATACCTGGTCGGATCAGGAAGTTCGTTCCGTGGTACGACACATTATTTCTGAACAACTCGACATCAAGCGCTTTAATGATAGCGACGAATTTGTTCGTGATCTTGGACTCGACTGACAAAAAGACGCAAAGAGGTTCACCCCAAAGCAATTATTAACGTAGAAATCACAAACAATGCCGACAGTGTTCACAAAAGATGGCTTTCGATTCTTCTTCTACAGCAACGACCATACGCCGATCCACGTTCATGTGAAGCGCGGGGATGGTGAGGCAGTTTTTGTAGTCGAAGGCGAGGTTGTGCTGCGCGAGTCTGTTGGAATGAAGATGAGTGAACTCGCCAAGGCCGAAGACCTTGCAATCGAGAATCAGCAGCTTATCATACAAAAATGGCATGAATACTTTGATTGATCCGCCGGTTTCGGCCAAACACTCCAATGGAGAAATTGTTATCCTCATGGGTAGTGGTTTCGAATTTTCATTTCCTTGCCTGGCTTACCCACGCCTGGCATCTGCAACTGACGAAGAACGATCCAATATGGAGTTGTCTCCGCTGGGAATCCACTGGCCTGATATCGACGAGGATTTGTCCATTCGTGGCTTGCTCCGTGATCATGCCCAACGCTAACTTTCCGCGCTTGTAATGGGCGGTTTTGGCCTTTCACCAGCTTGACGAAGCCCGGCAAGCGGTCGTTAGTCCCTTTTCGGATGGCAAAGAAACAGACTTCACCGGGCAAGGGTGCTCCCAAAAACTTCACAAAACGCGATACCAAAGATTTCACGGGTGGCGGCATCCTCGCGCTGTCTCGGAAGCCGGGGACGACGGGTGATAAGGAGGTGGACCAGGCGGTTCACGATCTGGTCCAAAAGTGGGATTGCAGCAAATCGAACAGTCTGATCGAAGAAATGATCATCACCGCCCTGTTGATGGGAAAGGACGGGATTGCTGACGCTGACTTGAAACTTTACAATCGCTCACTCAAGGAATTGCGGGGCTCCAGCCGGGTGTTTGGTCCCTATTCAGCAACCCGGAAGGTTTCCCTGTTTGGGAGTGCCCGGACGAGGCCCGATCAACCGGAATACAAGGCTGCCGAGGAATTTGCCCGAAAAATGGCGGCAGTCGGGTTTATGGGAATTACCGGTGCGGGCCCCGGAATCATGGCGGCGGCGCAGGAAGGTTCGGGGCGGGATAACAGTTTCGGGCTCGGGATCGCCCTACCTTTCGAGGGCGGAGCGAATCCAACCATCGAGGGAGATCACAAATTGATCAATTTTAACTACTTCTTCACCAGAAAACTGGCCTTTGTCAAAGAAAGCGATGCCACAGCGGTGTTTCCCGGTGGCTTCGGGACCATGGACGAGATCTTTGAAGTCCTGACTCTGATGCAAACGGGGAAAGCCACCATTTATCCAATCGTGATGATCGATGCCCCCGGTGGCATTTACTGGAAAACCTGGGTGCAATTTGTCCGGGAGCACCTCTTTCGGCTCGGACTTATTTCTGAGGAGGATTTTAACCTCTTTCTGGTGACTGATGATGTGGATGCGGCGGTGGAGGAAATCACCCGGTTCTACAAAAATTTCCATTCCTACCGCTATGTGGGTAAAGAGTGCGTGCTGCGACTCCAGAATCCGGTCGATGAAAAAATGCTGATCGCTCTGAACCAGGAGTTTCGGGATTTGCTGGCGACAGGCGAATATGCCGCCTGTGCCGCTTTGAAGCAGGAAGGTGATGAGCCGGAACTCTCCCATCTGCACCGTCTCAAGTTCACCAACAAACGCGGCAAAACGGGTCGGCTCCGCAAACTCATTGATCGAGTCAACGAATTCTAGTGATTGTACCCTGTTGAATCGAGGACTGTACCCTGTTGAATCATGCCGGATTTGTCGTTTGAGCGCCAACTACATAAGAGGGGATATCGCCTCGTGGCGGGAATCGATGAGGCCGGCAGAGGCCCCCTGGCGGGTCCAGTCTCGGTAGCGGCGGTGATCCTGCCCAAAGGCTTTCGACACGGGGAATTGAATGACTCGAAAAAACTCTCCGCTAAAAAGCGCGAGGCAATTTATGAGGAATTAACCAATCACCCCGGTATTTTTTGGCATTCGGTTCAAATCGATGCCCAAACGATAGACCAGATCAATATACTCCAGGCGACCTGGAAAGGGATGGCGGAGGCTTTTTCCGGGTTGGCGAAAAAGGCAGACATCGCGCTCATCGATGGTAAACCGATCAAACATTTTCCGGGGGAACATGTGGCGGTGGTAAAAGGCGACAGTCTCAGTCTTTCCATTGCTGCGGCCAGTGTCATCGCCAAGGTGGAGCGCGATCAGGTGATGGTACAATTTTCGCAACGCTATCCCGAGTATGGCTTTGAACGGCACATGGGTTACGGAACCAAGGTGCATCTCGATGCGTTGAAAAAGCATGGGCCATGTCCAATCCATCGGATGAGTTTTGCTCCGGTTGCCATGGCGGCAAAATCATGAGTGAGAATATGATTGAGTGGATAGCGGTGGATTGGGGGACGACCAACTTGCGGTGTTGGGCAATGACTCGGGGTGGCGAGATCCTTGGTCATGTCGAGTCCGATCAGGGGATGGCGGCGATTGCCTCGGTAAAGGGGGATTTTGAGTCGGTATTGGTGGCAGCGATTAGGCCATGGTTAAAAGAGGGAAAAACCATGCCGGTAGTGGCCTGTGGAATGGTGGGAGCGCGAAGCGGCTGGGTGGAGGTTCCCTATGACACGGTGCCGTGCCTGCCGCAGACGAGTCGCACCCGGGTTTCAACCCGCTGTCGGGAGATAGATTTTTCGATCTATTCCGGTGTTAAGCAACTTTGCCCGGCAGATGTGATGCGTGGGGAGGAAACTCAACTTTCCGGTTTGCTCGTCTCGGAGCCTGATTTTGAGGGCTTGGTTTGCCTTCCGGGGACCCACTCCAAATGGGTAACCATCAAAGGTGGTCTGATTCACGGATTTCGCACTTTTATGACCGGAGAGGTTTTTGGCCTTCTCGCCGGGCAATCGGTGCTGCGGCACACTCTTGCTGTGGAGGGATGGGATGAGGCGGCCTTTAACACTGGTGTAAAATTGGGCGTTGAATTCCCGGGGGATCTTCTTAATCAATGTTTTCGACTGCGGGCCGAAGCGCTGCTGGAGGGGCTTGACGGAGTGGCGGCCCGGTCGCGCCTGTCCGGCATGCTGATAGGGCAGGAGCTTTCCGGGGTGACCGCAGGCAATGAAATCGTTTTGATTGGGGCGTCCCACATGGTGAAACTTTATCAGACTGCTCTGGCGGCGATAGGCTTGCGGTGCAAAATCCAGAATAGTGAGGTTATGACGCTGGCGGGACTTCGCCGGGGTTTATGTTAATCAAATACCGATCCACCGTTTCAGGTTCGCCAGGGCTCTGGAATTGGCGAAATAACGATGGGCGCAGGCAAGATCTGCCAGCGTCAACTCTTCCGGATAGTGTTGTTCGATCCAGTGCCGAAGGAAAGCGGAGCTGTTTTCTGTGAGGAAGATTCGTTCCGGTAGAGAGTCGAGTTCAGCAGAAGTCAGCAAAACCCGGAGACGCAGGCAGGCCGGGCCGCCTCCGTTGTTCATACTTTGGCGCAAATCCAGATAGAGGACTTCGGAAATGGGGCTGTCGGTGGTGACGATCTTTGTCTTTATCAACTCTTGAACACTCGGGTTTTCCAGGCATTCCAGTGGGCACACCATCAACATGCGGCCGTTGGGAAGGGTTACGATTTGACTATTAAACAGGTAAGAATCCACTGCCTGCTTGAGGGTTAACTCCCGGGATGTCACGGGAATTGAGTGCAGAGGTCCATCAAACTTTGAACGGATCGATTCCAGGCTTTCCTCTGGATTGGCGAATGTTTCCTCGTGATAGAGAAAGACATTTTCATGGCCTACGGATACGACATCGTTATGGAAAGCACCGGCGTCGATGGCATCTGGATTTTGGCGAAGAAACAGGACTCGCGACTCCGGGAGTTGATGGAGACGGGCGACGGCTTGGCAGCCTTCCAGAGATTGCCGGGCCGGGAATCTTTTTGGACCGTTGGCCCGGTCGGCGGCGGTTGTCCCGTAAACAAAAACATGGAGGGCAGAGGAATCGCCGCAGGTGAGCCGGATATGGTTGGCAGCTCCCTCGTCTGCAAACATCGGGGTCGCCGGTAGTGGTGGATGATGCACAAAATGCGCCTCCGACGAAAAGATTGATTTAAGAGTAGATGCGGTTTCGGTCACTTCGATGGAACGGTGGAAATTGGTCACGAGATTGGCAGGGGTGAGGTGGACCCGGCCATCTGCGGTGTCGATGGATGGGGCGATAGTAGCTGCATTAGCCGTCCACATGGCGGAGGCAGAGGAGCACGCCGCGAACCAATCGGGTGCCTGTTCGAAGGCTTGTTGGAGGATTTCCGCTTCGTCCCCGAGAAAACCCAGTCTTTTTAAAGTTGGCAAAGAAGGGCGGAGTTGGGGCGGCAAAAAGGCCTGGGGAACTCCCCGGCGGGCCAGCGCCCACATTTTGTCCAATCCCTGTAGAGCGGCTTCCCGGGGGCGTGAAATCCGACCGCTGCTGCGAGTCGAGGCCAGGTTCCCGATTGCAAGGCCCGAAAAATTATGGGTCGGGCTGACCAGCCCATCGAAATTGACTTCATGCATAGTGGACATTCTGCAATCTAACTCAGCGAGAAGAAAATTGGCTTGAAAGTTTTGAAATGAAGGGACTGTTCCCAAGCGAATCGATGGACATTGCCGAAATTACGACCAAGCAAACAGCCTTTTTCAAATCCGGGAAAACCAGGGATTTAGAATATCGGCTCGGGGTGCTGGCCAAATTGGAGCAGGTGATTGAATCGAGGACCGATGACATCCTCAAGGCCCTGGCCCTGGATCTGGGGAAACCACCCATTGAGGCTTATTTATCGGAAGTATTTTTTGTGAAAAAGGAGATTCAGCTTTTTCGCAAGAAACTCAGGCAATGGAGCCGCTCGGAACGGGTCGGTGCGCCGTTTTATCAGTATCCGGTTCGCTGTGAAATCCGCCGGGAGCCTTTTGGTCGCGCTTTGATCATTTCCCCATGGAACTATCCCTTTCAGCTTTCTGTTTCACCATTGATCGCGGCGGTGGCGGCTGGAAATTGTGTCATCGCGAAGCCATCAGAAATGGCACCAGCTACGGCGCGGGTTTTTGGCGAAATCGTGGCGGAGGTTTTTCTACCGGAACATGTTCAAGTAGCGGTAGGTGGAGCTGAGCTATCAAATTCTTTACTGGCTGCGGGCTTTGATATCGTGTTTTTTACAGGATCCGAAAAGGTGGGAAAGGTGGTGGCCAAAGCAGCCGTCGAGCGATTGACTCCCGTGATCCTCGAACTCGGCGGCAAATGCCCGGTGGTGGTGAATCGGGATGTAGACATCGCGAAGACTGCCAACCGAATCGTAGCGGCAAAGTTTTTTAATGCGGGTCAGACTTGTTTCGCTCCCGATTTTGTGGTGGCCCACGAAGAGATTCGCGATCCGCTAACTAGCGAAATGATTCGCCAGCTTGAGGCATTTTATCCCGGTGGAAATCGATCCGACCTTGCCAGAATCATCAATCGAAACCATTTCGAGCGGCTCAAATCAATGATCGCGGGCGAGGAATGTTATAAGCATGGGTCCGATGATCTTGATACGTTGTTTTTTGCTCCGACGATCGTGAAACATGCCGATTGGGAAAGTCCGTCGATGGGGGAGGAGATTTTTGGTCCGATTCTACCCGTATTGGCGTTTTCTTCGGAGGAGTCGTTGATTACAAGGCTGCAAGGTATGCCGTCTCCTTTGGCTTTGTATCTTTTTTCCAAAAAGCAAGACTGGGTTGAGCGTTTCGTAGCCGCGGTGCCATCCGGTGGTGTGGGAATCAACGACTTGATGAAACAAAGTTCCAATCTCGCACTTCCCTTTGGGGGGGTGGGCAGTAGTGGGATGGGCCGATACCGGGGCAAGCATGGATTCGAAGCCTTCACCTATCAGCGAGCTTTTAGTCGACGCTGGTTGGGTAAAGATTTCTTCAGCATCCACCCGCCTTATGCGGGTAAACTGGAACGGTTTCGTCGGTTTTTGAGATAATTTCTCACGAATTTAGAACAGGTTGAAGTCCAGGTTCTCGTCATCTTCATCCTCGGTATCGTCGTTTTCGGTGAAGCCTTTGGCTTGGTCGTAAGAAAGGAAATTGATATCCGTTTTTTTGCCGACCAACATCCACACGGTTTTATCCGCTCCTTCGATGAGAAAGGCGGTATCTGGAGTTAAGCCCCCGCGGTAGCTAAATGGGAAGGTATAGATCTGACCCTTTTCCAGTTCGGACAAAAGAGATTTGGGAATGCCGCTTTCACCTTCCGGTGTCAGTTCGTAGGCCATCCGGATGTTGTGATCGAGGAAATTTTCGACCGTGCTGGTCTGAGTCAATGGCACGACTTCCTTGAAGGTGGAGGTCACGCCTATGATCGGATTGCCGTTCATATCCACGGCGTTTAATTCTTTTTTGTCTCGCCACAATCCATTGGGTGAAACGTAGGCCAGAGCGAACCCACCCGCCGGAATCAGGGTTCGTCCATCGCTGGCCAGTGTCGCAGCTTTGCAGGGGCGGCCCTTGTCATCCAAAACCTCAGTCTTTACGTAGCCGTAAAGTTTGGTCCGGTCTATTTTGTTGATTCCACAAATAAAAGATTCACCCTGGTATTGTAGCTGAAGTGCTGGCATGTCGCTAAAGTAATCTATTTTAGTGTTTTAATAAAATCTATAAAACTCAGGTGGTCCCTGCGATGATGCGTTTTTTGAAGATGCCCCACTGGCTGAGGCCGCCCACGATTCGATAGACTTGGCGTTCCAAATTCGCGGTGGTTCGCAGATAGTGAAGGTTTGAATGGGGGGAGGTTCGTTTCTGGTTTAAGCCGAGGGATTCAAGCGTTTTCATGATCCAATCAGCACAGGGAAGCGGGGTGGTGACGAGCAGACTTCCACCTGGCTTGAGCAAGGCTTCGCAGGCTGGATAGATATCGGCGTGTTCAACGACCTCAAAAGCGATGATAAAATCAAAGCTTTCAGGTGACAGGCCGAGCGGTTTCCAATGGCAAATGTCTCCGACAATATCTGCCGGCGGGTTAAGGTCGATACCACGGTAACCGGTTCTTCCGCTGCCTTTAAGATACTCCCCGACCCACCCCGAGCCACTTCCTATTTCAAGAATGGCCGCTTGAACCGGGATAAGGGGGAAAAAGAAATCGATTTTTTTCTTTTGGGCTAAACGGCTCAGGATTGGCATAGAATTTTTTCTTTATCACGCTATGGTCAACTCGATTGATAAATGTCAGAATATCTTCGTGAAAACCTTATCAATCAAATGTCTTGTTGCAGTCCTTCTTTCAATCTTTTGTTCTGGTTGGTCCCAGGCAGAAGGGAAAAAGAATTTTCTTTTTATCCTGGCTGATGATCTGGGTTACATGGATGTAGGATTCAACAATTCAAAGACGTTTTATGAAACACCGAATCTCAATCGGCTTGCAGCCAGTGGGATGGTTTTCAGTGATTTTTACGCAGCTTGCCAGGTCTGTTCACCGACCAGGGCAAGTATTTTAACTGGGAAAACACCGGCCCGGACGGTGACGACCAATTATTTTAGTGGAGTGAGGGAAGGGAAATTCCTGCCTGCGCTTTACGAAACCGAATTGTCGACCCAGGAGATAACGATTGCTGAAGCGCTTAAGGAAAAGGGTTATAAAACTTTTTTCGGGGGAAAATGGCACCTCGGTGAAAAAGGCAACTGGCCTACGGATCAGGGATTCGACATCAATCGCGGAGGAGGGGGAAATGGTGCCCCAAAGAGTTATTTTTCTCCTTATAAGAATGTCGAAAATTTAGCACCAGGACCAGATGGCGAGTTCCTTACTGATCGGCTCGCAAGTGAGGCTACTGCTTTTTTGGAAACTTGTGCTCAGCAGAAAGATTCCTTTTTTCTCAACCTTTCGTTTTATTCGGTTCACACACCTCTGCAGGCACCCGAGGATTTGATCGAAAAATACAAAGCAAAAGCGGTGAAAATGGGGCGGATCGATGCCAAGGATAGTTTTGCGGTCGGTAAAGAACGCCAAATTTGGCCGCAGGCAAAAGAGGAATTGAAAGTCAGAATTCGTCAAGATCATCCTGTTTATGCTGCCATGGTTGAGAGTTTGGATACAGCAGTTGGGACTGTACTAGACCGACTCGAGGAACTCGGATTAAAAGACGATACGGTGGTGATCTTTACATCCGACAATGGCGGGTTGAGTACGGCTGAGGGACATCCAACCTCGAATCTTCCGCTTCGAGCTGGGAAGGGGTGGATGTATGAAGGCGGAATTCGCGAACCCATGGTGGTGCGTTGGCCCGGGGTGACTCCACCAGGAACGATCTGTGCTGTACCAGTGATAAGTATGGACTTTTACCCCACGATGCTGGAGATCGCAGGGCTTGATCAGTTGAAGGATCAGCATATTGATGGTGTAAGTCTTGTTCCTGTCCTGCGGAATCCCTTTGCAAAATTTGACCGCGGTCCGCTTTTTTTTCACTACCCTCACTATTCCAATCAGGGGGGATTCCCTGCTAGCGCGATGCGGTCTGGTGATTTTAAGTTAATTCAGGATTTGGAGGATGGTGAATATGAACTTTACAATTTAAAAGAGGATATCGCAGAGCATAACAACATCAGCCAGCTCGAAGTGGAAAAGGTTAAGGAAATGGCAGCGGAGCTGGATGCATGGCGAAAAGAAGTTAAGGCCCGTTCCCTTCGCCCGAATCCGGGAAACAAGGATGTGATCCCTTTTCAATGGTAATTGGAAAAAACAATTGATCTCAGACAGGGGGGACCAGATGCTCTCTTTGGTTTTGAATTGTGTTGAAAAACTATAACTTTGCGTTGAATGAACCTCGCCAATCGGCTATGAGACAGCAGTCATGCCGGATTTCTACCCAGTTGCTCGAAAGCTTCTTTTTTGTCTCGATGCTGAGACGGCTCACCATGCCGCATTAAAGGGGGTCAGTTTTGCCCATGAATTGTCAATGCTTAGGATGGTAACAGGCAATCGGGCTCCTGTGGAGAATTCTTCTATAGGGGTTGAAATAATGGGGTTGCGTTTTCCGAATAAAGTCGGACTGGCCGCTGGATTGGATAAGGGGGGAATTGCAGTAGATGCTCTCGGTCACCTCGGATTCGGTCATATCGAGGTGGGGACGGTGACCCCTCGTGCTCAGACCGGAAACCCAAAGCCCCGGTTGTTTCGGCTTCCCGAGCATGAAGCGATTATCAATCGGATGGGCTTCAACAATCCCGGTACCCATGGATTGCTCAAGAATCTTGATCGATCCACCCGGACATATCGACGTTACGAGGGTATTTTAGGCATCAATATTGGCAAAAACTTCGACACCCCAATTGAACATGCCAATGGGGATTACGTAAAAGCTTTTGAAGCCGTCTATGAGCGAGCTGATTACATTACCGCGAATCTTTCTTCACCCAATACCAAGGGATTACGAGACCTACAGAGTGCGGAAACCTGTCGGGGATTAATCAAAATCCTACAGGAAAAGCGAAAGGAACTAATTGATCAATTTGCTGGGAAAAGAGTTCCGTTGGTGATCAAAATTGCGCCAGATCTCGATAACGAATCGATTAAATCGTTAGCTGATGTATTGAATGAAACTGGGATTGACGGAGTGATTGCGACCAACACTACGATTTCCAGGACAGAGGTAGGCGGGCATCGTTTAGCTGATGAAACTGGTGGCTTGAGTGGTGCTCCACTTACTCTTCGCGCCACTGGGATTCTTAAGAAGTTGCGTTTATCGCTGCATGAGCGGATTCCAATAATAGCCTCCGGCGGTGTGATGTCGGTCGACGATGCCGAGGTTAAACTTTCGGCTGGGGCTGCTCTGGTTCAAGTATATACCGGACTGATTTATCACGGTCCCAAGTTGATTCGGGAAATTGCCAAACTATAACTAATACCTTGCGACTAAAAAAGCCCACTCTTTTGGAGCGGGCTTTAATTAAACTTTTGTGGCTATCCCCCGATTAGAATAGTTTGATCGGGTCAACCACCGAGGTTGACGGGCCACCGCCTGCTCCGGCACCTAAACCCTTGCTCCATACATCAACCATGTCCCGGACTAATTTGTCATCGTGTCGGGGCCACCCGTAATACTGCTCGTATTGTGCCTCCGATGTCAAACCGGCGACCGGTTGGACTTCCCTCCATTTGTCACCAGCCTTTGGAATCCCAAAATCAGATGGCAATCCATAGTCCGAACCTGGCTCAAGTTTGGTAAGGATCCGGAAAAGCACATGGCGAACCCAAATGATCTTGTGCTTCTGTGTTGACTTATCTGTGTAGCTGTTGTGGGAGACAAGGCAGGCGTAGACGCCAACAGTATCAACCACCTCGTTGCTCTGAGCATTCATGAATTCATATTCACCGACAGTGATTTGGTCTTTGTGGTAACCTTTGAAGTCAGCATTCGACAGAATGTCCTGAACTTCCTGACCTACTGGTAGCAGTGCCAGCTCAGGTTCAGAGACTTGAGTGTT
The DNA here is from genome assembly GCA_041742015.1 of Verrucomicrobiales bacterium. Lineage (GTDB taxonomy): Bacteria > Verrucomicrobiota > Verrucomicrobiia > Verrucomicrobiales > DEV007 > Arctic95D-9. Next base: position 12,412 of record JBGSJM010000255.1, on the reverse strand, counting down.
CTTGAACAAGCCCTTTTTTACTGCCGTGTTGATTCCGTAGTTCTTCAGGGTTGGGTAAGGCACTCCTCCAACAAGAATGACCGCATCAACCCCTCCAGTGCGGACATTGGCACCAGTCAACAAGTCAAGAGCGGCGTCTTCCGGATGAAAGGTTGGTTTCCAAGTGCGGTTCGAGTTATTTTTCCATTCACGAGAGTTTCTGATGAGTTCTTCAATCATCAAACAGGTAATCATTCCCCCGGAACTAACGGTTCCGACGTTCACGGTGGCACCTGCTTTCATTAAACCAGCGAGATCACGGAACCGCTCCTTGTCTGCCGGGCGAACCAGAATGTGAACTTTCTCCCGGTATAGGGGCAGGATCAGTTTGATCTCATCAGCAATTTGGGTCCAGGCGGTCTTTTTGGCTGGATCAAACTCGTCTTTCATCCGCTGAGAGGCAAAGTAGCGAAGATCCGACTGAACGATGGCAAATTGGACTTCTCTTTCATAACGAAGTCGCTTGACACTGTCAAACCCGCCCTGGGTGGCATATACATTGACCCGAAATTTCGGATAGCGGAACCGATTGGGATCTGAAGAGGTCAAAGGAATACCGTAATTTGCGCAGAGCTTGGCGATATCCTCACCAAATCGAATGTAAAGACCGGAACTGGAGCCCGTCGCAATTCCACAATTAACTCTCTCGCTTCCCACATCGTCTGGATAGGGCTGAGTGGATGATGGAAAGCCAAGGTCAAACAACGAATTTTGCCCCAACGCAACTGACATTGGCAGCAGCAAAATGAGCTTCAGAAGCAAACAAGAACCAATTGATTTCATATGGCCCAAAAAACCATGATGATGGTCGTCCAGTCAAGCCTTATTTGGTGCCTTTTGAGGCAAAACTTAAGCGAACCAAGATTGGTTCGCTTAAGTTTTTAGGTAATATTTGGAGATCTTAATTACCTAGCCATTTTGGATTTGTTTTCAGACAAGATTTTTTTGACTTGATCAACGGCTCCTTCTGGGTTGGTTGCGGTGCCTCCAGCTACGGTGTCGTTTTTTGTGCTGAGAACTTTAAGAATTACCACACCCCCCAGCCTTTTTCCTGAAACAATAATTTCCACTCCTGTACTCTTTCCGATAGATGAGGCTGCGACTGAATCGAGTTTTACTCCCTGAGTGGAAGATGAAACGTCAACAACCGTGTGGCCATCAGCCTTAAGTGCATCAGAGACTGCCGATTGGACTGAAGAATCACCTTCTATAGCCACACCTATTTTACCAGCCCAAAGTGAGGAGGATACCCCCATGGCAAAAGTTAATACAAGGAGAGTAGGAATATTTCGTAATTTCATAATTTCTGGACGATTGGGTTGAGAATTAATGCAAAAGCGGTTTTTACGCCTGTTTTGGGATTGGAATCTTTTTGACTTTAAACGTACTGTTTTCCTGGGTGGAATTCAACTGCACAAATTCTGTCTGAGTGCCTTTGATAATCAATATCCGGTCGTCACCCAGATCAATGAGTTCGCAATTGACCGTCGTGCCATCCAGGGAGGCCTTGAAATAATCTCCACTGTAGACCGCATCGAAGTGTCCATTCGGGTGCATTACGGCGTAGACAAATTCCGACACGCGATTGACCTCTCCGCGCAGAGGTTTGGAGACGAAGCCATCGGAGGTTTTTTCGTACCCCCCGCTGAACATTCCCAGTTCACTGACCAAGGTTTGCAGATGCTTGGTTTCCTGGCCGTTGATCATTTGTGGACCGCTCAACTTGGGAATAACTACCAGAACCATCACCAGTCCCAAGGTGACGACGCCGACGATGAGACTGATTTGTTTCCATTTTGGCAGCCCGAACTTATGAATCGTTAGCGTGATACTCGCGATCCCGGAAAGAATCGTGAAAACCCACGCCATGGTGTTCATTACGTTTTCATTGAAGAAATTAGTGTCTGATTGCAGGACTTCCATAGCCGTTTGGTGGTGTTTACTGCCCATTATAGACGGATACGAACAGGTTGGTCAAGTGTCCTCTTGGGGCATCTAAGTGACGAATGGCTCCTCAAGAATAAGCAACTTTACTAAATATGAGTGGGAATCGTGTTTTCATTTTAGAAAGCTGGCTTAGAATTTCTACCTGACAAGGAATCTAACAGGGTACAATTGTGGGCCAAACAGGGTACAATTGGCGATTAAACAGGGTACATTTGCGCTGTGCCTTTGCCATTTTGTTACGACTTGATTTCAAAAACCATGAAAACAGGGGGCGCTACAATTGTTCTGTATGGTTTTGCCGTGCTTTCCGTCGCAGTAATTCTCCTGTTTTGGAAGGTTCAGGACCGGGCCCGCGCTCTGAATGAACTTGAGTCGGTTTATCGCATCAGTTTTTCAGTTTTTGATGGCGAGGTCCACATGAGCGCTTCAGATTCGAAGGTGACTGATCTGAACAAGATCGCAGAATTAATTGAGCGCGCAGAAAAGCTCAAAGATGGGACGCCCTTAATCCCGGGAGTTCTTGATATCTCGAAAAATTCGGCCATCCAAACACTTGATGGTGCTGCCCGCTTCAGGGCGCTTCGTTCCATTATCGCAGGGGAATGTTCAGAGTTGGTTACCGCCAACGGAATTTCGGGGTTGCCTCAACTGTCAGAAGTTATTTTGTCATATAACCCGAAATTGTCCGACGTATCGGGGATTCGAAACCTGCCTTCGTTGCAGACTGTTGATTTGTCAAATGCTCGCAGCTTGCAGAAATTGGAGTTCGCAAACGTGCCTGCTTTGGAGAATTTGTATTTGACGGGCTGTCGAACTTTGGAGGTTCTGGAAGTCTCGCCTTATCGGAAACTCAAGCAACTTTATCTGGACGGTTGTATGTTGATCGAGCAAATCAGCGGGCTCGATCAATTGCCGGAGCTGACGGATTTGGATATTAGTAACTGTCAAAGATTGATACATTTGGACGGCCTTGAGAATTTGTCATCTCTTGTAGTTTTGGACATGCGAAATGTTGAATTACCAGATTTTTCTGTGATTGCAAAACTGCCGGTGCTGGAAGTGCTTCGTCTGGCCGGGCAGGGAAATGTCACATCGCTGGCCGATTTCACTGGTATGGAGAAACTGAGAGAGTTATACATTGAATCCTGCCCTAATCTGACTTCGCTGGAGGGGATTCCCCCGACGATTGGTGATTTGTTATGGGTGGTGCGCTGTCCAAAATTGGAGTCTTTCTCCGGCCTGGGAGTGGCAAAAAAACTTCAGGTTGTGGAAATCAAGGAGTGTGTCGAGTTGTCAGATATTTCCGACTTGAAATTCCTCTCTGAGTTGTCGCGATTGACTTTGATGCATTGCCGTAAGATCAGTGATGTTCAAGTCTTGGCTCAGAACAAAAAGCTGACGGTGGTGCAGTTGGGCGACACGGGTGTGGTTGCCGCCGACATTGAGGAGCTTCAAAAAGCCCTCAAAGATACGGTCTTTGATTTTGCGATTCCAGAATAATAGATAATCACTCATTCAGTTCAAAACTGGCCGAGTCACATCGCTGTCCGTTAATTTGGAGGGTGATTTTATGCATTCCGCTAAGGGTTGAGCGGGTCGTCATCAATTTCATGGGATGACGTTTCTCGACGGTGATGCTTTGACCTGTGGTAAGTTCGAGTTGTTTGATTTTAAATATTTTGCTGCGGCCGCCGGGAAATTCCATGAGGTAATCAAGGACGAGTTTCTCCCTGCGTGATGACCTTAGACTGAATGTAAAGATAACTGATTCACCAATAAAAATTTTGGGTGTTACGATCTTGAATGATAGTACTTCGAAATCGGGTTTGGTGCTGAATCCCAGTAGTTCCAGCGCGTCGGGATGAGATTTTTTGATTAGGGTTCTCAGGGCATGTCTCGTGATATAGCCTAATTCTTTTTCAGTCTGAAGTTTCTGTTTGTGCCAGTCTTTCAAGGTTTCGAGTACCAGTTCCGAATCTATTTTACTGATGTCGTTCAGGTGATTGGCAACCGAGCGGGTAACATATCGGGTTTTATCCTTGTGGAGTTCATGAAGGATTGCCAGAGGCCTTTGATGAGGGGTTATCAGTTTTTGTGACCATGGCAGTTTGGGGCGGCTACCTTCGCTGGCAAGTCGGCGGACATGGTAGTTTGGATCGATTGCGCATTTCTCAAGAAAATCAAAGGTCTCCTCGGGAAACTGGTTGATAAAGTAGCGGATCGCATCCTCGGCTGAAAAACGCTTCGTGATCTCCTGGAGGGTTCTCAAAGAGCGCTTCAGGTGTTTTTTGTGGTTTCCGTTGCGAACCACAAAATGAGAAAGTGGAGCTAGAATAAAATCGCCAAAATCATCATCGGCTTTTTGGGAATCGAGTTCCGGTGGGAGAGCGTTGAGAATAATTTCGCAGGACTGGATAAAACAATTTGGGAGATGTTTTTCCAGGCATTCAGTTAGGTGAACGACGCGTGCCTTTAGCTCCAGCTCGGGAAATTTAGACAGGGCTGCCTGTTTGAATGTGGATCGGCTAAATTCAGGGTAAGCGTTTAAAATCAGTCTGGATAGGTAGTCGATCTTTTCCTCGTTAAAAAGCTGGTCTTTGAGAGAAAAAGTCGTCTCAGCCCTCATGATTTAAGACGGCCGACAAATGCGGCGATTCTATCCAGCGCGATTTCAAGCTGATTGTAAGCGGTTGCATAACAACAGCGAACGCTTCCTTCGCCAGCTTTGCCAAAAGCTGTTCCAGGTACAACTGCAACACTTTCCTCTTCAAGGAGACGATGGGCAAATTGCATGCTGGTGAGACCGAACTTGCGAATGTCGGGAAAGGCATAAAAGGCACCTCCCGGGGAAAAGCAGGGAACTCCCATTTCCTTGAATCGGCGCAGTAACAGATTGCGTCTTTCGGCGTAGGCCCGTCGCATTTTTTCGACCTCGGCATCGCCGTTTTCGAGGGCCTCAATCGCCGCCATCTGGCTCATGATAGGGGCGCAAAGCATTGAGTACTGATGGATCTTCATCATCGCCTCAGTCAAAACCGACGGGGCGCAGGAATAGCCAAGTCGGAAACCTGTCATGGCATAAGCTTTGGAAAATCCGTGAAGCAGTATAGTCCGCTCCTTCATTCCTGGCAGGCTAACGATTGAGGTGTGTTTGCCGGGTTCGATTCCATTCGAGCCTCCGTAAAGTAACTCACAATAAATCTCATCCGTCAGCACAATGAGATCGTGTTTAACGGCAAGCTTGGCAATCTTCTGGAGTTCTCCGACTGGTTCGACCGCTCCAGTCGGATTGGTTGGAAAATTGAGCAGGATCATTTTGGTCTTCGAGGTGATCGCAGCTTCGACATCTTTGGCCATGAGAGCGTATTTGTCGTCAAGGCGGGTTTGGATTGTAACCGGCTTTCCGTAAGCCATGACAATACTGGGACTGTAGGACACGTAGCAAGGCTCGTGATAAATCACCTCGTCACCTGGGTTGATCAGCGCTCGACAGGCGATATCGAGAGCCTCGGAAACGCCCACTGTCACGAGAATTTCACTGACCGGGCTGTATTTGACTCCGAATTGGCGATTAACATACTTCGAGATGGAACTTCGCAAGGAGGGTAGACCGAGGTTGGATGTGTAGCTGGTCTGGCCTTTTTCGAGAGCGAATATGGCAGCCTCCCGAATGTGCCAGGGTGCGCAAAAATCCGGTTCGCCGACACCGAGGGAGATAACATCATCCCGACCTTGTACAAGTTCGAAAAAGTCACGAATACCCGAGCGAGGGATTCCAGCCACTTGTTTGGCGATACGGTCTTCCAATGGTTTCATGGATTCAAAATTAGATGAGTGCTAAAAGGAGCGAATCAGGGACTGACAGCAAGGCGGTGATCCTTGAATCCGGCGGAGGCCAGAAACCCATTTTGTTTGTAAACTTTTAGTTGAAAATGGGTGGAAGTTCCGATTACACCTTCAATGGTGCTGAGTTTTTCGCTGACAAAACGGGCAACATCCTTGAGTGTTCCCCCTTCGATGATGACAGCCAAATCATATCCACCACTCATCAAATAACAATTTGAGACTTGGTCAAATTTAGCGATTCGCTCGGCGAGCCGGTCAAATCCACCATCCCGCTCGGGGGTGAGTTTTATTTCGATCATGGCGGATACGACGTTGTCGCCGCTGCGTTCCCGGTCAATGACAGTGTGGTAGCCAAGAATCGAGCCATTTTCTTCCAGTTCTTTGATCGTTTCAATCACCTGCGATTCATCCAAATCCAAGCGATCAGCTATTTCTGATGGCTGGAGCCGGGCGTTTTTCTGAAGAAGTTCAAGGATAGCTTCCATGCTAGTTTTCTGTGAAAATGGTTTGATGAAGATGGCTCCATTTACGAGAGTTCAATCATGCGCGGTTCTCGTTCGATGGTAAAAAGCTTTTCTCTTGCTTCAAAAACTCCGAACCTAACCTTCCCTCCAACCAATCGCAATTTTGGCGAAAATAGCAAGAGCTTCGGTTTTGGAATTGGTTAAAATTGCGAACCTTTTTTTAAGGCCGGCAAAAACCATTTAGACTGAAATACTCCAATCCACGTTCTTGCTGCGGGTGTCGATGTGAATAAAATTCGCGTAAACGCCTATGCCGCCTTTGAAGCAACCTTAGGCCCGAAGTTTTTTGCCGTGACAGCGGCTTCCTGGGTGGAGAAACAGGCAAATACCAAATCCAACGCCATATTTTTGGTGTGATAGGAATTGGGGCTGAACTAGGGCAGGCAGAATTGTATTCGGGGCTGCGATAGGCGGAATTGATAATCCGAAGAGGAACGCCCAGGAAAAATCACCTTCGAAACGATTGATTTCGCCGCCACAGTTCGGGGATTTGGAGTGAAGAGCTATCACAATGGATGAATGTCGCTTTTTTCAAGTTTCTCCATGGAGAGGATGTGACTAAGGCCTGCTTGCCTTATATCGTCCTTGGTACTATCAAGCGTTGGACACACCTGTGTTTGACTTATTCAAATTCAACCTCAATTTTTGGTGGTGGAAAAGATTGAAATTCCCAAAAAGACAGTTTACCGGCTCTCTCTCTATCTCAGGTGTTTGGATCGGTTGTCCAACAATCAGGTCGAGACGGTGTCTTCAAACACACTGGCTATCGCTGCCGGTGTAAAACCACCACAGCTTAGGAAGGATCTAGGGTATGTCGGGCACTTCGGCACCCGTGGTCTGGGGTACGGTGTAGAGGCACTCTACCAGGCAATTTCACGAGTTTTAGGGACCGCCCGCCTTCAGCCAGTGGTAATTATTGGGGTCGGTAATCTGGGATCAGCCTTGCTGAGCTACGGGGGATTTAAAAAAGAAGGTTTTGAGATTATCGCTGCTTTTGATCTTTACCCGGAATTGGTTGAGGAGCGTTCCCCTAAACCAGAAATTCCCGTCTATCACGTTGACAATCTATACGATTATATCGTTGGTCATGAGGTGAAAATGGTGATTCTCTGTGTCCCGGCAGAAGCAGGGCAGCAGGTTGCGAATGTCCTGGTGAAGGCTGGGGTTCAGGCAATTTTGAATTTTTCACCGCAGGTTCTCCAGGTTCCCAGTGAGGTATTCGTTAACCATGTGGATTTGGCTCTAGAGCTGGAAAGTCTGAGCTATTTCGTCAGCACCGTGAATGAGTAGTCGCAGTGAAAACCGTCCAATTATCTGTTTGTGATGTGTTCGATCTCAGCGAAACGCTGGATTCTGGACAGGTATTTCACTGGGAAAAACATAGTTACGATGGGGTGTCCGGTTTTGCGGCTTGTATCGGGGATGCCAAACCTGTTTGGATTGGGCAAAATGACAGGGGCCAAGTTTTTACCCTGCCCGGACGAGAGGCGGAGGTAGTGACCTATTTGGGGCTTGATCACGCGATTCGGAATATTCATGCCACCTTTCCCCACGGCGACGAATTTCTGGAGCATGCGATTGCGTTTTGCCCTGGCCTTCGTCTAATCCGGCAACCCATGTGGGAATGTCTCGCCACCTTCATTACCTCCTCAATGAAGCAGGTGACTCATATTCGCGCTATTTCTTTGGTTTTGCGGGAGCGTTATGGGCAGGCACATCATTGGGATGGGAAGACCTTTTATTCCTATCCAACACCTGCGACGCTGGCTGGGGCGGGTGAAGAGGCTCTTCGGCAGTGTGCCCTCGGTTATCGGGCTAAGTCCCTCTTTCTTGCAGGTAAAATGATCGATTCTGGGGAAATCAATCTAGCTGGTTTGGGCAACTTGGTTGGGGAGCAAGCCATCGCGGAATTGACCCGTTTGCACGGAGTGGGGGAAAAAATTGCTCATTGCGCCCTGCTGTTTGGAGGGGCGCGGTGGGAGATGTTTCCGATTGACGTGTGGATCGAGCGGGTGCTCCGAACGCCCTACCGGAAACGTATAAAAGGAGTTAAACTACAGAAATGGGCGATGAAATACTTTGGGCCCAACGCAGGTTACGCCCAACAATATCTCTTTCATTTCGCTAGAAAATCGGTAAGGGTTAAGGACTGAAATATAAAAAATGTCAGAACTCCAAAAGTGGATAACTTCGATTTCCGGTGCTGCGGTCTGTCAGATCGTTGTGCTCGGTTTCTTTTATCTGATGGTTTCTAAAACCGCCTCTCCCAATCTTTCCGCCAAATCGGGGGCCCCGAAAGAGGTCACGATCATGCTTTCGCAGATGGTTGAGCAATTCCGTGAGCCTTTGCCTGAGACACAGGAAGTTAAACTGGAGCCAGAGGAAGAATTACCCAAAGTGGAGACAGTTCCTTCGACTAAACAGTTCGTTAACACGGATTCCAACACTGCCCAGGTCGAAGCCCCCAAGAATGCCCTTTTTGAATCGGATCGGAATACTAAAGCTTCGACGGAATTCCTCCCAGATCCGAATCAGCCCCAGGTTGTGGGTCCAACTCTGCGGGGCGAGGAGAAAATCAAATCTCTCTCACTCGCAGATCAAGAATATGTGCCAGGTGAGATCGGGCCCACGCCGTCTCCACCACCCCTACCGGCAGCAATGAATCAGGCAGCAGCCGCATCTTCCGTTCCGATTTCCCCCAGTCAGCTCAGCCAGGAATCGCAGGACACCGCTCCCAGTGAATCGAAAGAGCAGGCCTTGAATCAGGGTGAGGCTGAAAAAAAGTCTGAAGGCGAAGCCACTGAATCCAAACCGGGACAGGCTGACATGCCTCCTGATAAGGTGGCAGAAGTTGAGACCCAGCCAGATGCTCAAACTATAGGAGATACTGCGCAGTTGGCGATGACCACCAAATCTTTCGTCAACCCCGAAAGCGGCTCACACGCCATTAAAGAAAGCCCGATTGGAGACAAGGAGCAGGAAGCCGCTTCTACCAAAAAGACCGAAGAAAATGGCGAGCCGGTTGCTCCCGAGGAGAAAAAAGAAATCCGGGCAACTCCGGTGGTTTCAGGTCAGTCCGTTGATAACATGAAACAGCAGGCGGATGTCGAAGTTCGAAAGTTAATGGATGACAGTATGTTCAGCGCCCACCATCGAAAAAATCGCCAAAATGGTTCAATCACCGCTTTGGGAGAGGGTTCTGTTGATGCAGAAGCCACTGAGATAGGAAAATACAAACGCTCAGTTGAACAGGCGATCAGCAAAAAGTGGCATCAATATCGGGTCGACCGGGCGCAGGACGTCACTTGGGGGTCGCTTACGGTCCGTTTCAACGTGACCCCGAGCGGTGGCCTGACGAATCTAAGAGTCACCAGGAATGAAGCCACCACATTGGTCACGGAATTCTCCCTGCGTGCCATTGTTGATGCCAAAATTCCACCCATGCCACGGGAGGTTGCTGATGTTCTTGGCTCCAGCGGTTTTGAAATGCACTATAACATCATCATCTACTAAGTCGTTATCTCTTAACCAAAATTACTCGAACATTCATGATTTATCTCGCATCCGCAAATTTGAAACTCTGGGAGTTCCTGGTATCTGGGGGCATTTTTATGCTTCTCATTATGTTATGCTGCTTTGTCACCATTGCGGTAAGCATCCATCGTGCCTTGTCGCTCCGGCCTTCGGCCATCGTGCCAGCCTTTCTGAACGGAGAACTTGCCCGGTGTGAACAATACTTTGTCCAGGAAAAGTCGTCAGCCCTTTACCAGGCGCTAAAAAAGACCGACACACCGATTGGACACATCGGAAGAGTTGCCCTTTCTGGAGAGTTTTCCAGTCGTGCAGAAGCTAGCGAGGCCGTGGAAGCAACCGCAAAAAATGAGGTCGTTAAACTCGAAGGAGGTATGGGTATTTTGGAAGCGATAATCACGATCGCTCCACTTCTGGGGCTTCTTGGAACAGTCAGCGGTCTGGTCACGATCTTCGGGGGATTGGGCGCTTCAGAAGTGGGGAGCACTTCAGATCCGACTTTGATTGCTGCTGGTATTGCCACGGCCTTAAACACCACCGTTGCCGGAATTGTTGTGGCAGTCATTGCCGTGATTTTTCACTCATATTTTTCCCGGAGATTGGAAAGTATCAGCGCTCAATTAGAACTGCTCACCAATCATCTTTTGCAACAATTTTACAAACATGGAGGACCCAAATTGTACGCCAGAGAAATCTCTGCCGAGAAAGCCAAGATCCAATCCGCCCCTCTCGACAGTAGTGGAGGCGGCCTTCAAAATCGAATTTCCAAGCAATTATAGGCTATGAAATTTTATACCAGGAAGCGAAAAAGTCCGGTTGTGCCCCTTGTCTCGTTGATCGACATCCTTGCGATTCTTTTGATATTCTTTATAGTTACCACCACCTTTAAGCAACAAGAGTCATTGCTAAAAGTCAATCTTCCCAAGTCCACCGAAATGGCGGGTACTTCCCTTACCGAGGCGAGGATCGCTCTGGCACTTACTGTTGATGGTGCCATATCACTGGGCACGGAAACCCTGACCCTGGAGCAAGTTCCGGCCGCCCTCCAGGCCCTGAAAACGAGTAATCCCGGCGCCAAACTGGAGATGAAGGCGGATTCCGAAACCTCACTGGGATTAATGGTAAAACTTTGGGACGCAGCTACCAAGGCGGGAGTTGAGATCAATGACATCCCTCTCCGAATACGTTCCGAGAAGTGATTGGGAGGAGTGAAATTATACCCAGTACAGTCAGCCATTGAACAGGGTACAATTGGAAAGAGGATGGAAAATTGTCACCAATGCTTCAACAAAAGGATTTTCAAATTAAGCGCCGGGAGTTGGTTGAATCCTTTGCCCATGTCGGCAATGGGAGAATCACGGATCAACGGGTAATTCAGAGTATGATGGCCACCCCGCGGCATCGCTGTATACCTGAGAGTGCCAAGGCTAGGGCTTATGAGGACTGCCCGCTGCCGATTGGTTATGACCAGACCATCTCCCAGCCGTCCCTGGTGGCTTTTATGACGCAGGAATTGCAGTTGCAGCCCGGGGACCGCGTGTTGGAGATCGGCACGGGCTCCGGCTATCAGGCAGCGGTGCTCTCGGCGCTGGTGGCGGAGGTTTACAGCATAGAAATCGTTGTGCCTCTGGCAGATCAAGTTGCGAAAACACTGGCGGAACTTGGTTACAAGAATGTCTACACCCGGGCCGGAAATGGTTACCTAGGCTGGCCGGAAAAAGCTCCTTTTGACGCAATCATTGTCACCTGCGCGCCGGATGCGATTCCTCCCGCACTCGTTCAGCAGCTGCGCGAAGGAGGGCGCATGATTATCCCGGTTGGTCCGGCGGATCAGGTGCAGGAACTTTACCGACTCGAAAAACGCGGCGACAAAATCGAACCTCGTGCAATCCTTCCGGTTCGCTTCGTGCCCATGACTGGCAAGGAGGAGGCACTTCATTGAGTACTCACCCTTCTTAGTCTATGTGAACTGGCAAAAGAATCAGAAAAAACATTCCTCTCAGTTTTGAAAAAGAAACCTCTCATCAACAAGCGATTCCGGCTAGAAGATTTTTTGCGCGGATCTACCTCCCACCCACTCAAAGCGCCAGGGCATTCGCCTAGTTTGCTTATCCACTTGGGAGAGAAGCGGACCGATAAAGTGTCTATCAATGCCACTGAGTACGACGCGGACAAGGCTGAGTCCCTGATTACTCATGATGTTTCGGAGTGTTTACGTTATGCCGACACGCACGAGGTCACTTGGATTGAAGTTACGGGCCTGCACGATCCCGAAAAAATAGCCCAACTCGGGGATGCTTTTCACATTCACCCTTTGATCCTTGAGGACATTCTAAGCACCCATTGTCGTCCCAAGATCGAGGAGTTTAACGATTATGTATTTGTTGTTACAAAATTGCTACACTATAACGAGTCATCACACAACGTCGATGTGCAGCAAGTCTCCCTGCTGCTCCTGCCGGCCACGTCGGTTATCTCGTTTCTGGAGGCGCCGACGGCAATGTTCGAACCTGTGCGGCAGCGTA